>JAQGHQ010000192.1 GCA_028288765.1 Gemmataceae bacterium | reverse complement strand
CCTGGTCGTTGGCCGGTTGGCAGGCCTGGTCGCGGCCGCCGCGGTCGCCCCGGTCGCCGCCGCGGTCGCCCCGGTCCTCGCGGGGCGGTCGGTCACCGCCGGCCTCGCCGCCCTCGGGCGGCGGGAGCAGCGCCTTGCGGGACAGCTTCACCCGGTCCTGGTCGTCGATCGCGATCACCTTCACCGTCACCTTGTCCCCGATCTTCACCACGTCGTCCACCCGGCCGACGTACCCGGAGTCGAGCTCGGAGATGTGGCACAGCCCGTCCCGGCCCGGGGCGATCTCGATGAACGCCCCGAACTCCTTGATCGAGATCACCTTCCCCTCGTAGATCGCCCCGACCTTGATCTCGGCGCACAGGGCCTCGACGTGCCGCTTGGCCGCCTCCACCCCCTCGCCCTCCAGGCCGGCGATCGACACGGTCCCGTCGTCCTCGACGTCGATCTTCGCCCCGGTCGATTCCTGAATTGCCCGGATCGTCTTCCCGCCCGGGCCGATCAGCTTGCCGATCAGCTCCGGGTTGATCTTCATCGTCACAATCCGCGGCGCGTTCGGGCTGATCTCCTTCCGCGGGGCGCTCAGGGTGCCGAGCATCGTCTTGAGGATGGCCAGCCGGCCCTCCCGGGCCTGCTCCAGCGCCCCGCGGACGATCGGCTCGGTGACCCCGTCGATCTTGATGTCGAGCTGGATCCCGGTCACCCCCTTCTGGGTGCCGGCCACCTTGAAGTCCATGTCCCCGTAGTGGTCCTCGTCGCCCTGGATGTCGGTGATGAGGGTGAAGTGCTCCTTGTCCATCACCAGGCCGACGGAGATCCCGGCGACCGGCCGCTTGATCGGCACCCCGGCGTCCATCAGGGCGAGCGTCCCCCCGCACACGCTGGCCATGCTCGACGACCCGTTCGACTCGAGGATTTCCGAGACGAGCCGGATCGTGTACGGGAACTTGGCGGCCGGCGGGATGACCGCCTTGAGCGACCGCTCGGCCAGCATCCCGTGCCCGATCTCGCGGCGGCCCGGGCCGCGGATCGGCTTGCACTCCCCGACCGAGTACGGCGGGAAGTTGTAGTCGAGCATGAACTTCTTCGAGTACTCCTGCTGGAGCCCCTCCACCCGCTGTTCATCGGCGACCGTGCCGAGGGTGGTGACCACGAGGGCCTGCGTCTCGCCCCGCTGGAACACGGCCGACCCGTGGGTCCGGGGCAGCACGGCCACCTCGCTGGAGACGTGCCGCAGGTCCTTCGGCCCCCGGCCGTCGATCCGCGTCCCCCCGAGCGTGATCTCGCGGAAGATCCGCTCCCGCAGGTGGTCGATCGCCGCACTCACCAGGGCGGGGGTGTACTTCGGCGCGGCCTCGCCCTCCGGCAGGTACTCCTTCTTGATCCGGGCCTTGAACTCGTCGATGGCGTCGTTGCGGGCCTTCTTCCCGGTGGTCAGGTACTTCTCGCGGAACTCGGTCTCGTACTTCTTGTACAGCTCCTCGGCGAGCGCGTTCTCCGGGTGGGCGGGCGGGAGGGTCTTCGGGCCGAGCCCGGCCTTCTCGCGGAGCTCCTCGATCCCCTTGATCACCAGCTGGCACTGGCGGTGGGCCTCGACGATCGCGTCGCCCGTCTCCTGCTCGGGGAGCTCCCGGGCGAACCCCTCGATCATGCACACCGCGTCGTCCGTCCCGGCGACGATCAGGTCGAGGTCGCTCTCCTCCATCTGGGTGTGGGTCGGGAGGACGACGAGCTGGCCGTTCACCCGGCCGAGCCGGACGGCCCCGTACGGCTTGAGGAACGGGATGTGGGACACGTGCAGGGCGGCGCTGGCCCCGATCAGCCCGAGGACGTCGGGGTCGTTCTCCCGGTCGGCCGAGATGACGGTGGCGTGGATCTGGACTTCGTTCACGTACCCGACCGGGAAAAGCGGCCGGGTCGGGCGGTCGATCAGGCGGGAGGTGAGCGTCTCCTTGGTGCTCGGGCGGGTTTCCCGCTTGATGAACCCGCCGGGGAACTTGCCGGCCGCGTAGGTCCGCTCGCGGTACTCGACCTGGAGCGGGAAGAAGTCGCGGCCGGGGATGACGCCGCCTTCGACGACGGCAACCAGGACGACGGTGCCTTCAAACCGGACGACGACGGCGCCGTGGGCCTGTTTGGCGAGCGTTCCGGTTTCGAGGACGAGGGTACCACCGCCGAAGGGGATTTCCACAGATGCTTGAGCTACCGGCACGGATTTGGTCCTTTCCGTTGACCGGCAGGAGGCGGCGGACGGGGGGTCAGCGGTCCGAGGTTTCCGGCGGCCCGGGCGAGCCTGGTGTTCCGGCCCACCCGCGGGCGTCGGCGAGGGGCGGGTGGGAGAACCCGGGGCCCGCTCGCGGACGGTCGCGGTCGGCCGACACGAGGTCGCCGGAAACACCCGCGGGACACCTGGGAGCCATCCCGGTGCCGCGGAAAGAAGATGGCGGGTCCGAGCTCAACACCTGACCGGTGGGGGCGGACTTACTTCCGCAGCCCGAGTTTGCCGATGATCGAAAGGTACAGTTCCCGGTTGGTTTCCCGGAGGTACTTCAACAGGTCCGCCCGCTGGCTGACGAGCTTGAGAAGCCCGCGGCGGCTGGAGAAGTCCTTTTTGTGGGTCCGCATATGCTCGGTCAGGTAATTGATCCGGGCCGTGAGCAGAGCGATCTGCACCTCGGGCGAGCCGCTGTCGCGCTCGTCCCGACGGAACTGGTTGATGAGCTCGGACTTCTGTTCCTTCGTGATCGCCATCTTCCCGGTCTCCGCTAACCCCGCCGCGTCGCACTCCTGCCAACAGTTACGAAACGACGTTACAGTTACACACGGTTCACGATTTATGCAATCTACTGACCTGCGGACAGGGGGCAAGGGGGAAAAGAGTGAGAGGAAACCCGAAGGAGGTGGGTTACGTCTTCCCGTAAGCCCGGTGGTTGCAGACGTGGATGAAGCCCATCTTCCGGTACAGATCGAAGCTGGCACCCAGCGCCCCGAGCGTGGCACAGGTACAGCCCAAGGCGGCCGCCGCGCGCAGCGCTTCCCAGGTCAGGGCCGTGCCCAGCCCGCGCCGCCGGTAGGCCGGAACGGTCGCCACCCCCGTGATGCCGGCGATCGGGCCCACCGCGTACACGAAGGCCGACGAGACGGGCTCGCCGTCGATGTAGCCGACGAGCAAGCCCACCTCGGGGTCGAGGGCAGAGGCCGTCGACGGGGTGAGGGAGTCGAATGCGTCCGGCGGTATTTCGGTCCCACCCTCCGCCGTCGGCGCCCCGAAGCCGGCCGCCAGGACGCGCATCAGGTCGCGCCGGCCCTCGGCGTCCCGGACGCGCTTCACCTCCAGCCCAGCCGGCACCGGCGGGGCCGCGGGGATGGAAGGGAGGACCAGCGCGGGCTCGTCCTCGAAGACCGTCCAGCCGGCGGCGCGCAACTCCGCCTCGACGGGGTGGCCGCAGTCGGCCTCGACGACGCCAAAGCCCCCCGCGTCAGGGCCAAAGAACCCCTCCGCGAACTCCAGGATTCGCGCCAGAGGGGGCGAGGGACCCACAACCGCCACTTTGTTAAGGGCGGGCCCGAACGGCCCCCAGCACGTCAGCACCACCCCTTCTATCTCGGCGCGCCGGCCGGTGGGGACGTGACGCAACAGCGGCGAGGGCCCCAGAAGCAGGCCCTTGTGTGCGGTCGCGATCATCTCTCGGTGCGCCATCGTCGGTTTTCGTTCTCGTACCCGCTCACGCCACCCTGGGCAACGCCTTGGGCCCCTTGAGGTCCCCTGGTTCGCCGGCCCGCTCCTACACCTCCCAGCCCTTGCGGTACTTCCGCTTCACCAGCTCGTTCGCCTCGGGCAGGTCGGCGACCATCTTCTCCACGTCCCACGTGATCGGCTTCCCGGCCCCGACCCGGCTCGCCATCACCCCGGTCAGCACGAACTCGGTGAACGGCCCGGCGTAGTCGAAGTTCGAGCTCGACGGCTCGCCGCCCTTGCACGCCGCGATCAGGTCGCCCTTCACCCCGGCCTTCGACCGCGGGATCGTCTTCTCCGGCGGCGGGAAGTCGTCGTGCTTCTTCTTCGGCAGCAGTCGCGGGTTCCCGCCGTACACGTCCGTCGCCATCACCCCCTTGGTCCCGACGTAGATCGTTCCGCCGTCGACCCGGTCTTTCAGGTCGTAGAGCATCACCTTGATGTCCTTCGGCCAGTCGGTGTCGTAGCTGTTCACGGTCACCGCCGGCATCTTCCCCCGCGGACCGAACTTCCACCGGAGGTGGTTGTTCTGGGCGAACATCTCACCGCTCCCGCCGGTCTGCGACACGCACTCGATGGTGAACGTCTTCGCCCCGGCCAGCTCGAGCGCCCAGAACGTGCCGTCGAGGATGTGACAGCCCATGTCGCCGAGGGTGCCGGTCCCGAACTCGGCCCAGTTCCGCCAGCCAAAGGTGTGCAACCCGCCGTGGTAGTCCCGCTCGCCCGCCGGCCCGAGCCACTCGTCCCAGTGCAGCCCGGCCGGCACCGGTTCGCCCTTCGGCCGGCCGCCGGTCCCGCCGAAGTTCCGGGTCATCAGGCTGTGCGTCTCGGTCACGTCCCCGATCGCCCCGGTCCAGATGTACTCGCACAGCCGGCGGTAGCCCTCGCCCGCGTGCCCCTGGTTGCCCATTGAGGTCTGCACCTTGTTCTTCCGGGCCTCGGCGGTCAGGGTCCGGGCTTCGTAAATGCACCAGGTCAGCGGCTTCTCGCAGAACACGCTCTTGCCGAGCCCGATCGCCCGGACGGCGGCCGGGGCGTGGTGGTGGTCCGGGGTGGCAATCAGGACCGCGTCCAGGTCCTTCGCGCACTCGTCGTACATCTTGCGGTAGTCGTGGTACACCTTCGGATCCGGGACCTTGGCGGCCACACTTTTGATGGCGTCGGCGATCTTCTTCTCGTCCACGTCGACGAGGGCGACCAGCCGTTCGCTCGCTGCCAGACCCGGGTTCCCGCTCCCCTGTCCGCCGCACCCGATGACGGCGATCCCGAGCTTGTTGTTCGGCGACCTGTCCCGGAGGACCATCGGCACCCCGAACCCCGGGGTGGCGGCGACCCCGGCGAGGGCGGCCGAGTGTTTCAGGAACTTTCGGCGGGAGATGTTCGACGCGCGACCCATGACGCACCGTGCGGGAGGGAGGAAAGGCGGTGGGAAGGAGAGGGCAGTGGACGGACGCAGGATACCGCGGGCGGCGGGGCGGGGCCAGTGGTTTCCGACGGGCTCAGCCCCCGGGCCGGAACGGCATCCCTTCCGGCTGAATCAGGTCGGCCGGGTACACCGCCCCGCCCGCCTCCAGGTACTCGATCAACTCGCGGACCTCGTCGCCGCGAAGGGGGTAGGCGCCGAGGTCGCCGGGCCGGACCCACTCGGCCCCGAGCGATTCTTGGTCCGGCACGGTCTTCGGCGGGGTGGCGGCGGTGGGCTCGGCGAGGTAGATCACCCGCACCCGCGCACCCCGGAGGGAGGCGGTGTGTTCGACCCGGATCAGGCCCGTCAGCCGGACCGGCACGCCAGTCTCCTCCAGCGTCTCTCGCACCGCCGCGGCCGATAGCGTCTCGCCCGGTTCCACCCGTCCCGCCGGCAGATACCACAGCTGTTCGTGTTTCGCCTCGTGGACGAGCAGGTACCGATCGCTCTCGCGGACGACCACCACGGCGAAGAACCACGTCGGGATCGGGTCGCGGGCCACGGATGGGTCTCCGGAAATGACAGATCGGCCGGCGGGGTCAGTCGGCCGGGTGGCCCGCCGGGGCGCGGCGGGCCTCGGCCGCCCGGCGGGCGAACCCCTTCAGGTGGTCGAGCTGGTCGGCGGCGATGGCTCCCGCCGGGATGGTGAGTACCGACCCGTTCAGGTGCAGGACGGTCCAGGTGGTGCGGTCTTCGGACCGGTACACCTGGATCACCCCGGCGAGCGGGAGCCACTTCCGTTCGCCCCCGACCAGCACCCCGAGCCGGTCGTCTTCGACGAGCACGTCGACCGGCTTCACCGAGCGGACGACGAGATCGAACAGGAAGGCGAAGAACCCGCGGTAGGCGAGCGGCGGGAGGAGGAGCAAGGGGAGGAACCAGCGGGAGACGACCACGGACAGGTAGGTCACGCCGACGGTGAACCCGAGGCACGCGCCCAGGCACGGGAGCCAGGGGGTCAGCTCGACCGCCAGCCGGTGCCGGCGGGTGAGGGAGTAGTGCAGATGGAATGGGACCACGGGAGCGCCTCGGTCGGTGGCGCTTCCAGGATACCCGGCGGGCGGCGGGGCGGGCAAGGCGGCGTCCCGTTCATCTCTCTCACCGCCGGCGGACCTGGTAGTCGGGGTACACGTCGATTACCATCGACCGCATGAACGAGCCCTTCGACTCGGCGGCCAGCAGGTCCCGGTAGACCTTGCGGGGCACCCCGCGGTACCGCCACACCGCCCCGCTCCGGAACACCGCCTCCAGCTCCTCCGTCGCCGCATCATACCCGACCGCGAGCAGCATGCTCGACTCGACCAGGGTGAGCGCGATTCCGTCCTTCCGGCTGGCCTTCTTGGCCCGAGCTGGTCGCTTCGACGTCAGGCGGGCGATCGCCATGTCGGCCGGCCGGTTCTCGTCGAGCCACGCGGCGATCCCGGCGTCGAGCGCCCGGAACGCCGCGTCGAACGTGGGATACGACGGCTCTCCTTCCCACGCCAACCCGCCGCCGTAGACCGCCCGGACGAACGACGCACTGAACTCGTCCGACCCGACCTCGATCCAGCCTTCCTCCTCGCGGACCCACCGGGCGGTGTGGGGGTACGCGGCGGTAAACGCGTCCGAGAGTTTCGCAGCCCTGGCCATCTCCGTGTCCTCCTGACGGGTCAGGACAAGTGACCCTGACTCACCCAGTAGTGCCAGTCCTCGACCGCCTGTGTGGTCTGCTCGTCGGCCGCGCCCGGGAGCAGCTGCGCGAGCGGGACACCGAGCCCGTCCTTTTCCCACCGGATCATCACGAACATTTCCCGCCGGCACTCGTCTTCGGGGGCCATCCCGGTGACCTCGACCTCGTCCTTCACCCCGAGTGGCGAGATCGCCCGCTTTGCGACACACAGGGCAGTGAACGGGAATCGGAGCTGGTCCTCGAGGTAATTGAACCAGCCCATCACCTGTTCGTTCTCGTCGTTGCAATCGACGATGATCTCGTTCTCGATCCGCTCGTCGCGCTCGGGGTCGCGTTTCGGTCTCCCCTTCGGTCTGGCCATGTGGATTCTCCACGGGGATCGGGCCGGCCGGGTTCAGGACGTCTTGGCAACGGCCGCGACCGAGACGTCGGAGACCAGTTTACAAAGCAATTCCCACACCGCCCGGTGGTACGGCTTCGGGATGTCGATCGGCTGCCCGGCCGGATACCGGGCGAGTGACCCGGCCCTGGTCTGGTACGCGGCGTCCGCCACCCCCCGGCTGTGAGCCAGGACGTCCCGCGACGCCTTGGCCTCGGCGAGCTGATCGATCTCGGCGGCGGGCGGGACGGCGAGCCCGATCCGCCGTTCCAGGTACTCGAACACCTTCCGTGGCGACTTGTACGTCACCTCGGCCAGTTCGTGGTCGATCAGCTGGTCGATCAGGGTCGGGAGGTCGCCGGCGTCGAGGGCGTCGTCCAGCTTCACTGTCTTCCCGCCGATCGACCGGGGGAACGCGGTCAGCCAGAGCCGCAGCAGGTCGCCGGTGAACACCTCGAAGATGGCGAGGAACTGCTGGAAGGTGGCCTCGGTGATGTGTCGGGTGGCGTAATCGCCGGACAGGATGGCCAACCCCTGGGCCGTTGTCGTCGTGCCTGTAACGAGATTGTGGAACCCCTGGCCGGGGTTCGAGGAGGCGGCTTGCCGGACGAGGATCCACGCGATTTCGGTGTGGAAGAAGTAGTCATGGACGGCGACCAACTCGGCGAGGGCCCGGTCGCGGAGGGTTCGGATGTCGTCCGCCAACCCCATGACCGCTCCCGTTATGCCGCGGCGTCGAGGACGGCCTGAATCTGTGCCGCATTCCCGCTTCGCCCAAAGCTAACAACGGCGATGTACGGCCCCCCCCCGTACGACGCAGCCCCCTCGCTCAACCAGTAGGTCACCCGGTGTTGGTCCAGGAGCGGCCGGAGCACATCGAGTTGGGGCACTGAAACCCACAAGAGCGGCCCGCCCGCGCTCGGTTCGACCTGGAGCGGTTTGTGCGTGGCGATGTCGACCATTTGAGTCACCCCTCCGGCCGGCTCACGCGCTCGGCTCCTCCAGGTAAGTATACCCCTCCAGTCCGGACTCGTAGAACCGCAGGAACTGCCGCGACTCGCTCACCGAGATCTTCCCCTGGCGGACCGCCCGCTCGACGTCCTTCCGGACCCGGTCGGTCAGCTTCTCGGCGCTGTACTGCACGTAGTTCAGCACCTCCGTCACCGTGTCCCCCTTGATCACCGTGTCGACGTTCGGGGTGCCGTCCTCCTCCAGCGACACGTGGACCGCGTTCGTGTCCCCGAACAGGTTGTGCAGGTCGCCGAGGATCTCCTGGTACGCCCCGAGCAAAAACCCGCCCAGGTAGTACGGCTCGTCCCCGGTGTGCGGGTGCAGCTCCAGCGTGCTCCGGACGTCCCGCAGGTCGATGAACTGGTCCACCTTCCCGTCCGAGTCGCAGGTGATGTCCCCGAGCACCCCGCGGCGGGTCGGGGCCTCGGTCAGCCGGTGGATCGGCATGATCGGGAACAGCTGGTCGATCGCCCACGAGTCCGGCATGCTCTGGAAGACGCTGAAGTTGCAGAAGTACGTGTCGGAGAGCGTGTTCTCCAGCCCGTTGAGTTCCTCGGGGACGTAGTCCAGGTCGCGGGTCAGCCGCAGGAGCTTCCGGGTGAAGGCCCAGAACAGCCGCTCCCCGAGCGCCCGGAGCTCGATCGACAGGTACCCGAGGTTGAACAGGTTGAGCGTCTCTTCCATCGACTGGACGGCGTCGTGGTAGCTCTCCAGGTAGTTCTTTTTGTTCAGCTCCCGGAAGTTGCTGTAGAGGTCCTGGATGGGCTGCGGCGAGTCGTCCGGGAGCTTGTCCGGGGCGGTACACTTGTCGAAGTTCGAGGTCCCGAGCACGTCGAACACCAGGACCGAGTGGTACGCGACCACCGCCCGGCCGCTCTCCGAGATGATCGTCGGGTGCGGGACCCCGGCCTCGTCGCACACGGCCTTGATCCGGAACACCACGTCGTTCGCGTACTCCTGGAGCGTGTAGTTCGTGCTGCTCTCGAAGTCGGTCTGCGACCCGTCGTAGTCGACCCCGAGCCCGCCCCCGACGTCGATGTACTTCAGCCCGGCCCCGAGCCGGTACAGCTCGGCGAACACCCGGGTGGCCTCGGTCAGCGCGTCCTTCACCTTGCGGATGTTGGACACCTGCGAGCCCATGTGGAAGTGGGTCATCTGGAAGCAGTCTTCGAGCCCCCGGGCCTTCAGGTACTCGAACGCCTCCAGGACTTCCGTGAGCGTCAGCCCGAACTTCGACCGGTACCCGGCGCTGCCCCGCCACCGGCCGGTCCCCCGGGACGCGAGCTTGACCCGCACCCCGAGCGGCTGCCGGACCCCGAGCTCCTCCATGTGTTTGACGATCAGTTCCAGCTCGGTGAACTTCTCGACCACCGGGATGATGTTCTTCCCGATCTTCCGGGCGAGCACCACCATCTTGATGAACTCGTCGTCCTTGAACCCGTTGCAGATGATCGGGACGTCCCCGGACCCGTTGGTCAGGGCCAGGACGGCGAGGAGCTCGGGCTTGCTCCCGGCCTCGACCCCGAACCCGAACGGCTTGCCGAAGTGGAGCACCTCCTCGACCACGTGCCGCTGCTGGTTCACCTTGATCGGGTAGACGCACGAGTACCCGCCGGTGTACCCGTACTCGGTCATCGCCTTCTGGAACGCCCCGCCGATCTCCTCGATCCGGTGCTTGAGGATGTCGGTGAACCGGAGCAACAGCGGCGGCTGGATCCCGCGGGTGCGGAGTTGGTCGACGAGCTCCTTGAGGTCGATACTGCGGTCCGGGTCCTTGTCCGGGTGGACGGTGACGTGGCCGAGCTTGTTGATCCCGAAGTACCCCTTGCCCCAGTTCTTGACGCCGTAGGTCTCGAACGCGTCGTGGAGCTTCCAGGCCGGGGCCATGTCCGAGGTGTCGGACGTTCTCCGGTCGAGGGCCTTGCCCATCAAAGGAGCCTTTCCCCGGGTCGGGGGTGCGGGTAACAGGGTGCCGGCGGTCCGGTCCGGGCGGAAACCCACGGGGGTCGGGCCGAACACCCTCACTATACGTCGCGCCCGGGGGGGTTCAACGCCCGATCACGGGCCTTGTTCGGTATCGTCCCCGGTGGGAAGGTTCGAGTACAATGCCGGGGCACCGACCCGCGTGGAGTGAGCCATGGCCGACCCGACTACACTGCCATCCCCGTCGCCCGCCGATGTCCGGCGGCCGGCCGCGGGGGTCGGCGTTCTGGCGGTGTACGCGGAGGAGGATACCGACACGGTCCGCCCGGCGGTCGAGGCGGTCCGGGCCTGCGGCTTCAACATTCGGTCGGTCTCGGAAACAGACCCGGGCGTATGGGGACGGGAGCCCGAAACCGTATTGGCCGAATTCCCCCCTCAAAACTATCCCGCGGTCCTCACGTTCCTGTCCGCGAGTTTCACCCGGTCCGGGTTCTGCAGCCGGGTCCTGGAATCGCTTACCCGGCCGGCCGAGCACGCCCCCCCCTACCGCCTGATCCTGCCGGTCCGACTCGACGGCACCCCACCCCCGCCCCCGATCGACCGGATCGCGAGCGTCGACTTCCGCCAGCTGTCGGCCGAGGTGTTCGCGGGTAAGGTGGGGGATGCGGTGAGCGGCTGGGTGGCGTCCGGCGGGGAGAATCGGGCGCCGGTCACCAGGCTCAACCAATCGGGCCCGGAGGGGTCGTGGTACCGGGCAGCGTTCGTCCTCGGGCTGGAGACCGATCGCCGCACCCAGGACGGCCTGCGGGCGCTGGTCGAAACCTTCCCGACACCCGAGCGTCAATTGTTCGAGATGGCGTTCCTCAAAGGCTACGACGACCGGCAAATCGCCGACCACCTCGACACCTTCCGCGAGGCGGTCCCGCTCCGGATCGATCGGCTCCTCAAGCAGATCCGATCGCAGTTCCCCCGGGTGTACTAAGCTAAGGTCGCCACGACATGTCTCCTGCCCCGCCCCCCGGAGAATCCCCGCCGTCCGGGCGGTCCTCGCCCGACCCCGACCTACAACTCGGGAGGCTTGTCCGGCAGTATGCCGGACCGCCAGGGGTCGTTGACGACCCGACCCGGACCGGCCCCAGGGAGGACATGGTCATCCAGGAGGTCCGGCGGTTGTTGGGCGACCTGACCGGAACAGTTCGCGTCGTCGAGGTCTGCTGCGGGTACGGGACCCTGGCGCGCCACCTGGCCAACGGGCTCGGCAGGGAGGCCCGACGAGTCGAGTATTTCGGGCTCGACGTGGACTGGGGATGTGTCAAGCGGGCGATGAAGAACGACGCCTACCAAGCCGACTTCCGCAGTTATCATTGTCAGGTCCGAGACGCCTGGGACTGTCCGGGCGAGTGGGCCGGGACGGCCCACCTGGTCGTCCTCAACAACGCCCTCCACGAGCTCCCCCCACACCGCTACCCCGAGTTGTTCGGTGGGTTCAATCGGCTACTGGTCTCGGGTGTCGGCTGGGTCTGCGTGGTCGACATGGAATCCCTCCCGGCCGGTGACCCGGAAGCCGTCGCGATCAACTGGACCCGGGCGGAGGCTGAGCGGCTATTGGCTGCGGGCGGGTTCAAGGCAGGGGTCTCGGCCCACCCCAAGAGCCGGGCGAACGTCTTCCTCGCCCAGGTGGAACATGCCACAGCCGAGGTCGACGTCCGACAGATGCTCACCGAGACCCGGGAAGTACTCCACCAGAAACTCGCCGCGGCCGTTCGCCAGCGTCAGGGGATCGACGACGGATTCCACGAAGATACCGAACAGCTGATGCGGTGGGTCGTCCTCACCGGCACTATCGCCCGGATCGCGGAAGAGGTCCTCGCGGTCGAGGTACGGCTGGCCAAGCCCGGCCCGACCCCGGCCCCATCCGCGACCTGACTCGGCACCCCCTTCTCAACTTCCGGTCGTACCGGTTACAATGCTCTGACGCATTCGGACCCTCGCCGCGCCCGGCGCCGCGCTCCGACCCCGCCGCCCCGGGGCCCCGGCCGCGACCCCGCCCGGAACCGGGACGGCCGGCTCGGCCACGGAGACCCTCTTCCATGCCCAGCCCACTACCCGGGATGGACCCGTACCTGGAACACCCGAAACTCTGGACCCCGTTCCAGCACCAGGTCCTCGCCTGCCTCTACCAGATCCTCCTGCCGGGGCTCGTCGACCGGTACCGGGCCCGGGTCGGGAACCGGACGTACACCTCGGAGATGGCGCTGTTCACCTCCGTCATCCGGGAGGAGCACGCCGAGGAGTACATCGAGGTCCGCAACCGGACCGACGGCCGGCTGGTCACCCTGATCGAGGTGGTCAGCCCGGCCAACAAGACCACCCCCGCCGGCCGGGCCGCGTACCTGGAGAAGCGGAAGGACGCGGTCGCCCAGCGGGCCGGGGTGGTCGAGATCGACCTCGTGATGCAGGGCAAGCCGACCCTCACCTACTCCCGCGACGGGCTGCCCGAGTACGACTACGCGGTCACCGTCACGCGGGCGACCGCCCCGGACCGATACGAGATCTACACCGCCACGCTCCAGAAACGGCTCCCGAAGTTCAAGGTCCCGCTCGCCCCGGACGACCGCGACGCGCTGCTCGACCTACAGGCCGCGTTCACCCGGGCCTACGACCTCGGGAACTTCACCGCCCAGATCGACTACAAGGTCCCGCCCCCGCCGGACGTCCCGCTCTCGGACGCCAACGAGGCCTGGCTCGACCTCACTCTCAAATCGCAAAAGTTGCGCTGAGACGGGTATACCGGAAATGACGAATGCCCCACCAATGCCCCACCAATGACGAAGGTCGGGAGCCGCACTGCTGGTGGCGGCGGGCGGGCCCGGTCTTGGGTCGTTCGTCTTACCTTCGTCATTGATGGGGCATTGGTGGGGCATTCGTCATTCGCTTCGGCCCCGGCCGGACACGAAATACGAAACCCCAAACACGAAATCCCGAACCCTTCCCATCCGGCGCGAAATCTGCGGGCTCTGGCGAAACCGGACCGACTCTGCTCTGACAGATCATGCAAATTTCTCGGGTGCTACCTTTTGTTCCACGTGTACTACTTTAGAATCGTCAGCAGAATCACCGAGATCGACGATGATGGCGGTCGCGCGACCGGTCCACCACGGCGGTGGGCGGCGCGGGCATATTGCACCGGAGGCGCATAGCAGTGGGAAACTCCGCCCCGCGTCCCTTCCTACCGGAATCGGCCGCGGTCACCGGACCGACCCCGTTACCCGGCCCCCGCGGCGAACCCCGGCCCACCCCCCCGCCCGCGCCCGGCCGGCCCGCCCTGTACCGGGTGTTGATCGTCGACGACCAGCCGGACATCCGCCGGCTGTGCCGGCTCTCCCTGGCCCCCGACGGGCTGGCGTGCGACGAGGCCGGGACCGGCCCGGACGCGGTCGCGGCGGCCGCCAAGCGGGCCCCCGACCTCGTCCTGCTCGACGTCGACCTGCCCGGGTTCAACGGGGAAGAGGTCCTCCGCCGGCTCCGCCAGGCGCCCCCGTGCCCGAACCTGAAGGTGGTCATGTTCTCCGGGGCGGCCGGGGGGGACGAACTCTCCCGCATCCTGCTCGCCGGGGCCGACGACTTCCTGATCAAGCCGTTCAGCACGATCCAGCTCCGGGCCCGGGTGAAGTCGGCCCTCCGGCTGAAGGACGCCCAGGACCGGTCCGACCTGCTGAACCGGAACCTGCTGGCGGTGAACGCCGAACTGGAGAAGACGGTCCAGGACCGGGACGCGGAGGTCATCCACGCCCGCAACGGACTGGTGCTGGCGCTGGCCAAGCTGGTCGAACACCGGTCGGCCGAGACCGGGCCGCACCTGATGCGGCTCCAGCAGTACTGTCGCGTCCTGGCGGAAGCGGCGGCCGCCTTACCCGGATTCGCCCCGCGGATCGACGCGAACTTCGTCCGCACCCTGGGGGACACCGCCCCGCTCCACGACATCGGGAAGGCGGCGATCCCGGACGGGGTGCTGAACAAGGCCGGCCCACTCACCCCGGAGGAGCGGGCGGTGATGCAGACGCACACCACGATCGGGGCCGAAACCCTCCGGGCGGTCGTCCGCCAGCACCCGTTCTCGACCGGGTTCATGCACATGGCGATCGACATCGCCCAGCACCACCACGAGAAGTGGGACGGGTCCGGGTACCCGGACCGGCTGGCCGGAGAACAGATCCCGCTGGCCGCCCGGCTGCTCGCGGTCGGGGACGTGTACGACGCCTTGCGGTCCCCGCGGGTGTACAAGCCGGGGATGTCGCACGCCGGGGCTATGGAGGTGATGACCCAGAAGTCCCCGGGGCACTTCGACCCGGCCCTGCTCGACGTGTTCCGCCGGTGCGCCGACCGGTTCGACCGGGTGTACACCGACTTCGACGAGTGACCTGTCCGGCGCGGGCGAGACACGATCGGACCCGGACCTCAGATCATCGCATTTGTTCGATCGTGCCCAGACCCGTGGTAGTCGTCCGGCCCGGATTTTTTCCGGCCATTCTGCCTTCCCGTGGATGTCCGGCGGCCGCCCGGCCGTTCCCCCGCCGCGCCCGCGGGAACTCGCGCGCGGCCGGACGATCTCGCCACGGACCGGCTATTACCTCGTAGCCTCTTCGCGACCCGGGTCCGCGGCCGCCCTTCTCCGTCCCGCCCATTGTCGACCCGCGCCGGGCCGGGCGGAAGCCCGGTGGAGGGAACTCGGTATGCCCGCCCGGCGTGTTTTTCCCTGGCCGCGGCAGTGGGTCGTGATCCTCGCCCTGGCCGCCCTCTACCTGGCCTTCGCCCGGCTCGGGCTGGCCCTGGCCGTGCCGCCCGAGAAGAAGGCGACGGCGGTGTGGCCCTCCTCGGGCATCGCCCTGGCGGCGGTCCTGCTCTTCGGGCCCCGCGTCTGGCCCGGCATCTGGCTCGGGTCCGTCGTGGCCAACCTGTGGGATTACTTCGATCCCGCCAACCCGTTCCCCCTGGCCACGTCCCTCGGGGTGTCGTCCGCCATCGCCGGGGCGACCACCCTGCAAGCGCTCCTCGGCGCCGCCGGCCTCCGCCGGTGGGTCGGCGGCCCCGACCCCTTCGGCCGCGCCCAGGACGTGTTCCGGTTCGTGGCCGTCGTCCTGGTGGGGTGCCTGATCGCCTCCACCGTCGGGGTCACCAGCCTGTGCCGGGGCGGGATCGTCCCGTGGGCCGCTTACCCCTTCACGTGGTTGACGTGGTGGCTCGGGGACGTGATCGGGATTCTGGCCGTGACCCCGTTCGTGCTGGCCTGGTACCGGCCGTCAGACCTGGTCGCCCGGCCCCGGCGGACGGCCGAGGCCGGGCTCCTGTACGGCCTGGTGCTGGGCACGGGCTTCGTCCTCTTCTGCTGGCCGGGGTCCTGGACGGCCGGGTCGAGCCCCCGGGTCTACCTGACCGTTCCGTTTCTCGTGTGGGCCGCGTTCCGGTTCGGCCAGCGCGGGACGACGACGACCCTGCTGCTGCTGGCGGCGCTCGCCGTCTGGGGTACGGCCCTCGGCCGGGGCCCCTTCTTCCGGGAAACGCTCGCCGAGTCGCTCCTGTCGCTCCAGACCTTTGTGGGCGTCCTGGCGGTGACGGCCCTCGTCACGACCGCGGTCCTCGCCGAGCGCGGCCAGGCGGAGGAGCGGTTCCGGGCGATCGTGGAGGCGACCCCGAGCGCCATCTGGATGGCGGACCGCACGGGCACGATCGTCCTGGCCAACTCCCGGGCCGAGACCATGTTCGGCTACCCCCTCCGGGAGCTGATCGGCCGGCCGCTCGGGCTCCTGGTTCCCGAACGCCTCCGCGGCGCGGACCCGGGCCGCCGCGGCGAGTTCTTCGCCCCGCCCCAGACCCGCGCGACGGGGGGGGGCGACCTGTACGGCCGGCGGAAGGACGGCAGCGAGTTCCCCGTCGAGGTCAGCCTCACCCCGATCGCCACGGCCGAGGGGCTCCTGGTCCTGAGCGTCGTCGTGGACGTCACCGAGCGCAAGCGGGCGGAGAGCCGCCGCGACCTCCGGTTCGCCATGACCCAGATCCTGACCCAAGCCGCCGTCCTGACCGACGCGATCCCGCAGATCTTGCAGGCCGTCTGCGAACGCCTGCGGTGGGACTTCGGGGCCTTCTGGACGGTGGACCGGGACGCCGGCGTGCTGCGGTGCCTGGCGACCTGGCATCCGCCCTCGGCCCGGGTCGGGCAATTCGACGCGCTTACCCGCACCTCCGAATGCGTCCCGGGCACCGGCCTGCCGGGCCGGGTCTGGAGGAGCGGCGAACCGGCCTGGATTGCCGACGTCGGCAGGGACCCCAACTTCCCCCGGGCGCCCGTCGCCGCCGAGGAGGGGCTCCACGGGGCGTTCGGCTGCCCGATCCGGGCGGGCGGCGAAATCCTCGGGGTCATCGAGTTCGTCAGCGCCGAGATCCGGCAGCCGGACGCGGACCTGGTGGAGATGATGGGGGCCGTCGGCAGTCAGATCGGCCTGTTTATCGAGCGCAAGCGGTCGGAAGAAGCGCTGCGGGCGAGCGAGATCCGCAAGACGGCGATCCTGGAAACGGCCCTCGACTGCATCGTCACGATCGACCACGAGGGCCGGGTC
The DNA here is from genome assembly GCA_028288765.1 of Gemmataceae bacterium. Lineage (GTDB taxonomy): Bacteria > Planctomycetota > Planctomycetia > Gemmatales > Gemmataceae > Urbifossiella. Next base: position 5,042 of record JAQGHQ010000192.1, on the reverse strand, counting down.
GTCGAGTTCAACCCGGCGGCGGAAAAGACGTTCGGCTACCGCCGCGGGGAGGTCCTGGGGCGGAAGATGGCCGACCTCATCATCCCCCCGTCGTTGCGGGAGCAGCATTTCGCCGGGATGGCCCGGTACCTGGCCACCGGGGACGGCCCGATCCTGAACCGGCGGATCGAAACCACCGGGCTGCGGGCGGACGGCACCGAGTTCCCGGTCGAGCTGGTCGTCGCCCCGACCACCTCGGGCCGGCACCCGCAGTTCACGGCCTACCTCCGGGACATCACCGACCGCACGCGGGCGGAGGAGACGGTCCGGGCCAACGAGGAACGGCTCCGCCTGTTCGTGGCCCACACCCCCGCGGCCGTCGCCATGTTCGACCGGGCGATGCGGTACCTGCTGGTGAGCCGCCGCTGGATGGACGACTACCACCTGGGGGACCAGGACGTCATCGGCCGGAGTCACTACGAGGTCTTCCCCGACCTCCCCCCGCGGTGGAAGGAGGTCCACCGCCGCTGCCTGGGCGGGGCGGTGGAACGGTGCGAGGAAGACCCGTTCCCGCGCCCGGACGGGACGACCGAGTGGGTGCGGTGGGAGATCCACCCCTGGCGGGACCGCGCCGGGGAGATCGGCGGCGTCATCCTCTTCAACGAATTCATCACCGACCGCAAGCGGGCCGCGGAGGAGATCGCCGAACGCGTCCGCCTGGCCGCCCTGACGGGCGACGTGGGCACCGCCATCACCCACGGCACGACCCTGGCCGACACCTTGCAGCGGTGCGCCGCGGCCATGGTCCGCCACCTCGGGGTGGCCTTCGCCCGCGTCTGGACGCTCAACGACAAGCAGACCGTGCTGGAATTGCAGGCCAGCGCGGGCCGGTACACGCACCTGGACGGGCCGCACAGCCGGGTCCCGGTCGGCCGGCTCAAGATCGGCCTGATCGCCCAGGAGCGGCGGCCGTACCTGACGAACGCCGTGATCGGCGACCCGCGCGTCAACGACCAGGACTGGGCGCGGCGTGAAGGGATGGTGGCCTTCGCCGGCTACCCGCTCGTCGTCGACGACAAGCTGGTCGGGGTCATGGCCGTGTTCGCCCGCGCCCCGCTGTCGGACACCACCCTCCTCGCCCTGGGGACGATCGCGGACGGCATCGCCACCGGCATCGAGCGCAAGCACACCGAGGACGCGCTCCAACTGCTCAACGCCACCCTGGAAGACCAGGTCGCCGAGCGGACCCGGGAGCTGTCGCGGTCCGAGGAAGCCCTGCGCATGCGCGCCCAGGTGCTGGAGCACATGGTCGAAGGGGTCAGTCTGGTCGATGACCGGGGCGTCATCGTGTACACCAACCCGGCCGAGGACGCCATGTTCGGCTACGGGCCGGGGGAGCTGCACGGCCAGCCCGTATCGGTGTTCAACGCCGACCCGGCCGGCGAGGGTCGCCGGGTCGCCGGCGAGATCCTCGAGCAATTACAGGCGACCGGGAAGTGGTCCGGCGAGGTCGGCAACCGGAGGAAAAGCGGCGAGGGGTTCACCACTTTCGTGCGCATCACGAGCCTCGAGTTGGCGGGGCAGAGACACTGGGTCGCCGTCCGGGAAGACGTCACCGAGCGGCGGCGGGCGGCCGAGGAACTGTCGCAAAAGACGACCGACCTGAAGACCGTCCTGGGGGCCTTCCCCGACCTCTACTTCTGGATGGACGCGGACGGGACCATCCGCCGGTTCCACGCCGGGATGTCGACCTACCTCCCCCCGGCGGAGTTCATGAACCGGCGGATGCCGGACTTCCTCCCGCCCGAGGCCGGGGGGAAAACCCAGGCGGCGATCGACCACGTCCTGGCAACCGGGACCGCGGCCGAGGTCGAGACCCATATGCCCATGCCGGACGGGGGGGACCACTGGTTCGACGCCCGGGCCCTCCCGCTGCCGGACAGGCAGGTGCTCCTCGTCGTCCGGGACATCACGGCGCGGAAGCTGGCGGAGGTGGCCCGGTTCCGCCTGGCCGCCATCGTCGAGTCGGCGGCGGACGCCGTCATCAGCACGACCCTCGCGGGCGTCGTCACGAGCTGGAACCCCGCCGCCGAGCGGCTCTTCGGCTACACGGTCGCGGAGGCGGTCGGTAAGGAAATCTGGTTCCTGTTACCGCCCGGCCGGGAGGACGAGGAACGGCAGACCATGGAGCGCATCCTGCAGGGCGTGTGTAACCCGGCGCGCGTCGTCTCGCCGCTCCTGGGGGGAGCGGCCGGCCCGGTTCCGGCGGACGCATCCTGCTCTCAAACCATCGAATCCGTCCGCCGGAGAAAAGACGGAACCCTGGTCGACGTCGCCCTGACCATTTCGCCGATCACGGACGCCGACGGCAACGTCCTGGGCGTCTCCAAGATCTTCCGCGACATCGGCGACCGCAAGGCCTCGGAGAAACGGGTCCGGGCCTCGCTCGAGGAGAAGGAGGTGCTCCTGAAAGAGATCCACCACCGGGTGAAGAACAACCTCCAGGTCATCTGCAGTTTGCTGAGCCTCCAGGCGCGCCAGCTCGGGGACGGGCGGACGGCCGAGGTGCTCCACGAGTGCGAAAACCGCGTGCTGGCGATGGCCCTCATCCACGAAAGTCTGTACCAGTCGACCGACCTGGCCCGGATCGACTTCGCCGCCTACACCCGCGACCTGACCTCCACGTTGTTCCAGTCTTACGGGCCGCTCGCCGAAGGTATTCGGTTGCAAATCGCCGGCGCGGGCATTATCCTCCAGATCGAAGCGGCCGTTCCCTGTGGCCTGATCGTGAACGAGCTGGTGACCAACTGCCTCAAGCACGCCTTCCCGGCGGGCCGCAAAGGCGAGATCGCCATCGAGATGAGGCGGCAGGGCGGCGATCAGATCCTACTGACGGTCCGGGACGACGGCGTCGGCCTGCCGCCCGGCCTGGGCGAGCGCGACACCGCCTGCCTGGGCCTGCGGCTGGTCCGGATCCTGACGACCCAGCTCCGGGGTACCCTGGAGATCCACGGGACCGGCGGCACGACGTTCCACATCCGCTTTGCCCATCGCGGCCAGCCGGCCGGGGATTGACGCCATGCCCCCCACCCGCATCCTGATCGCCGAGGACGAAGGCGTCGTCGCCGAAGACATCAAGGAGCGGTTGGCGCGCCTCGGGTACGCGGTCGTCGGGGTCGTGGCCTCCGGCGAAGAGGCCGTGGCGCTGGCCGCCGCGACCCGCCCGGACCTGGTCCTCATGGACATCCGGCTCCAGGGCGAGATGGACGGCATCGCCGCCGCCGCGCGACTCGGGGCCGACCACGACATCCCGGTGGTCTACCTGACGGCCTTCTCGGACCCGGCCACCCTGGAGCGGGCCAAGCTCACCGGGCCCCTGGGCTACCTCCTCAAGCCGTTCAAGGAGCGGGAACTGCACAGCGCGGTGGAGATCGCGGTGTACAAGCACGCGATGGAACGCCGGCTGCGCGACCGCGAGCGCTGGCTGACCACGACGCTCAAGAGTGTGGGCGACGCCATCCTCACGACCGACCCCCGGGGGGTCGTCACCTTCCTGAACCCCGCCGCCGAGGCGGCGACCGGGTGGGCGCAGGCCGAGGCCGAGGGCAAGCCCTGGACGGACGTGTTGCGCCTCGCCGACGAGCGGACGCGGGACCCGGTCGAGGGGGCCCTGGCGACGACCCTGCGGGACGGGGTCGTCGTCACCCGGCCGGGCGGCGCCCTGCTCGCGGCCCGCGACGGGACCGACCGGCCGGTCGACGAGACGGCCGCGCCCATCCGGAACGAGAAGGACCAGCTGCTCGGGGCGGTGGTGGTCTTCCACGACATCACCGCCCGGCGGCGGCTGGAGGAGCAGGAGCGGCAGGCCCGGCAGATGGAAGCCGTCGGCCGGTTGGCGGGCGGGGTGGCCCACGACTTCAACAACCTCATGACGGTCGTCCTGGGCTACAGCGAGTTACTCCGCTCCGAACTGCACCTCAGCGGCCCGCACGACGAGCTGCTCACCGGGATCATCCACGCGGGGCAACAGGCCGCCGGGGTGACGCGCCAGCTCCTGACCTTCGCCCGCAAGCAGATGGTGAAACCCGTCGTGCTGCAGCTCAACTCCCTGATCACCGCCGCCGAGTCGGCGATCCGCGGCGTGATCGGCGCGGACGTCGCCCTGGTGACCAAGCTGGCGCCGGACCTGGGCGCGGTGAAGGCGGACCCGGTGCAGCTCCAGGACGTCTTGCAGAGCGTGGCCGCCAGTGCCGGGAAGGCCATGTCCGGGCACGGCCAGCTCACCCTGGAAACGGCCAACATCGACCTCCCCGAGGGGTTCGTCCGGTCTCACTACGGCAGCCCCGTGCAGGGCGCTCACGTCCTGCTGACGGTCGCCGACACCGGGCCCGGTATGGACACGGCCGCGCGGGCCCGGCTCTTCGAGCCCTACCCGAACTCGGAGAGGGCCAGCGTGGGGGAGGGGCTGGGCCTGGCCCCCGTCTACGGCGCGGTCCGGCAGAGCGACGGCCACATCGTCGTCGAGAGCGCGCCCGGCCGCGGCACCACGTTCAAGATCTACCTCCCGCGGGTCGACCCGCCCCGGCCCGCGGCCGGGCCCCCGCCCGGCCTCCGCGACACCCCGGGCGGCACCGAGACGATCTTGCTGGTCGAAGGCGAGGAGGCGGTCCGGAAACTCCACTCCATGGTCCTCCGGACCAAGGGCTACACGGTGATCGAGTCGGGCAACGGGGCCGAGGGCCTGGTGATCGGGCAGCACTTCCAGCGGCCCATCCACTTACTCCTGACCGACGTGCTCGCCCCCAAGCTGAGCGGCGGCCAACTGCTGAAGCGGTTGATCTCCCTGCGGCCCGACCTGAAGGTCCTCTTCATCTCGGGCTATGCGGCGGACGACCCCGCCGTCCGCGAGGTCGTTTTGGGGGCGGAGGCCGAGTTGCTCGAGAAGCCGTTCACCCCCTTCGTCCTGGTCCGAAAGGTGCGCGAGATCCTGGACGGCTGAGTGTTGCGGGCCGCCACGGTGGGCGGCCCCTACGGTGCCGTTTCGGGTAGGGGCCGCCCGCCGT
>JAQGHQ010000150.1 GCA_028288765.1 Gemmataceae bacterium | reverse complement strand
GCTGGGCCTTGTGCTTCGCGATCCGCTCCAGGGCGGTCACCCGGTCCTCGACCTCGACCTGCTCCCGCATCTTCAGGGTCAGGTCGACCACCGCCTTGGCGGCCTTGAACGCGACGTGCGGGTTCGGGTCCCAGACCAGGTCGGTCACCCGGCGGCAGGCGTCGGTCAGCCCGGTGGTGAGCATCCCGTAGGCGGGGGACAGGGCGGCCGCCTGGGTCGCGCTGAGGCGGTCCCGGAAGGTCGGGTTGGCGAGCCGGCGGAAGACGGTCCGCTCGCTGACCTTGGCGATCTGGGCCGCCTCGGGGATGGTTTTCCCGCGGGCCAGGGAGCGGATCAGGACCTCGTCCGCGTATTCCTTGCTCGGGGTGGGCATGGGGCCCTCCGGGTGGCGGGCTGTCGTGCGCGGCCGGCGGGCCGGCCGGAGCACCGGCCAAACAAGATGTATAGTAATGCAAGGCCATTTGTAGTGCAATACAGAGATGCGGGGGATTTCTCGGCCGGGGTGTGGTCCGCTCGCCCCCGACCACCCGCCCGAGCCTGACTGGTTCTGCCCTTGGAGTTTGACCAGCCCCGGCCACACCGGGTATCGTTGGTATCACCGGTCGATCAACCTGTTTCTGGGGGTGTCCCAATGAGCAATGTGGAGAAGCTCCGTCGTGCGTACCAGATGTGGCACGACTCCCTGGGACGGAATCATGAGGCGTGGTTGGCGATCCTCGACGAGGACGTGGTCATGGGCTCGCTCGCGGACGGGGCCGCGGGAATGAAATTCTCCGCCCCCCGTCGCGGGCACGCCGAGGTCAGGCGGTACTTCGCCGAACTGGCCGAGGACTGGGAGATGCTGTTCTACAACGCGGACGAGTTTGTCGAGACCGGCGACCGGATCGTGATGATCGGCCGCGGGGCGTGGCGGAGCCGCAAGACCGGGAAGGAGGTCGAGTCACCCCTCGCCACCGTCTGGCGGTTCCGGGACGGCAAGGCGATCGAGTATTTCGAGTTCTACGACACGGCGAAAGCATACTTCGCAACCCAGCCGGAGGAAGTGCGGAGGTGATCGAGGTCGAGCCCCCTCGGTTGATCCGGACCCTCGCGGTTCAATCCTTTGCCCGGTAAGAGAGCTTCACATGGCTACCCTCCCCGACCGCCGCAACTTCCTGAGCTGGTCCGCCCGCGGGCTCGGCGCCACCGCCGCCCTCGACCTGCTCCTGCGCGACGGCACCCTCTCCGCCGCCGGGCCGAACCAGGTCGCGAAGGCGAAGCGGGCCGTGCAGATCACCCTCGTCGGCGGGCTCAGCCACGTCGACTCATTCGACCCCAAGCCCGAACTGACCAAACACCACGGCGAACGCCTCAAGACCGACACCAAGCCCGACGTGTTCTTCAACCAGGTCGGGTTGCTCCGCAAGAATGACTGGCCGTTCAAGCCCCGCGGGGCCAGCGGGCTCCAGGTGTCGGAGCTGTTCCCCCACATCGCCGGGGTCGCCGACGAACTCGCCGTCATCCGGTCCATGACCGCCGACAGCGCCAACCACACCCCCGCCCTGTTCGTGCTCAACAGCGGGTTCCAGTTCAACGGCTACCCGTCGCTCGGCGGGTGGCTGTCCTACGGGCTCGGGAGCGTGGCCGACGACCTGCCCGCCTTCGTGGTGCTGCCCGACACCCGCGGCGAACCGAACGGGGCGGCGTCGAACTGGACCGGCGGGTTCCTCCCGGCCCAGCACCAGGGGGTCGTCTTCCGGGGCGGGGATTCGCCGGTGCGGGATCTGTTTCCGGCCCGGCCGGTCGGGGCGGCCGAGGAACGGGAGTCGCGGGCGTTCCTCGACCGGCTCAACGGCATGCATCTGGAGTGGGCCGGCGGCGAAGCCGACCTCGCGGCCCGGGTGAAGAGCTACGAACTGGCCGCGAAGATGCAGCTGGCCGTGCCCGCGGTCGCCGACCTGTCGAAGGAAACCGGGAAGACGAAATCGCTGTACGGGTTCGACCGGCCGGAGACGGCCGACTGCGGGCGGCGGTGCCTGCTCGCCCGCCGGCTCCTGGAACGCGGCGTGCGGTTCGTGCAGATTTACAGCGGCGGGCCGATCGGCGGGTCGCCGCGGACCAGCTGGGACGCGCACGAGAACGTGAAGGAAAACCACGGGGCGGAAGCCATCCGCATCGACCAACCGGTCGCGGCGCTGGTGAAGGACCTGAACCAGCGGGGGATGTTGGACGACACGCTGGTCCTGTTCACCACCGAGTTCGGGCGCACGCCGTTCACGCAGTCGGCGGCGGACACCGTCGGGGCCGGCCGGGACCACAACAAGTACGCCTTCAGCTGCTGGCTCGCCGGGGCCGGGGTGAAGCCGGGCTCGGTCTACGGCGCGACGGACGACATCGGCTGGAAGGTCGCCGAGCACCCGGTCGCGTGGCACGACTTCCACGCCACGGTGCTGCACCTACTCGGGATCGACCACGAAAAATTGACGTACTACCACAACGGCATCAAGCGGCGGCTGACCAACGTCCACGGCGAGGTGGTAACAGGGGTGTTGGCTTAAAGGGACAAGCCTCGCGATAAACGCGGAGAAGACACCATCAAGACAGAAGAGAGAATGGCCGCAAAAAAGAAAAACACAAAAATAGTCAGACAGAAATCGCAAAAATAGTCGGACCGACGCCGGACGGGGTGTCCCGGGTTCTTCTCTCCTTTTTGTGCATCTTGCGCTTTCTTGCGGCCATTTCTAGGACAGAAAGCGCGAGCGCCCGACCGACGACCCCGCGTGCCACATTCCCCATTGGGGGGCACGCGGGGGTGTCGCAACCGGGAGCCGGGTCACGGCTGCGGCGGGAGTTCCGTGCCCGGTTGCTCGGGCTTCGGCTCGGCGGGCGGGGCCGCGGGCTTCGGCTCGTCCTTCTTCTCAGGTTCGTCCTTCGTCTTGAAGAACGCGGCCAACTCGGCGAAGGTGTTGAGCGCGGCCTTGCCCGTCTTTTTGTCCGTGGTCAGGTTCGGGAGCGGCTTCGGCGGTTTGGGCTTCCGCGGAGGCGGGGGCGGGGTCTGTTGCTGCGGGCGGGGTGGCGGGGCTCCCCCCTGCCCGGGCGGAACGGTCTCACCCGGCCCGCCGGGGCGCGGGCCGCGCCCGCCGGGGG
>JAQGHQ010000124.1 GCA_028288765.1 Gemmataceae bacterium | reverse complement strand
AAGTACGCGAACACGGCGACGAGAGTCCCGAGCTGGATGACCGTCGTGAACGCGTCATCGATGTTCTGGTGGCCGAGGAGGTTACGGGCGATAAGCAGGTGGGCGGTGCTGCTGATCGGCAGGAATTCGGTGAGCCCCTGGATGACCCCGAGCAGGACCGCTTCCCAGATCGGCATACCACTCACCCGTCGGAAAAGGTTCGGATTCCTCATACCCCGCGGCGACGGCGGCGGTACGATATCTCTGTGAAACGTAACACCACATCTCGGGGCGCGAAGGTACGCTCCGCCCGCTTCCTCGTTCTAGCGGCGGGCGCCGTCGCCGTCGCCCTACTCGCACCGGCGACCGCCGCGGCGCACGCTCTAAAGGCATCCGTGGACCCGGCATCGGACCCGATCCGGGTCGAGGCCGGGTACGACGACGACACGCCGGCCGAGAAGGCGAAAGTGACGGTCACCGACGCGGCGGGGAACCCGGTCGCCGCGGGTGTTCTCGACGAGAGGGGCGTGTGGACATTCCCGAAGCCCGGGCCGGGCAGTTACACCGTCGTGGTGGAGATCACCGGGCACCGCGACGCGGTCCGGCTGGAGGTCCCGGAAGCCGCCGCGCCGGTCGTGTACTCCGGGTGGCGACTCGACAAGCGCCTCGGCCTCGGCCTCGGTCTCGGCCTGCTCCTCGGCGGCACGCTCGCGGTCGTCTACCTCCGCCGTCTCGCCCGTACCTGCACCTGCGCTAACTAATTCGCGGTTTCCCCCGCCGGTCCGCCGCCCGCCGGACCGCGGGCCGGTCACTCGTCGCGGCTTCCGCCAGCACCTCCGGTGGGCACGCCGATTGGTAGAGAATCGCGCACATGATCGCCGTTCCGAGGTCCGCGTCGGATTCGCCCTCCCCCAGCTGATATGCCGCCCGGCACTCGTGTGCGTCAGTGCGCCGCGCTCCTCCGCGAAGTCCCGGAACGCCGCCCACCGCCAGTACCGCGGCGACTTCCCCGGCTTCGCAGCGGAGAGCCTGGCGAAGTCGGCCGCGCTGTCGGGCGTAACGACGCCCGAGACGAACCAGGCCGGGGTGAACCCGAGGGCCGCGGGGTCCGGAACGCGCGGGTCAGTCCTCACCCGTGGTCCCCCCGCCGAAGGGCCCGGGCCGGCCCGGGAGCGGGTAGCGGCCCATCAGGAAGTACGGCTCCTCGACCAGCCCCAGGGCACGGTACGTCTCACGGGCCCGGGCGTTCTCCCGCTCGACGTACAGCCGCAGCCCGATCACCGTCGGGTCGGCAGTGGCCTCCGCTTCCAGGTGCCGGTAGATCGCGCTGAACACCCCCTGCCGGCGGGCGTCCTGCCGAATATACACGCTTTGGACCCACCAGTACCACCCGTTCCGCCAGTCGCTCCACTCGAACGTCACTCCGGACTGCCCGACCACCTCCCCGGCCCGCTCGGCGACGACGTAGAACCCCTTGGCCGGGTCGGCGAACGCGGCCCGCACGCCGGCCCGGAGGACGGCCTCATCGAGTCGTTTGTGCTCGCTCTCCCACGCCAGGGCGGCGTTGAACGCGACCAGCACGCCTACATCGGCCGGGAGTGCCCGGCGGATCTGCACACTCATGTCGGTTGCTCGCGGATACCGGGGATGTCGGGGATCGGGCCAACCCCGATCCCCGTGGACGAGTACGTCCGTGGTGCGGGGGCCGTGGGGGCTTCGCCTTCCCGTTTCCCCGTGGTACGCTAAGACAATCCGGCCGGCCCCCCACGAGACCCGCGCACCATGAACCTGTCCGAGTTCATCCGGGACGTCCCGGATTTTCCGAAACCGGGCGTCCTGTTCAAGGACATTACGCCGCTCCTCGCGGACCCGGCGGCGTTCGGGTTCACGGTCGCCAAGCTGTCCGCCCACTACGCCACCCGCCCGATCGACGCGATCGCGGCGGCCGAGGCCCGGGGGTTCCTGTTCGCCGCCCCGATGGCCCTGGAACTCCTCAAACCGCTCGTCCCGCTCCGCAAGCCTGGCAAGCTCCCGTACGAGACCCACAGCTTCAAGTATGACCTGGAGTACGGATCGGCCGAGCTGCACATGCACATCGACGGGATCGGCCCGGGGGCGAAGGTCCTCGTGGTCGACGACGTGCTCGCGACCGGCGGGACGATGGCCGCGGCGTGCAAGCTGATCGAGAAGGCCGGCGGCACGGTCGCCGGGTGTGCGTTCCTGATCGAGCTGTCGTTCCTGAAGGGCCGCGACCAGCTCGTCGGGTACGACGTGTTCAGCCTGGTCACCTACTGACCCGGTCCACTGACTCCGAGGGGCTCATGTCTTCCGGGTATGACGACGGGTACGACGGACCAAACCGCGAGGCCGGTCCGGGGGACGACGGGTCGGTGGTGGCGCGGGCCCGGGCGAAGGTCGCCACCCCCGGCCTGCTCCTGATCCTGGTCGGCCTGTTCGGGGTGGTACTGGAGATCGGGGGCCTCGGCCTGATAGCGACCAACCCGACCATCATCTACGACTTCTTCGTCGAGATGGTCAAAAACGGCCCGCCCGGGCCGGAGCAGCAGAAGCAGCTGGACGACCTGAAGCAGAAGGAAGCACAGATGCGGCTCGACGCGCCGCTGAACATCGGGTCCGCCGTCCTCGGACTGGTCCTGACCCTGGTCACGGTCGTCGGCGGGGTGAAGATGCGGTCGCTGTCCGGGTACGGGGTCGCGATCGCCGGGGCGGTCGCCGCGATCATCCCGATCGGCGGGTGCTGCTGCGTATCCATCCCGATCGGGATCTGGGCACTGGTGGTGTTGATGAACGAGGACGTGAAGGCCGGGTTCGCGGCCGCCGCCCGGACGGCCCGGGCTCCCCGGGACGAGTACTGACCCATGGCGCTGTCGATCGACTGCCCCGCGTGCGGGGAACCGCTGGAGGTGGACGACGAGTACCGGGCCTGGAAGGTCCGGTGCCCCCGGTGCCGCCACGAGTTCCGCCCGGCCGACGTGGCCGGGACGGCCGACGAGCCCGGCGACTACCCGCCCCCTCCCCGGCGGTCCCGCCGCCGGTCCGACACCTGGCTGAGCGACGACGAGGTGGTCGCCCGGGCGAAGGCGCTGGTCGCCGGGCCGGCGTCGTGGCTGCGGGTGCTCGGGGTACTCGGGGTGCTGGCCGGCCTTGTCGGCATAGTCGGCGCGGTCGCCTTCGGGATGTATGTGGCGGAAAACCCGGCCCAGGCGAAGCGGGACATGAAAGTCCAAAATGAGGAAGACCTGATCGTCAACGTCGTCCTGATCGGCGTCTGCTCGGTGTTCAGCCTGGTGTTCGGCGGGCTGATGACCTACGGGGCGATCAAGATGGGCCGGCTGGAGAGCCACGGGTGGGCCGTCGCGACGTCGGTCCTGGCGATCGTGTCGATCCTCTTCTGCACCTGCTGCCTGGTGACCGGCGTCCCGCTCGGGATCTGGGGGCTGGTGACGCTCACCCGGCCGGACGTCCAGGCCGGGTTCGACGTCGTCGCCCGCCGCCGGGACCGTGGCTACCGCCGATCTCGCGACGCGTACGAAGACTAATCAGGCCGGCCGTGCCCGTCGACCCTGCCCGGGCGCGGCACCCCGGTCCCAACCCCTGACCCAGACCCAGACCCAGACCACAGAGATGATCAACTTCGAGAAGAGCGGTGGGCTGGTCCCGGCGATCGCCCAGGACGCGGACACCGGCGAGGTGCTGATGCTCGCGTGGATGAACCGCGAGGCGTTCGACGAGACCGTCCGGACCGGCCGGGCGGTGTACTTCAGCCGGAGCCGCAACAAGCTCTGGCGGAAGGGCGAGGAGAGCGGGCACGTCCAGGAGGTGCGGGGCGTGTACGTCGACTGCGACGCCGACACGGTCCTGCTGAAGGTGAAGCAGGTCGGCGGGGCGGCCTGCCACGAGGGGTACAAGAGCTGTTTCTTCCGCGAACTGACCGGCGGAGAACTCGCGGTCGTCGGCGAGCGGGTGTTCGACCCGAAGCTGGTGTACGGGAAGTAGCCGGCCGCCCGCGGCCACCTGGCCGCGGGCAGAGTGTATGTACCGGGCGGTCCGGTCAAGGGGCCAGCCCGAAGTAGTTGAGGTCAATGTAGTACGGGCCGGGGTACTTCCGGTCCTTCCGGACGATCGCCACCCGGTCCTTCTGACGAGCTTCAAGATACTTCAGGATCGTATCCTCGGTCCCGATCGCCGCGTTCTGCCCGAGCAGGGCGGCCCCGCTCAGCTTGGTATTCGTGATCGGGGTGAGGAACGTCTGGTCCAGGGGCTTCACCCCGAGCCCTTTATTCCCTCTGGCCACCAGCACCTGGTCGTAGAAGACCTTGCTCTGGGTCAGCTGGGCGTTGTCCTTCTCCCCGTACAGAAACAGCATCGGGTTGTTGTCCCGCAGTTTCAGCGCGACCTTCGCCGTCCAACTGGTCATGATGGTCGCGGGGACCACCGGCGGGTGATTCGCGCTCAGCCACACGGCCCCGGCGATGTCCGCCCCGGCGGCCGGGTTGACGATGATGCCCGACATCGGGGTGACCTGGTACGTGAGCCCGCCGGCGAGGAGGGGGTGAATGGCCGGGCGGACCCACTCGGCGGTCATCCAGAGCATCCCCAGGGTGGCCGTGTCCCCGGCCCCGATCAGGTAGATCGAGCTGGTGTTCAGGTTGCCGACGTCGTTCTTCGAGTCGAGGTGATACCGGGCCGCGGCAAGGTCATTCACGTACGCCGGGAAGTACCCGGGCTTGATGTCGGATTTGATACTGATGTCATTCTTGATCGGCTTTTTGTTGAACCCGTTGACGTACTTCTGGTTCCACCGGGCGGTCAGCCCCGTTTGCCAGAACTCGCCCGTGTCCACGATGTCAGTGCTCTTCCCGTGACCCCGCCAGTCGAACCGGAAGACGTGGAACCCCTTCGCGTTGAGCGTCTTGGTCAGCCCGCTCCAGTCCCCCGGCTTGTCCATGCTGTTGCCCGGCCCGGGCGGGTAGAGCAGGATCACCACCGGCTCCCCGCTGGTGGGGCTCGGGGACTTGTGGAAGAGCCCTTTGAGCCGGACCCCGTCGGCGGTGCGGAAGTTCTCTTCGACCGGCATTTCCGGTTGGGCCTGGGCGGGGGGTGGGTCGCCGGTCAGGGCGAGTACCGCGGCGGCGGCGAACCCCAGGGGTGCGGCCATCCAGCGTCGCATGGCGGGTCCTCGTGCGAAATGTGAGGCAGGCGCTCTCTATAAAGGGGGAACGTAACTGGATCATACCCCGTTGGCGCAGGGGGATCAACCGGGCGTGGTGTTTGGTGTTTGGTGTCAGGCGTTCCGGGTTCGCGCGCCCCTCAAGGGCACCGGTCCGAGACAGAATGAGGACCAAAACGTTGGTCACTAAACACTAAACACTAAACACCAATTAGTGATGCCCTTCCTTCACCTGGTTGCGGTTCCACTTGGGGATGAGGACGATGAGGTCCTTCGACCCGTCCGGGACGCACTGACAGCTCAGCCGGGACTCGGGGGTGAGGCCAGGGGCTTTGTCGATCTGGTCCTCCTCGTCCTCGGTCGCCGGCGGGCAGGTTTCGAGCCCCTGGGTGACGTGAACGTGGCACGTCGAGCAGGCGCACACCCCGCCGCAGGTGTGGTTGATCTGCACCCCGGCCTCTTCCGCGATGGAGAGGAGGCTGCCCTCCTGCCCGATGGGCGCGAACTCGAACGTGGCCGGGTCGACCGGGACGTCCGTCGTCTCGCCCGTCTCCTCGTCGACGAATGTGACCTTGAACGGCTTGGTGGCGACCGCCGCCTGGACCTTCTGGATGTATGGGTTGACGCCGCCCATGAGCGGGTATCCTTGAGAGTCGTGGGGAAGTATAGCCCGGGAGTATTTTAGCAACGCGGAAGCCCACCCGTCCGGACGGGTGGGCTTCCGGGATTATTCGTCCGTGTTGCTTTGTCGACCAGCTCGCGTGGCGCGGGCCGGCCCTTCTAACCGGAGGAGGGTGACCCCTCCGGTTAGAAGGGCCGGCCCGGCCGATCCTACAATCCCAGCATGACTTACCCTCTCGCCTACCTGAACGGCCGGTTCCTCCCGTTCCACGAGGCCGCCCTCCCGCTGCACGACGCCGGGTTCGTGTCCGGGGCCACCGTGGTCGACAACGCCCGTACGTACCGGCACCTGCTGTTCCGCTGGCCCGACCACCTCGCCCGGTTCCGACACGACTGCGCCGCGTGCTGTGTCCCGCTCGAACCGACCGACGGTCAGCTCGCCGCCGCGGCCGGCGAGTTGATCGCCCACAACGCGCAGCTGCTCCCGCCCGGCGGCGAGCTCCAGCTCGTCACGTTCGCCACCCCCGGCCCGCTCGGGGTCTACCTCGGCGGTGCCCCGAACGGCCCGCCGACGATCGGGATGGTCACTTACCCGCTCCCGTTCGCCCGCTACCGCCGGTTCTTCACCGACGGCGTCACCCTCGCCCTCGCCGGCACGCACCCGACCGAGTCCGCCGTCCTCCCGCCGACGGTCAAGCACCGGAGCCGGATGCACTGGCACGTCGCCGACGCGAAAGCCCGGTCCGACTCCCGCCACCCCCACGCCGTCGCGGTACTCGCCGGCGGGCCGGGCGGGTCGCTCACCGAGACTGGCGTCGCCAACCTGCTGGCGGTGATTGACGGCGTGGTCATATCCCCGCCGCGGGAGACGATCCTCGACGGGATCAGCCTGCGGACCACCCGGGAGCTGTGCGGCCCGCTCGGTCTCCCGTTCGCCGAGAGCCGGGTCGGACCGGCCGACCTCTCCCGCGTGTCCGAGATGATGCTGACCGGGACCGGGTTCGGCCTCGCCGGAGTCCGCGAGCTCTACCTGGGGAACCCCGACCCGAAGCGGTTCGAGTGGCCCGGGCCGGTGTTCCGCCAGCTGCTCGCCGCATGGTCGGACCGTGTCGGCGTGGACATCGAGCGGCAGTTCACGGAGGTGGCGACAGCACCCTGACGGGTCAGAGCCGACGGTCGGAATCGGAGTCGGCCAACAGAACCCGAACTCGGTGACGATCGTGCCGTCCTGTGCAGGGCGGCAAAAACCACCCGTCTGATGCAGGCACCCGGTGACGAATGGCACTTCCGTGCCTGAATGCTATACAGTTTCGGTCTTTGTATCGCCCGACTTATTTTGCCCTGTGCTCAGCAATGCGGCCCGTCCGATCGTGCGAGGGCGCGTCATG
>JAQGHQ010000122.1 GCA_028288765.1 Gemmataceae bacterium | reverse complement strand
CATGACGCGCCCTCGCACGATCGGACGGGCCGCATTGCTGAGCACAGGGCAAAATAAGTCGGGCGATACAAAGACCGAAACTGTATAGCATTCAGGCACGGAAGTGCCATTCGTCACCGGGTGCCTGTATCAGGTGCCGGTCGCTTTCCCCTTCGGGGTCTACTCCCACCAACGGGGCCTTCGCACCCTTCACCCTTTGCGCGCGGCCTGTATACTCAAATATATAAAATGACAGTTGTCCAATTTGTCAATTGCAAATATGAAATCTATAAACATAGACATTACAAATTAATGATGTCGGCCGTATGCCGGCGCTGATCAATTCTCGGTCACGGCGTTCGATTTCGCGGCGGGAGGAGTATGCCGGGCGGGCCCGCCGCCCGCCGCGGTCGTCGCCGGGATCACCGACCGCCGGAGTTTTTTCGAGCCGCTCCGGTCGGGCATTTCGGGGATAAACTCATTCAAAACCAGGCAGTTGGCCCCCGGCCCGACACCCGTCGGCCCCGCTCCTCGCCGACACGGGGACCGGTTTTGGTACATCCGTTGCTTACTCCGCCATGTGCGGTGTCCGACCTGCTCACCCGCCTTAATCACCCGCGGTGGCCCGTGGGCGCTTCCGCTCTTTCCCCACCGGCCTTCTAGTAAAACGATCGTTTTCACGATAGAGTTTGGTCGCGGCGCGGGAACGACGTTGTACTCGTCCGAATCTTTCTGACCCGAATGAGGCATTGCATGCGTCCGGCATTGTTTCGCCCCGCTCGCCACCGCGACGGGTTCACGCTGATCGAGTTGCTGGTGGTGATCGCGATCATCGCGATCCTGATCGGCCTCCTCCTCCCCGCCGTCCAGAAGGTCCGCGAGGCCGCCGCCCGGACTACCTGCACGAACAACCTCAAGCAGCTCGGGCTCGCCGTCCACAACTATGCGTCCGCGAACGGGGACAAGCTCCCCCCGCTCCGGGCCGGCTACGCGACGGTCGGGTCGCCGGCGTTCCAGTACGGGGGGTGGTGGCACTTCACCCTCCTGCCCTACGTGGAGCAGGCGGCTGTCTTCCAGGCCGGGGTTGCCTACTGCACCGCGAACGGCGTTCCGGACAGCTACAAAGCGACCATCAGCTCGGGGACGATCCAGAACATGAACCTCAAGATGTTCGGGTGTCCCTCGGACTCGACCCTGATCAACGGGACCGCGTCGACCAACCAGGGGTGGGCCGGGACCAGCTACGGCGCGAACGCCTCAGTATTCGGCGGCAGCGTCGTCAACGGCTCCCGCGTCGCCCAGTTCAATGTGGGCAACATCCCGGACGGGACGTCGAACACGATCGCGGTCGCCGAGCAGATGGCCGGCTGCCTGAGCGGCGGCACCGGGAACGCCCGCCTCTGGACGGTCACTTGGGACGACCAACTGTGGAACCCCGAGGTCGGTTTCCAGGCGGGTGACGCGACGTGGAATCAACCGCCGCAGGTCGGGATCACGCCGAGCCAAGGGCTCTGCGACCGGGCCCGCTCCCAGGGTAACCACACCTCGACCGCGACCACCCTGCTGATGGACGGGAGCGTCCGGAGTTTGAGCGGCAGCATCAGTCAGCTCACCTGGCAGTACGCCATTGTCCCGAACGACGGGCAGGTTCTCGGCAGTGATTGGTAGCCGATGCCCGTTGTCCCCGCCAGCAAGAATGTCACGACCACCCCGGTTGCCCGGGGTGGTTCATTGATTCTGAATGGGGCCCGCCCGCTCGGTCCCTTTTTGCTCACACCCGCCTCCCACTCTGTCGGCCGACGGGCGCAGGATCTCTGCGCCCACTTTCCTGTTCCTCTTCACGGGATGATCCGATGCGATTGATCTGTTACCGGGCCTGTCTGATCGTGATGCTCGCTGGCTTCCTCACCGGCTGTGGTGGATCATCGACCGCCGACTCGACGTCAAAAGGGTTGACGGCCGAACAAATGAAGGCGGCCGCACCCAAGGACACGAAGACACGCCCACCGCAGCGGTAAGGCGTGTAGCCGGAAGAACTGTGCCTCTTCCGACCCCACCCCGATTCTGCCCGCAACCGGGAAAGAGCCGGACCCCCGACTGCCGACGCCCGGTCGAGTCCCTCCCCGGTCACGGGGGTTGCCACCTCCCCCCGCGGCCGAACTGATTTCGCGCAGAAAGGGAAAGCTCTTCCTGCCACGCGCGTTGGTGGCCTTGACCGAGAATCCTCACCGCGCCCGGCGGCGAAGAGCTACCGTCAGACGGGTGACGTTCGGCCCCCCGGCTGAACCCGCATCACCTCCATCCCGACACCAAAGAACGACCCACCCGCCACACCCCTCTTCATTTCCCTTTCCCTGTGTCTGACGTAAGATATCGCCGGGCCGTGCCTCCCCAGATCCCCTTACCCACCGGGCTTCTCCCGCTCGCACGCCCGCCGGAGCCGGACCGATGCCGGACGCCCCCGAGAAACCCGACCCGGGGCTCGCCGACCAGCCGCCGGCCGACCTCACCGGCCGCGTCCTCGGGGAGTTCCAGATCCTCCGCCGGCTCGGGGCCGGCGGGATGGGGCAGGTGTACCTCGCCCGCCAGCTCTCCCTGAAACGGCAGGTCGCGCTCAAACTCCTGCTCAACGACCTCGCCAACAACCCGACCGCCATGAAGCGGTTCCAGGCCGAGGCCGAGGCCGTCGCCCGGCTGAACCACCCGAACATCGTCCAGGTGTACGGGGCCGGGGAGAGCGGCGGGCTGCGGTACATGGCCCTCGAGTACGTGGACGGCCGGAACCTCCGCGAACACCTCGCCCGCAAGGGCCCGCCCGACCTGCCGATCGCCCTGAGTATCATGCGGCAGGTCGCCACCGCCCTCCAGAAGGCCCACGAGCAGGGGCTCGTCCACCGCGACATCAAGCCGGAAAACATCCTGGTCACCCGGAAGGTCGAGGTGAAGGTGACCGACTTCGGGCTGTCCCGGTTCTTCGCCGGGGCCGAGGCGGTGAACCTGACCCAGAGCGGGGTCACCCTCGGCACCCCCCTCTACCTCTCGCCGGAACAGGCCCAGGGCCGCACGGTCGACCACCGGAGCGACATCTATTCGTTCGGGGTCACCTGCTACCACCTGCTCTCCGGGGAGCCGCCGTTCCGCGGGTCGACCGCGGTCGAGGTGGCGCTGAAACACCTCACCGACCAGCCCCGGCCGCTCGCCGCCCTCCGCCCGGACCTCCCGCCGGACCTGAGCGGCATGGTCCACAAGATGATGGCGAAGGACCCGAACGACCGGTACCAGTCGGCCCGGGAGATGATGCGCGACCTGGCGAAGGTGAAGGACGGGCTGGGCCTGGGGCTGACACCGGCGGGGGGCCCCGGGGGGTCCGGCCCGGCGGCCGCGGGTCTGGCCACGGTCTCCGGGCTGACGCTGTCCGGGTCGAACCCGGGGGTGCCTGGGGCGGCCCCAACGCTCACCCTCACCTCGTCGGCCGGTATGCCGGCCGCCGGCCCGGTCCGCTGGGGGCGGTGGGCGGCGGCCGGGCTGGCGTGCGTCCTCGGGGCCGTTGGCGGGGCGGCCGCCTACGTCCGCCGCCACCCGGCGGCGGAGGCCCAGGCCGCCCCGCCGCCGGCCCAGTCGGCCCCGGGCCTGCCCGAGGTTCGCCCGCCGCAGAAGTTGACCACCCCCCGGGAGCGGGAGCTCCTGAAGATCCTCGAAGACCGGCACACCGCGGGCGACCGCTGGATCGCGGCGTCGGTCGAGCTGGGCCTGCTGTACCTGCGGGAGGGGCGGCCGGACGAGGCCCAGGCCCGGTTCGAGTCGATGGAAAAGGAACAGCTCATCCCCCCGCGGACGACCGAGGAGGCCCACTTCGCCGGCCGGCTCGGGCGGGCGGTGGTGATGGCCTACCGGGACAACGACCCGCACCACCCGCAGGCCGCGCACGAGTCGATCGAGTTGTTCACCAAGGCGTTCGCCGGCCCGCTCCCGAAGAAGGACAAGGGCGACCGGGTCGATACCGTCCGGTGGTTCCTGTTCCGGCACCCGGACCTGGCCCAGGCGGTGTCCGAGGCCCTGAACCGGGACGCGATCAACACCGGGCAGGCGAAGCTCTCCCAGCCCCTGGAAGCGCTGCGGTCTCCCCGCGGGTTGACGAAAAAGGAGTGACCCGGAGGGAACAGCTGGGACCGGATCCACTGGCCTTCCCCGGCGCGACGTGCGCGGCGGCGGGCTTTTCATTTCCTTTACCCGCCGTGCGATCGTTACGATTACACGGATATCTCCAATAACGGATCGACGCCGAGACGGTCCGAACGCGGACCGCCCCGCCGCCGGTCCCACCCGCCCGGGTCGTGAGTAAGACAGGGGCTCGCAATGACCGACCCGACCTCCCCGAGGCCGTCCCGCGAGGGTCACCCGTTCGGCGTGGGCAGGCCCGGGGGAGCGATCCCCGCGGTGACCGATTTCTTCTCCCCGCCCCTGGGGCCCGACGAGATCGGCCGGCTCGGCGACTACCGGGTCATCAAGCCGCTCGGCAAGGGGGGGCATGGGGTACGTGTTCCTCGCCGAGGACACCCGACTCCGGCGGCCGGTCGCCCTGAAGCTGATGGCCCCGGCCCTGGCCGTGGACGAGAAGAGCCGGGTCCGGTTCCTCCGGGAGGCCCGGGCCGCCGCCCGGATCCAGCACGAGAACGTGGTCGTTAGCTACGAAGTGGACGAGGCGAACGGGCTGCCGTTCATTGCCATGGAGCGGCTGAAGGGTCTGTCCCTGGAAGACTACCTCGACCAGAAGGGGCCGCCCGCCCTGTCCCACGCCCTCCGGATCGCCCGGGAGGTGGCGGCCGGGTTGAGTGCCGCCCACGAGCGGGGGTTGGTGCACCGGGATGTCAAGCCGGGGAATATCTGGCTGGAGGCCCCGACGGGACGGGTCCGGCTACTGGACTTTGGGCTGGCCGTCCGGCCGGACGCCGACCGCCGGGTGACCAGCGAGGGGGTGGTCGTCGGGACCCCGGCGTACATGGCCCCGGAGCAGGCGCGCGGGGAAGCGGTCGACCACCGGGCCGACCTCTTCAGCCTGGGCGTGGTGATGTACCGGCTCTGCACCGGGCGGACGCCGTTCACCGGCGCGAACATGGTCGCCGTCCTGCTCGCGGTCGTGAACGACGTCCCCCCCCGGTGCGGGCCCACAACCCGTCGATCCCGCTCGGATTGGACCGCCTGGTCCACCGGCTCCTGGCGAAGACCCCGAAAGACCGGCCGCAGTCGGCCGCCGAGGTGATCGAGGTATTGGGGGGTCGTTGGCCGGCGCGCCGGCACCCGGCCGGTTCGATCTGCCGTCCGCGGTCCAGCTCCCCGCACGGGTCCCGCCCCCTCCGGACGGGTCGAACGTCTCGGTGGTGCCGGATTGGCTCCGGGATGAACTCGCTCAACCCGAGACCACGACCCGGACCGGGGCCGACGTTTCGGTGGTCCCGGGGTGTGGCTCCAGGATGTCCGGGCCGACCCCCCGGCCACGCCGTCCCGGGGCCAGCCCGGCATCCCGGACAACTCCCGACCGCCGCGGACCCCGGATGCCGCCGCGGGAACACTTCCCGGCCCGCGGGCCGCCGACTCGCCCGCGGCCCTCCCTTCCCCGGCCCCCGCGGGGCCGGCCGGTCCTCCCTATCCGCCGGCCTACCCACCGCCTGGGTACCCGCCTTCCGCCCCCACGGTCCAGGTTTCGGTCGCGTCGACGGTTGAGGCGGAGGGCAGTTCGACTCGTACCGTTGGACGGCCGCAATGAGTGACCCCTGGGGGGTCGCGTCCCTGGTCCTCGGCATCGTGTCGATGGTCTCCCTGCTATTGTGCCTGTGCGGGGGTTACTGGGTGGCCGCCCCGCTGGCCTTCGCCGGCGTACTGACGGGTGTTTTCGGCCGCGGGGGCTACCGGGTGGCCGGACTGATCCTGAACGGGTTGGTGCTGATCCCGGGCATCGCCGCCCTCGTCATGGGCGCCACCCTCATCGCCATCTTGTTCGGAGCGTCGCATGCCCAACCGACGAACAAGCATTCGGGCGTGGAGAAGACCGGCACGGGGACCAGGCAGGGGCCCCCGGTCGTGCCCGTCGTCTCAGGTACGGGTGTCGACCCGCCGAAGCCGCTACCCCCCACGACACCCGGGACACTCCAGCTCGACATTCCGAAGCTCTCCGGCAACCGGAGAAACCTCGAACTGTTCGTCGACGGGCAGCTGGACGAGGGGTTCGCCCAGCTCCTGAACCAGTTCCGGCCGATCGACACGCACACCGTCCGGCTCACCCCCGGGGATCGCACCGTCGTGCTGAAAAAAACGGGATCGAAGTGTACTCGAAGACCGTCGCGGTCAAGAAGCCGGCCGACGGGACCACGTTCCTGCCCATCGACCTGGTGGTGACCGGGACGGTCGTCCTCCGGAGCACCCAGCTGGTCTTCCCGGGCGTCGAAGCCCGGGTGTACGTCGACGACCAGTCGGTCAAGGAATGGCCGGTCGGGGCTGACACGGTCGAGCTGTCTGTCGAGGTGGGCACCCGGGTGGTCGAGGTCCGGACCACGAAGCCGAATCAGGCGGTCATGTACACAGACCGGGTAAAGATCGAGAAACCCGGGCGGTCAAAAACTAGCTCCGGCGGGATGACGGTCCCGTCGTCGTACCCGACGATGAGCTGTCGGTCGTCCGGGGTCAGCGTCGCGGAAAAGGCTTTCAGTCCGGGCGGGGGCGGACACCGGAACACCTCGTTCGCAGACCGCCAGTCCCACAACCGGGGCCCGCCGGCCCCGGTCCCGAGCAGGAGGTATTTGCCGTCGCCGGTGAATCCCCGGCTCACCTGGATCTCGTAGGCGTCGGGAACGGTGGCGACGGCCGCGGGGGGAAGGCGTTCAGGTCCGCGATCTTGGCGGACTGCTTCGTCCCGACCGTCACGAATCGCCCGTCCGGGGAGATGAGTAGTTTGTCGGTTCCATAGCCGTCGAAGACATCTTTGTGCGCCCTGAGCTGTACCTTCAGCTGGGTATCCCACGTCTGTAGCGACCGGCCGTCGGTCCAGACGACCAGTTGATCCCGGTGTTTCGGCCGAAACACCGCCACGCGCAACCCCGCGGTCGTCGGGATCGGCAGGGGTGCGGCCGACCGCGGTGCCTTGCCGGCGTCCCACAGCAGCGTCTCCCTGTCCCAGGCCGACGAGACCACTCGCCGCCCGTTCGCCGAGATGTCCACGTGACCAACGATTCCGCCGTGTTTGTAGGAAAAAATTTCTTTCCGGTCGACAACAGTCTAGTGGCGCACGTGCCCGTCCTGGCCGCCCGGGAAGAATGCCACCACCCGGGTCGCGTCGGTGTGACTCTGGAGCACGGCCGTTTCGGTTTTCCGGTCGAGGTCCCACACCCGAACCATTTTGTCGAGCCCGGTCGAAGCTGCTCTCCGGGAGTCGTCCGACACCGCCACCCAGGTGACCGCCCCGTAGCCGATGACCCCGATGAAGTACCGGTTGAACAGGCCGGTCCCGGTCGTGGTCTTGATCACGAAGTTGTAGAGGAGGCTGTTGATTGTTTCCGCCACCCCCTGGGCTTTGGTCTTACCCGGGGCCCCGGCGAGCGGCTCGGCCATCGACCCGGACCGGTCGATCAGAAAGATGAAACACGTCGGATTCCGGCGGCTGATCTCGGCGGCGTACGGCACGAGCGGCCTCCCGGAGTCAGGAACCGAGCAGTCGGTCGCACGGGGCCGTGACGACCGCGGAAACCGGCAGCCAGTATCATACCCGGCGGGCCGGCCGTCGGCCGCCGCACTCACCCCGACCCGTGGAGGTGGTCCTTCAGCACCTCCCGCAGCCGCGCCTCCACGGCCGACGGGAGGGGGCCGCACTTCGGCAGCTTCCGGGTGATCTTCACCGTGTGGGTGTACGACTCCAGGTAGAACTCGCAGTTCTCGCACTCCACCCGGTGCGTCTCGAACGACTCCCTCACCTCGACCACCAGCTCTCCGCCGAGGTGGTCGCCCAGCAGCTGCCGGAACTCGTCGCACGTCATCTTCACGACACGCCCCCCCCCTCGAAGTGCGGGGCGAGGATGTCCCGCATCCGCATCCGGGCCCGGTGCAGCCGGCTCTTCACCGCCGGCAGGCTGAGCCCCAGCATCTCCGCGATCTCCGCATTCGGAAGCCCTTCCACGTCGGCCAGGACGTAGATGTCGCGGAACGGGGGCGGGAGATCGCCGATCGCCCGCTCGATCACCGCCGCCTGCTCGGCCGCCAGCACCGGCTCGTCCGGGCCGACGTTCCACCGCTTCACCGGGCCGCCCGCCGGGGCCGTCTCCAGCACGTCGTCGGCGGCCTCGGTCGTCTCCCGCTTCTGCCGGGTCGCCCGCTTCTGCCGGTACGCCAGGGCGGCGTTCACCGTTACCCGGTGCAGCCAGGTGGAGAGCTGGGAGTCCCCGCGGAACGTGTCCAGCTTCCGGATCACCTGCAGCAGCACGTCCTGGGTCACGTCCTCGGCGTCCGCGTCGTTCCCGAGCATCCGCCGGGCGATGTGGTAGATCCGCGGGGCGTACTCCCGGAAGACGAATTCCGGGGTGACGGGCGGTTCGGGCGGGGGGGCGGGGTCAGGGGGCGGGAGGGGTGGACCGGTCATTCGGTGGCTCGGAGGGTTGCGGGTCCTCCGTATACGATACCCCGGCCGGCGGTGGCCGTCTGCGCTCCCCCCGGGGTCGGACCGCCGGCCCCCGCCCCGCCCCGCGGAATCTTCCGTCCCGCCTTCAAGGATCCGGGCCGGGCGCACCGATTCGAGAAGCCGCCGGCCGACCCCGGGGGGAGCGCAGACGGCCACCCCAGACGGCCGGCTCAGTTGTGGCACCCCGCCGGGCGGCCGCCCGGCCTGATCTACGACCCGCACGACGCCGTCATCACCGGCCGGATGCAGCGGACGCAGATGGCGCTGGAACACGTCAGCCCCTTGCTTCAGGGATGCCCGGAGGTCTGGGGGCCGACCGCCGGGCCGGTCCCTATACGATAACCGGGCGGGCGGCGGACACCGGCCCGCCGTCCTCGCCCGGAGATCCCCATGCCGACCCGCGCCGTCCTGTTCGACTTCGACGGCACCCTGGCCGACAGTTTCGACGCGATCACCGCCAGCACCAACCACGTCCGCGGGTCCTACGGCCTGCCCCCGCTGCCTGAGGCCATGGTCCGCGAGTACGTCGGGTTCGGCCTCCCGAACCTGATGGACCAGCTGGTCCCCGGGGCGGACCCGGCCGAGGCGGTGGCCCGATACCGGGCGCACCACCCGTCGGTCATGCTCTCCGGCACCCGGCTGCGGCCCGGGGTGGCCGAGACGATCCCCGAGTTGCACCGCCGCGGGCTGAAGCTCGCGGTGTGCAGCAACAAGCAGGTCCACTTCACGCGGGACCTCGTCGCCGCGTTCGGGCTGGGGCCGCACTTCGCCGCCGTCCTCGGGCCCGAGGACGTGGGCGGGCGGGCGAAGCCGGACCCGGCCATGCTCTTTGAGGGACTCGCCCGGCTCGGGATTCCGAAAGCCGACGCGGTTTACGTCGGGGACATGGCGATCGACGTACATACCGCCCAGGCGGCGGGGGTGACGGTGTGGCTGGTCCCTGGCGGGGCGGCGGGGAAGGAACCGGCGACCTCGGCCGGCCCGGACCGGGTATTGACCGGGTTCGCCGAATTGCTCAAACTGTTACCGGGTCCAGAGCGTTGAACGACCAGGGGCGGCCCGGACGGCCCGCGCCCGATTCCGCCCGTGGGACGGAATCGCGCCGGAAGTCGGGAATTTTACGCCGACCGGGGTCGTCTTTAACCGGGCCTCCCGGGGCGACGACAATAAACCCACCCGGGCGGCGAACTACCCTTTGCGTCACCCCGGCGCAGGACAAGGTCGCTGGCGGAAGCCCGCCGAGCTGATTACCCTGTTCCCCGACAGGAGGGCTCAACCTTGCAACCGTTCCGCTGGATCCAGAATCACCCCCTCATTCTGTTGGCGGTCGCGGTCGTCGGGTTCGGGAGCTGGCTCATCTACTCCACGGTTTCCGAGACGGGATCGAACCCGCACATCAAGACGGAGGATTCCCCTCCGCACCGGGCGCTGACCCGGACCCTCCCCATGCCGACGGCGGACGGGCCGGGCCACACCCCGCCCCCCCTCCGGCCCGGGGTGGTCACCGCGGAGATGGTCCACCGCCTCCAGCCCGGGATGACCCGGGTCGACGTCGAAGAGCTGATCGGCCCACCGCCCGCCGCGATGGTGCTGCCGGTTTCGACCGTCGACGGCCGGCTCACCTACCGCGCGAACTACCTGGCGAACCTCGGGCCGATCCCGACCCCCCCTCCCGGGGCCGTGCCCCCGGCACCCGTCCCCCGGTCCATGATCAGCCTGGAGTTCGACGCCTCCCGGCCCGGCCACCCGCTCCTGAAGGTCCACCTCCCCGACCCGATGTCCTGACACCCGCGCCGGACCCCCCGGCGCGGCGGGTGAACTCCGTAGGGTTTGACGAGCCGGGCCGATTGGCCGTGACTTCCGTCCGTGGGCCGGGGTATCATTCCCCCGACCCACGGACGGAGTCCCCACATGGCCCGGAAGCGCCGAAAGCCCGCCGTCGATTTCGCCGTCTACCTCGCGGTCCGGCTGCTCGTCTGTCTCATCCAGGCCCTGCCCCCGGCGGTCGCGTTCAAGATCGCCGAGGTCCTCGCGTGGGCGGCGTACAAGATCGACAAACGGCACCGCCAGGTCGCCGCCGAGAACATCCGGTTCGCCTTCCCCGATCTCGCCGCCGACCCGGCCCGCGTCGACCGCCTGGTCCGGGCGACCTACCGGCACTTCCTGCTGGTCGCGGTCGAGATGGTGCTGCTCCCGCGGAAGTTGCACGTCATCTCGTGGCGGCGGTACTCGACGCTGTACCCGATGGCCCGGATGATTGCCCCGCTGTTCTCTCCCCGCCCGACCCTGATGGTGACCGCCCACTTCGGGAACTGGGAGATGGCCGGGTACATGCTCGGGCTGGTCGGGATGAAGACGTACGCGATCGCCCGGGTGCTCGACAACGCACACCTCGAACGGTTCGTGAAGCGGTTCCGGCAGGGGACCGGGCAGACGCTCATCGCCAAGAAGGACGACTTCGGCCGGTTGACGGACGTGCTCGGGGCGGGGGGGAAGGTGGCGACCCTGGCGGACCAGGACGCCGGCCCGCGGGGGGTATTCGTCGACTTCTTCGGCCGCCCGGCGTCGACGCACAAGGCGGTCGCCCTGATGGCGATCGAGTACGACGCCCCGCTGGCCGTGTTCGGGGCGCCGCGGGTGGCCGAGCCGATGTTCTACGCGATGGTGTGCGAGGACGTGATCGACCCGCGGGAGTACGCCGACCGGGCGGACGCGGTGAAGGCGATCACCGAGCGGTACACGGCCGCCCTGGAGCGGATGATCCGCCGCCACCCCGAGCAGTACTTCTGGCTGCACCGCCGGTGGAAGCACCAGCCGGCCAGGCGGCAGAAGCCGGCCGCGGAGTTGAAACGGGCCGCCTGAAGTGGATTCCCGGTCACCCGATCCCGAGCCGGTCGAGGGCGGAGTCGGGGTAGCGGAAGAACAGCTCCTCGCCGGCCGCGATGGGCCGGACGGCCCGCAGGAACACCCCCCCGCCGTCGATGACCTTCTCCAGGTTCGGGCTCGCGGAGTGGTTCACGAGCCCGCCGTACCCGACCGGGATGAGGAGCTGATCGCCGACGCGGAACTTGTGGCAGTCGGCGAAGTGCGTACACCGGTCCGCCGCGGACTCCCGCCCGACCAGCACCCCGATCACCTCCAGCACCGCCCCGGCCGGCAGGTCGACGCGGGCGAACACCCCCTGACCCGCCCCCGGGATCGTGGACGGGCGGAGCTCGAAACGGTCGTCGGGTTCGTCGAGGAGCGGAGGAGACATGGTGGTCTCGTTCGAGCGAAACGGGACGATGCACTCCCGGCTCAGGACTGGCGGATGAACCCCGGTGTAGGGCCGGCTGTGCCGGCCGCACTGCCGGGTGCGGGACAAGGAACGGCCGGCACAGCCGGCCCTACAGGACCAGAAGGCTCACTTCACCCACGGGGCGAACCGCTGCCAGAACGCCCACAACTTCGCCCCGACCGTCCCGGCGTCGGCCGCGAGCCGGCCCACCACCTTCCGGTACGCCCGCCCCGTGCCGACCGGGACGTCCGCCGCCGCGCACGACCCGGTCGCCGCCTTCAGGTGGTCCTTCGCCTCCGCGAACGCCGCCGCCTTCCCTCCCGGCCCGGCCCGCCGCACCATCACCACCGCCTCGGCCAGGGCCAGCACCAGCCGGGCCCCGTCCGCCACCGCCACCGCGTCCACTTTCGCCATCTGGGCGCCCGCCTCCTCCGGCTGCCCGCTCAGGGCCAGGTCGAGCGCGAGCCACACCCGGAACTCGGCGAGCAGGTCGTCCGGGCCGCCGAGCTTCACCGCCGCCCGGCACACCTCCACCGCCTTGTCGTCCTGGTCGAGCGCCCGCAGGGCTATCGTCAGCGGGCGGAGCATCCACGCCTCCAGCTCCTCCCGCTCCCGGTAGTCGGCCAGCCACGCCGCCGCCAGGGCGAAGTGCCCGGCGGCCGCCAGCGCGGCCCCCGCCCGGGCCCACGCCCCGTCGTCCCCCCGCAGCACCTCGCTGTACCTCTGCACGATCCCCTGCACCGGCTTGCCGCTCTCGGCCACCGCCCAGGCGTACGCCAGCACCACCTCCCGGCCCGCCGCGGGGTTCCGGGCGAGGAGCTCCGGCAGCTGGTCGGCCACCTCGTCGAGCGGCCCCGCCCCGGCCGCCCGCTCGGCCCACAGCCCGGCCAGGTCCGGGTTCGCGTCGGGGGCGAAGGCCAGGTCCTTCAGTTCCTCCGTCACCCGGGTTTCCCAGCTCTCGGCGTCGAACGCCCCGATCGCCTCGCGGAGGACGCTCCGCCCCGCCGCCGGGTCGGCGGCCAGCTCCCGGAAGTGCATCAACGCCTGGTCCGGCTCACCCTGCCGGCACGCCACCTGGATCGCCCGGAGGCTGACGAGCGGGCCGTCGGCGTGTTCCCGCAACGCGCCCAGGGTCCGGGCCGCGCCCGCGACGTCGTCCGTCACCAGCTGTTCGGTGATCAGGTTCATCCCGGCCGCCTCGAACGCCGGGTCCAGCTCGAACGCCTTCCCGAAGTCGGTCTGCGCGCCGCGGCGGTCCCCGACGCTCCGCTTGGCCTCGCCCCGGTACACGTAGGCGATCGGGTTCTGCGGCTCCAGCTGGACGAAGTGTTCGGCCGCTTCCAGGCACTCGCGGTACCGGCCCGCAGCGTCGTACCACGCGGCCAGCTGCCGCCACCCGAGCACGAACTCCGGGTTCTCGGCGACGACCGCCTTCATCAGGGAGATGGCCTTCGCCCGGTCGCCCCGGCGGGCCTCCACCCACGCCGCCCGGCCGCGGAGTTCTTGGGGCGGCGGGTCGCCGAGGTCGGGCGGGCGGCAGGCGGTCAGGGCCTCGTCGAACCGGCCGGCGAGGGCGAGCTGTTCGGCCTTGGAGTCGTGGCCCGGGACGAACTTCGGGTACGCCCGGATGGCGGCATCCGCCGCCCGCAGCCGCTCGCCCGGGTCGGCCTGCTGGCCCTCGGGCGAGTCGATCCAGAAGACCGGGGCCCACGGGTGGAACGGCCCGCCGTTCTGCCACGCCTCGCGGAGGACGCGGAGGGCGCGGTCCTCCCACCCGGCGGCCCGCATCTCGGCCAGCCCGGCCTGGATCGGGAACGGGGATTGGCCCGGCCCCTCGCACACCTCGGCGAACGCCCGGGCGGCCCCGTCCGCGTCGCCCGTCTTGCACGCGAGCTGGAGCTGCTTGACCGCCACCTCCGGCCCGGCGAGGTGCTCCTGGAGGACCGCCAACACCTGCCGGGCGTCGCGGTACTCTTCGTCCGCCAGGTGGGCGTCGAACAGGACGGCTGCGGCCGGGGAGTACCCGGCGCTGGCCTTGAGCGCGTCCCGCAGGTCGGCCTTTCCCCCGTCCCGGTCGCCGGTCTGGAGCTTGGCCTCGCCCCGCATCGTCAGGGCGACCGGGTGGCCGGGCTGGAGCCTGGCCAGCTCGGACGCGGCCTCGAGGTACCCTTCCGGGTGGCCGGTCTCGTTGTACCAGTCGGCGAGCTGGTGCCACCCCCAGACGTACTTCGGGTCGACCGAGACCAGGGCCTGCATCGGCGGGATCGCGGCGGCGTAGTTCCCCCGCCGGGCCTCGACCCATGCCGCCCGGCCCTGGAGGACGAGCGGCAGGTCGGCGGCGAACTGCGGCGGCTGGGCGGCGGCCAGGGCCTCGTCGTACCGGCCCATCTCGGCCAGCCGTTCGGCCCGCAGGTCGTGGGCCTCCACGCTCTTGGGGTCGAGGGCGACCGCCCGGTCCAGGGCGGCGAGGACCTCGTCGTTGTGCCGCGGGTGCTGGAGGATGCGGGCCAGCCGGAGCCAGACCCGCGGGTCGCCGGGCCGGTCGCGGGCGAGCTCCCGGGCCAGCTCGGCGGGCTCGTCCGGGGCGTCCAGCCGCTCGGCCCAGAGCTGGACCGCGTGCCACGCCCAGTCGTACCCGGGCTCGTGCCGGGCGGCGGTCTTCGCCCGCTCCATCGCCTCCCGGGACTGCCCGGCCTCCCACAGCCACTCGGCCAGGAACCCGTGGGCCATCGGGTCGAGCGGCGACCGGGCCGCGTTCCGCCGGAGCACGGCGATTGCGTCGTCGGAGTCCCCGGCGTCGTCGAGCGCCTCGGCCAGCTCCCGGGCCGCCGGGGACCACCCGGGGGAAACGGCGGCCGCCTGCCGCAGCGCGTCGAGCCGGCCCTCGGCGTCGCCGGTCGCGTGGCACACCTGGGCGCGGTCG
>JAQGHQ010000109.1 GCA_028288765.1 Gemmataceae bacterium | reverse complement strand
AGGAACTTTTCGTAGGTGCCCTTCTGGAAGTTCACCAGTTCCTGCTGGGCCTCAGCCCCAGTCTTGAACACCTCGGCCAGCTGGTCCTGGAGCCCCTGACGCTCGGCCTCCTGGCCCTTATCCAGGGCGCCGGGGACGCTGCCGAGCATCTGCTGCTTCAGCCCGGCCGCGGTCCGCCCCGACCAGAGGCGCGTCTGCCCGAGGTCGTTTGCGGTCTCCAGGGCGAGTCGGCGCTCGTCGTCGGACAGGGCGTTGAACCCGGTCTTGCCCTGGTCCACCTGCGAGAGGATGTCCTGCCCCCGCCGCATCCGCATCTGCTGCTCAGGGGATGAGCTGATGAACTTTTCGGCGTACCCCAGCCGGCTGTCCCGGTTGGCCGTGGCCGCGTTCAACTTCTCCTGGATGCCGGCCGCCCGCTCGCTCGCGTTGGCCAGGGTCCGCAGGGCGGTCTGAAGGTGGTTCGCCTCCCCGGTCAACTTGTCCAGGTCGCCGGCCCGCTTGGCGAACTCGTCCTTGTTACCGACGACCGCGTCCCGTGCGGCGGCCGCGCCCGTAACCCGGGAGGTGACGTCCCGGAGCCGGGCTGCGATGGCGGCCGGGTCGTTAGCGGCTTCGCCCTGGAACCCTGTTAGGCGCTCCTGGCGGTCCTGGAACGGGGCGTTCAGGTCATGCAAGGAGAGCGGGTCGGTGGCGTTCCGGCCCATCCGGTCGGACTGGATGTCGGCCCCGATGCGCTGGCCGGCCAGCCGGAGCTCCCCCACCTTGTCCTGGGACTCGGCGGCGGCGATGAGCATACTTCGGGCCTGGGCGAGCCCATCCACGAACTTCTGGGCATTCTCTTCGATGGCCTTCGCCATCTTCTCGCCGGCCTCCTTCAGGGGACCGGTGAACGAGGCGGTGATTTCTTCGGCGAGCTTCCCGGGGTCTTCCCGGAGCCGCTTGTTGATGCCGCCGTCCTTATTGCTGTTGGCCTCCTTGGCGAGCGACCCGAGGGCCGACTCGATAGCCGCCTTCAGTTCAGGGTTGTTCTTGAGAGCCTGCTCCTGCTGCTCCTTGTCCATCCCCGGCATGAGACGGTCCTGGAGTAGAGTGCGGGCCTTATCGGTGGAGAACGCGCCGTCGGACTTCCCGAGCGAGTTCAGAACACTCGGCAGCTCGCGGGATACCTGGTCCGCGGCGTTCGATCGCTTAATGAAGGTCGACCCAGCAGGTCCGAGGGCGGCCGAGAGGACGTCGGCGGACCGCTTGAACTCGGCGCCGGTCCCGGACCCGAACTGGGCAAATCCGTTCGATAGCCCGTTCCCGACCCGGATTGCGCCGCCCTGGCCCGAAAACGCGCCCGACAGGGCGAGCATCGAGGTCTCGAACTTCTGGCTGCTGGCGGCCGCGTTCGTGACCGCGTCGGCCAACCGGGACAGGGCGTCGGCCGACTGCTCCGCCGCCCGCCGGCCCTTGTCTATTTCGGCCTGGGTGCGGATTTGCCTCTGGGTGGTCTCGATGGTCTGGGTGAATTCCTTCAGCACTTGCCCAATGGGCACGCCACGGACGTCGGTCACGACCCGCATGAGGGCGTCGGCGACCGGGTCCGCCCCCAACTTCTTCCCCAGCTCAGTGGTGTTGGCCTCGGGGTAGTCGCGGGCCAGTTTCTCCGCCTGGCGGGACAGAACCCCGACCATTGCCCCGGCTTGGCCGCCAAAGGCCGAGCGGGTTTCCTTGGTTCGGACCGCGGACAGCTCCTTCTGGTCGATGCTGGCATCGAACCATCCCACCGGGTTGTACCACGACCGCTTCAGCGAGTCGGTCGACTTCGCTTCCACCTCCCGCCGGATGGTGCCCAGTTGCTCGTTCAACTGGGACGAGGAAATAGAGGAGGTGTCGTGGACGTTGCCCGTGACCGACTGGAGGCTGCTGGCCAACTTACCGAGGGCATCCCCGACCTTCGCCTCGCGGATTTCCTTCTCGGCCTCCATGAGGCCCTGGGCGAATCCCGCGACCGCCCCTGTGGCGGCACCGATGGCGAGCCCCCACAGCCCGAACATCATCCCGATGCCGGCCCCCATTGCGGCCCCGCTCAGGGCGCCGCTCGCGGCCGCCCGGTTCCGGACGCCGGTCGTGTTTCCCGTAACGGCTGCCGTCTTGTACTCGTTCTCGGACGGTCCGATTCGCTCGGCCGCCTTCGGGGCGGCGGTCAAAAATGAGAGGGTGCCAAGGTTGCCTGCCCCACCGACCCTCTGGGCCACACCGGTCAACGCCCGGCCGACGGCCCCGGACCGCTCGGAGAAGAACCGTCCGAACGCTCCTTGGCCTGTCGCGCTCTTGCCGGCTACCGCGAGCTCGCCGCCGAGGGCAGCCGTCCCGACAGCTTGTCCCTTCTTGTTTCGCAGGACAACGGCATCCTCGGTGAGCGCTTTCTGGGCCATTTCCTCGGCTTTCCGCCGGGCTTCGGTGGCGGTGATGGCGGGGTAGAGGGCCTTGAGTTGCCGTTCGATACCCCGGGTCAACTCCTGCTCGACCTTGGCGTGGGCTTCGGTCGCCTTTTCGGCCAGGGTTTGCTGGCTGAGTAGGGCCGGGCCGCCGGCCTGGGCCACGGAAGTCCGGAACCGGTCGGCGGTGGTGTCGGCCACGTTCCCGACCCCAACCCGCTGGTTCCGGAACCCCTGGAGTCGGAGGGCCTGCTCGGCCTCGGCCCGCTCCCGGCCCTTTTGTGCGGCTGCGGCGGCGGATGCCTCTTCCTTGGCGTTCCGAATGGGAGTCGAACCATACACCCCGGAGCTGTAGATGGTCGGACCGGACAGCGGGACCGGGGCGGACGCAGCTGACTCCCGGGCAAACCCGTAGGCCCCGCCGAGCTTGAGGGACGGCCCGTCGGCCAGCGGGATGGCGTCCCCGATGACGCCCTTTCCACCGCCCAGGATGCGGTTGGCGGGGCTATTAGGCAGGGAGGTCCCAAGGGGGATAGGCGCGAACCCGTACACGTCCGGCGCGACGTGAGGAGGTAGGGCCTTCAGGGGCGGTGGACCCGGCGGAAGGGCTTTGAGCAACGGTCCACCGGAACCGACCGGAGGCGTGGTCGGGATGATGGTTGGCGGAACGGTCGTAGGCGTGGCCCGGCTGCTGGTCGGGGCGGTGGAGTAAGCGGCAGCGGACACCACCGGGGGGGCGGGCTTTGGCAAGGAGAGGGGCCGGCCCAGGATGGCAGCCGCCTCGTCGCCAGTCAGGTCCCCGCGTTCCATCGCTAGACGGACCAGTTCCTCTTTCCGTCCCTTACCGATGGTCGAAGCGTACTTGCCTTCGGCCCCGTACTGGGCGGCGAGCTTCCGGACCTGAATGTCATAAGGGTGCTCGTTGCTGACGGCCTCCCGGGCGAGGGCGGTGTCCACGACCGGATTGCCGGCCTTGTTCGTCGCCCCGGTCACGAACTTCGCCCGGTGGCGTTCCTCGCGCCGGTAAGAGTTCCGGACTTCCTTCTGGGCTTCCTCTCGGAGGAACGTCTCCAGCTGGCTCGGCGGCCCATCGTAGGATTGGCTGCTCTGTAGCAAGCGAAGGGCCGTGTCCTGCTTGGCATCCGCATTGGCTCGAATGCCGGAGACGATTTTGGTGATGATGGCGTGGAGGTCGGTGGCACCGGTCCCTTCCGCATACCGCAGGACAGGGCCTCCCATCGCGAACCGGGGCATCTCCCCGTGTTCGTTCATTCCTCGCAGGGCGTTCGGGCCGAGCCGGGCGGCCGCGTCCTTCCCGAACACGAATTCGCCAGGGGTCAGCAGGGCCTTGACCTTGCCGCCGAAGGCGAACTTGGGGACGGCCGCCTTCCGAAACAGGCGGGCAAACCGGGGGTCGCTTACCCGCCCGGTCAGATGGTCGGCGTGGGCCTCGGCGAATGCTTCCTTGTTCGAGTACCGGTACTTCTCGTACTCGGGATTAGCTCCAATACCGTTCGTCTTAGCGCAAGCCCCCGCCCCCTGATACCTTGTGTTCGCCAAAACATCGGGTCTCAGGGAGGCGGGAAGCATGCGACAGCACGGATGCTGTATCGAAAGTGAATCGGAGAGCGTTATCCTGGATCGGCTGACGGGCCTGAGCAAGGTTATCTCGCCGGAGGTCATCGAACAAGCCCTGTCGGAATCGGACCGGGCCGGACAACGCCGCTGCCAACTCTCGCACCGAACCATGCTGTGGGTCGTCCTGGCCATGGGCCTGCTGACCCACCTGCCCCTGCGTCAGGTTTTCAAGTACGCCCGGCGAATGACGCGGGGCGAAAAGACGCCGGCCCGCAGCAGCCTGTGTGAAGGCCGTCAACGCCTGGGCGTCGAAGCGGTTCGATCGGTGTTCGAGCAGGTCGTGCGGCCTTTGGCCACACCGAGTACGCCAGGAGCCTTCTACAAGGGGTTTCGACTCATGGCCATCGACGGAACGGTCCAGGACGTTCCCGATACGCCGGCCAATGCCGACCACTTTGGCCGCAGCCGTGGGGGACGCGGCGACAGCGCCTTCCCGCAGTTGCGGAAGGTGAGTTTGGTGGACGTGGGCCCGCACGTCGAGGTGGCCCTGATCATTGGCGGCTATAACGACGGCGAGCAGACCTTGGTCGAGAAGCTTTGGGACAAGCTGCCGGCCGGCAGTCTGCTTCTGGAGGATCGAGGCTTTTTCAGCTACGAGCACTGGAAAGCGTTGGATGCGCGAGGGGTAAAGCTCTTGGTCCGCATCAAGAGCAACATGGTCTTCAAGCCCATCCGGCGCCTGGCGGACGGGTCGTTCTTGGCCAAAATCTACCCCTCGTCGTACCGCCGATCCCGAGACCGCGACGGGATTGTGGTGCGTGTGATCGAATACGCTCTGGACGACCCCCAACGCACCGGTCATGGGGAACAGCATCGCTTGATGACCAATCTGTTGGATGCCGAGCCGTATCCGGCAATGGAACTGGTCATTTTGTACCACGAGCGTTGGGAAGAAGAACTGGTCTTCGACGAGCAGAAGACCCACTTGGACCCGCGTCGTGCGGGCAAGCCGGCCCACTTCCGCAGCCAGACGCCGGTGGGCGTGGAGCAGGAAGTCTATGCGTTGTCGTTGGGTCACTTCACGGTCCGAGCATTGATGCTGGAATCGGCCCGGACAGTCGATCTGGATGTGGATCGGTTGTCGTTTACGGGGTGCCTGCGGATCTTGCAGGCCCGTTTGCCCGAGTGCGAAAGTGCGACGCCGCAGAGTTTGGAGCGGTGGTATGAGTGCCTGTTGTGGGAGATGGCTCAAGAGCGGATCGAGCCGCGTCGCAATCGAATCAACCCGCGTGTGGTGAAGCGAAAGATGTCGAAGTTCGCAAAGAAGAGGCCGCAACATCGGGGTGGCCCACCCTTGAAGAAAACCTTTGCCCAGACAGTAGTTGTCACTTAACGAACGGTATTGGGGTTAAACGCCCGCCCACGGGCGGCGTCGGCCTCCCGGAGACGGGCCGCGTTGTCCCCGCGATTTGGGCGGTCAACCCCTCCCCGGTCTCACTCTGAAACTCCCCGCCCCCGAGGTGGGCATCGACGGCGTGTCCGAGTTCGTGGGCGAGCGTCCGCTTGGCCAGGGCCTCGGAAGTGAGGGTCTTCTTGTTGAGGACCAGGACGCCGGTCTTGCGAGAGAACGACCCCGCGGGGAGAGACCCGGTCCGGCCGCGGACGGCGAGGGTCCGTTCGAGCGCTTCCCGCTGTTGTTCTTCCACTCCCAGGTCGTTGAACGCGAACTTGTTCACCAGCCCGAGATAGTTCACCCCGGTCTGCTTCTCGAAGTCGGCCAGGAACCCCCGCACAGCCTTGGCGTTCAGAACAAAGCCGGGAGTAGCCGCCGCTCCGCCGTCCGCGTACCGGACTCGCCCCGCGTTCATGGCGTGAAGCGTGTCGTACCCGAGCTTCTGGGCCGACCGCTTCCGGACGACAAACTCGCCGGGCTCCAGTTGTGCAGGAACGGTGTCCCCACTCCCGACCCCGGGCACGACGCCGCCGGTCGCGAACCGGAACCGGGACCGCTGGACGGGGGGCGGCGCGAACGAACTGCCGACCGGGGCCGTGAAGGCGTCCCGGACCCCCTTCCCGAAGGAGAACAGCCCGGCCCCGACCTTGATGGCCCCGAGGGTGACGATGAGAGGAAGGAGTGGCTTGAGAGCCCCAGTCACCTCAATGAAGGCGTTGGCCAGGGTGAGGGCCACGTCCACCATGTTCTTGAACCCGCGCGTCTGCACGAGTTCGTTGACGAGCTGCTGAAAAGACTCCTTGGTCTTGGCGAACTTGGTGGCGAGAGCATCCTGCCGGGTGGCGGCCGCCGCCTCCAGGGACGCGCTCCCGAGCCGGGCCACGTTCAGCGCCTTCTGCGCCTCCCCGAACTGCTGAATCATCGGGATGACGCGGGAGACCTGGCGGTAGCCGCCCAGCTCCTCAATCGCCTCCGAGAACCGGGGGTCGGAGGTCCGAATCTTGGACAGGCCCTCGCTCAGCCGGCGCACGGCCTCGTACATCCCGACGAACTGGCCTTCGAGCTTGCTGTCGCCGAGCGCGTCGGCCTCGGCCTTCGCGTACCGAAGGTTCACCCCGAGAGATTTCAGGGCGTCGACCGTGTCGTTCCGCTGAAGGCGGGTGAAAATCGTCCGGAGGCCGGTCGCGATGCTGTCGGCCGACTCCCGGGTGGTCGACCGGATGGCGGTGAACACGGCGAGAAGTTCGTTGATCTGGGCGCCGGTTTGGGCCGCGGTTCCTCCCGCCTTCTGCATGACGGTCACGAGGTCGGAGGCTTCGACCGCGAAGTCGCCGGCGACCGCGTTCATGGCCCCCAGCTGTTCCTTCACCTGGTCGATGTTCTTCCCGAACTGTTGGAATCCCGCCACCGCCCCCTCGGTGATTTGCTTCATCGAGCTGAAGTTCGGGGCCAGGCTCGCCTGCGCGATGCCCTCAAGGGCCTTCTTCACGTCGGATGTTGCGAGACCGGCTTGCTTGAGGGTGACAGCCGCCTCCATCAAGTCCTTCGAGGACGCGCCGAGGTTGGTCGAAAGGCGCATCACCTCATCGCCGACCACCCGGACTTGGCCGGCGGTCTCGCCGCTAACCTGTCGCAGGCGATTGAGCTGTAGGTCGAAATTGACGGCCTCGGACACCCCTTCCCGAATCGCTCGGTTCATCGCGTACATTCCGCCGGCCGCAACCGAGAAGGCGGCGAACCGACGGGCCGACAGCCCAACTTGACGGCCGAACTCGGCGTAGGAGTCGCCGGCCTCCCGGGCGGCTACCGCGCTCTGGCGGGTGGCGGCCGTGGCGGTCCGAATCCCGCCCGCGGCGACCTGGGCTTGGCTGGCCACGCCCGACATGGCTGCACTGACCCGGCCGACGGCCGTGGATGCTGCGGCGGAGGCGGCCCGAAGGGCCTGGATGTTCGACTGGAGGTCTTGCAGGCTGCCCGACAACTGCCGAACCTGGGCGAGCGACCTCTGGCTGATTTCGAGGTCGACCTTACCCTTGATATTGCCGAGGCTGGACTGGACTTGGGCTTGCGCCTGGCGAAGCGATGCCTGGTTAATCTGGGCAGAAATCTCAATCGACAGATTGAACATCATAATCTCGAACACGACGGACCGGGGATGCATGGAACACAGCGAGACAATCCAGGACACCCCCGGTCCGCCTCTTCCGTCGACGTGCTCACCTCACGAACCCGCGGAGACCGTTTCCGCGAGCCGGCAAACAAGCCGACGTAGGACAGTACACCGGACCTGCCTCCACACGCCCCGCCCCGTCCTCTCCTTTGTACTTGTTTAGCGGGGCGAACTCTGTCGGGCCTCGATTGCCGAACCGTCAACTCAATAGTCGCCATTCACACTTTGTTGAGCACCGCATCCACCACCCAGCAACCCTGCACGTGTGGCCCCTCTCC
>JAQGHQ010000107.1 GCA_028288765.1 Gemmataceae bacterium | reverse complement strand
GGGGGACGGGTCCCGGCCGGCCTGGCGGCGGACCTCGGGGACCAGGGCCTCGTTCATCCGGAGCCCGGTGTCGTCCCGCCGCCACCGCCGGTACCAGGTGTGGACCGTGC
The DNA here is from genome assembly GCA_028288765.1 of Gemmataceae bacterium. GTDB lineage: Bacteria > Planctomycetota > Planctomycetia > Gemmatales > Gemmataceae > Urbifossiella. Next base: position 10,469 of record JAQGHQ010000107.1, on the reverse strand, counting down.
TCCAGGGCGGGAAGTCGTGGGGCAGGTACCGCCACTGGCACCCGGTCCGGACCAGATAGAAGATCGCATTCAGGACCTCCCGCAAGTCAGTCCGGGGCCGCCCGGTTCCCTTGGCCGGGGGAAGAAAGGTCTTAAGCCGGGCAAATTGTGCGTCGGTTAGGTCGGTCGGATAGCTTCGGGTTCTCATAACCCATTATACGGGCTTACACTGCGTTTTCGCACAGCCACTTACGGCACCGACACCTATGGCGGCAAGAACTAAGAGCCTCTGGGCAGTTGCGACTCGAGCACTTGCGGCGGGCGGTTTCTTGTGGGCGTACGCGATTGCTGTTCCAGCATTCGCGTACGACTACGGGCTCGGCAGTTACGGGTCGGGCGCGTACAACGTCGGTCAACTCGACGCGACTACCATCTCGCTCACGTCCTCGGCCAACCCCTCGACGGTCGGCCAGAGCATCCGGCTCACCGCGACGGTTAGCCCCGGCACTGCCACCGGCACGGTCACCTTCAAGGACGGCTCGACGTCGCTCGGCACAGCCACCCTCGGCCACGCCAGCGGCAGCCTGACGACGTCCGCACTCACCGCGGGGAGCCACACCCTAACCGCCGTGTACGGCGGGAACGTGACGCACTCGGGCAGCACCTCGCTTGTGCTCACCCAGGTGGTCAACGCGGCTGCCGGTGCGGGGAGCAGTAGCGGAGGCGGGACGACGGATAGTGGTGGTGGCGGTGGCGGCGGTCGCAGGACGCTTCCGAGTGCGACCAAGAGCTCCAACTCTTCCGCTTCACGCGGTGCAAGCTCCGTGTCGCGCGCGGCCGTCAATCCGTCGCACCTCTCGGTCCCCATCAACGGAGAGACGGTTGTCTTCTGGGACGTCCCCGAATCCGCCTGGTTCGCCAGCTACGTCTCCACCCTCATCGAGAAGGGCATCGCGAGTGGCTACCGGGACGCCGAGGGCAACCTCACCGGCGAGTTCGGCGTGTCCAACCCTGTCACCGCGGCCGAGATTCTGAAGATGGCCCTTGTGGCCGCAGGCCGACCACTCTCCTCCGGCTTGCCGCAGAACCCTTCCGCCCGGGACGACTGGTCCGCCCCCTATGTGACGACGGCCGAGGATCTCCGCTTCTCCGTCTACGCCCCGTCCCTCGACGTGCACAAGCCGGCAACCCGCGGCCAAGTCATCCAGACCATCCTCGAAGTCTTCGGGGATCCGATCGCGGCGGGGGAGAACCCGTTCACGGACCTTTCCGCGTCGTCTCCGTTCGCACCCGCCCTCCAGACTGCGTACCAGCTGGGCATCATCTCCGGCGACACCGACGCTCAGGGCAACCCGACCGGCACCGTCCGACCGAACGACCCCGTCAACCGTGCAGAAGCCGCCAAGATTGTCAGCATCGCCCTGGCGACACTGAAACCCCGACCGCTCACCACCTCTTCCGACCCTTCCTCTTCGGCCGCAGGCAGCGAAATGATGAGCGACAGTGGAATGCCATACCGGGTGAACACGTACTCGCTCAAGCTCCGGGCCGCACGGCAGATCCCTTCGCTCCTCTACGGCATGCTCAGCGAAGGCGACCTCGTGACCGTCGTCGGCATCGAGAACGGCTGGGCCGAACTCCTGCTACCAGACGGCCGCCACGCCTTCGTCGTCGCCGAGTACCTGACGGAAGTGAAGTAGCCACCGAATGCACACTGGGAGGACGATCTGGCCGCGGGTTTCGTCCGTGCCGGCAAGCCGCACACCTCTACGAATCGAACTCGAACCGGACCGCACCGTTCTCCAGCTTCAACCGGGCGTCGAACGACTTCCCGGCCTTCGATTTGAAGCCTTTGAGAAGCGGGCTCTGTCCCCTCCGCAACAGCGTCTGCGCCGTCCGCACGCTCAGCTTCTTGCCGGCGACCGTTTTCCAGATCGCGAATTTGCACCCGCCCCGCCACCCGCTGCACCCGTAGGTCCGTTCCTGCTCGACGACCGCCGCCCCGCAGAGGGGGCACGGGCCGAGCCCGCCTTCTTTCGTTTCACCAGTCCGGTCGCCGCTCACACTCGTGTCCGCTGCGGCGGTGTCGCGGCGGTGGCCTGCTGCTTCTCCGGACGCCGGCTCGCGGCGGGCCGCGGGCTTTCGTGGGCGTGCTTTCGCCGGCGGTGCTTTCGACCCCTCGGCCGGCCGTGGCGGGGGTGCCTGCGGGGTGCGGACCTCCAGCACCGCGCCGGCGTCTGACAGGGTCAGGATAACGCCGGCCGAGCCCTCGAACGCCGGGGGGCGGAATAGGACCCGCCGCTGCAACAGCTCGCGGGCGTGGCCGATCTCCAACCGGGCACCCTTGTACTCCTTCCAGAGCACGAACGGGCAGCCGTCCTTCCAGCCGGAGCAACCGAACCCGCGGGTCCCTTCGATCACCGGGCGGCCGCACCGGGGGCAGTCGCCGAGCCGGGACTCGTCGACCGCGTCGCCCTCTGTTCCGCACACGATCCCGCGCGTGTACCCGACAATGTCCGCCATGAACGCCGCGGGGTCCAGGTGCCCGCGTTCGATCTCCCGGAGTCGGGCCTCCCACTCGCCCGTCAACTCGGGGCTCTTGAGCCCCCGGTCTCGGACCAGGGCGACCAGGTAACGGCCCGCGTCCGTGGACACGACCGCCTTCCCCTCCCGGGCGATGTACCCCCGGGCGAGGAGCGTCTCGATGATCGCCGCCCGCGTCGCCGGGGTGCCCAGCCCCTTCTCCTTGAGCGCCTCCTTCAATTGTTCGTCGTCGACCAACCGGCCGGCCGTCTCCATCGCCCCGAGCAGGGTGGCCTCGGTGTACGCCTTCGGGGGCGTCGTCTCACCCTTCTTGACGGACGGCTCGTGCGGCCCGGTCTCGCCCGGGCGGAACTCGGGCAGGGTCTGCTCGTCCGCCTTCCTGTCCTCCTCCCGGGCCGGGTACAGCACGGTCCACCCCGGCTCCAGGACGCGAACGCCCCTGGCCCGGAACGGCACTCCGTTCGACTCCCCGCTGACGGTCGTCACTTCCTTGGCACAGGCGGGGTAGAAGCACGCGATCAGCCGGGTGACGACGGCGTCGAAGACTGCCCGCTGGGCCGGCGGGAGATCCACCGGCCCTTTTCCGGTTGGGATGATCGCGTGGTGGTCACGCACCTTCGCGTCGTCGATGATCCGCCCGGTGAAGGCGAGGGCGTTCAGGTTCAGCCGGCCGACCGCTTCCGGCTGGAGCGGCCGCAAGGCCTCCAGGATGCCCGGGATCTGTCCTTTTAGGTCGGATGTCAGATATCGCGAGTCGGTCCGCGGGTAGGTGATCAGTTTGGCCTCGTACAGGGCCTGGGCGGCCTTCAGGGTGGCGTCGGCCGACAGCCCGCGGCGGCGGTTCATGTCCCGCTGGAGTTCAGTCAGGTCGAAGAGTTGGGGCGGCAGGTCGCGCTCGCCCTTGCGGTCGACGCCCGTCACGACGAACGGCCGGCCCCTCACGCGGTCGAGGGCCGCCAGCGCGTCCGCCTCCTTGGTGAACCGGTCCCCGGTGAACTTGAACGTGGCCTTCCGGTAGAGGGTCAGGAGTTCCCAGAACGGCTCCGGCTTGAACCCGCGGATCTCGTCGTCCCGCCGCACGACCAGGGCGAGGACGGGCGTCTGCACTCGACCCACGCTCCACAGGAGGCCGCCGGCGTCACGATGCCTGACGGTATAGAAGCGGGTCGCGTTCAGCCCGACCACCCAGTCGGCCTGGCTGCGGCAGCGGGCGGCTGCGTACAGCGGGTCGTAGTCGGACAGCGGCCGCATCCGGCGGAACGCGTCCCGGATGGCGGCTTCCGTCAAGGAGTTGAGCCACAGTCGGCGGGCCGGCTTGCCGGTCGCCCCGGCCAGCTCCTGGATGTACCGGAAGATGAGCTCGCCCTCGCGCCCGGCGTCGGTGGCGCAGACGACCTCGTCGGCGGCGCGGAGGAGTCGCTTGATAACCGCGAACTGCTGGCCCGCGCCCTTGTCGCCAAGGAGCTTGAGCCCGAAGCGGTCGGGGACGAAGGGGAGTGTTTCGAGCGTCCACCGCTTCAGCGCGGGGTCGTAGTCCTCGGGCTCTTTCAAGGTGGCGAGGTGGCCCAGCGCCCAGGTCACCTGGTAACCCGCCCCCTCGAGATGCCCGTCGCGGCGGGCGGTCGCGCCGAGGACGGCGGCGATCTCCCGTGCGACCGACGGCTTCTCGGCGAGGACGACTCTCATGGGGCCTCGATGCGGAGCGAACGCGGACGGCCGCTCGAAACGAACACGGGTTTTGGAAGGATAGCGTGACGGCGACGAGAAGCGTCTACTACGTGCCAGACCTCTCCTTCCTTCATGGTACCTGCGGGTGGGTCCGGGCGAATCTAGACGAGGCCCGGGTGCCGACGGCGGCCGGACCCGAGTCCGCGATCGGCGGGTTCAAGACCGACGACGGCGAGGCCGGCAACGGCAAGAACGTCTACGTCCCGGAGCGGGCCCGCTACGCCGACGGGCGCACCGGGCGCGAGATGGCCAACGGCTACTGCCTTGAGTACCACCGGACGGTCGCCGCCGTGCTGGGCGACCGGGGGCTGCTGTTCGCCCGCAGCGGGTTCGCGGGCACGCAGGCCTTCCCCGGCTGCTGGGCCGGCGACAACGAGCCCAACTTCCGCGAGGGGAACGGGCTGCCCAGCGTAATCGTCGCCGGCCTCAGCGCCGCCATGAGCGGGTTCTCCATCTGGGGCCACGATGTGGGCGGATACCTCAACGGGAACAACGTCTTCGAGGCCGACCCCGCCGACTTATTTGTCCGCTGGACGCAGTTCGGCTGCTTCTCGCCCCTGATGCAGATGCACCGCCAAGTGAACGGGGCCGACCAGCGGCAGTATCCCTGGGGGTACGCCGGGCCGGGGGAAACGATCGACCGCAACCGGGCCCTCGACAACTACCGCTTCTACGCCGCGCTGCACACCCGGCTCTTCCCCTACCTCTACACCCACGCCCGGGCCTCGCGGAACACCGGGATGCCGATCCTCCGCCCCCTCGCGCTGATCCACCCGGACGACGCGAAGGCCCTCGAGGTGCGCCACAGCTATTACTTCGGCGGCGACTTGCTCGTCGCGCCGATCGTGCAGCCAAGGGTCGAGGCGCGAGAGGTCTACCTCCCCGTGGGCACCTGGTTCGACTTCTGGACGAACGAGCGCCGCGAGGGCGGCCGGTTGATCGCCTGGACCAACCCGGCCCAGCCCGCCGTCCCGCAATCGAAGGTCCCCGTGTTCGTCCGCCGGGGGGCGATCGTCCCCCTCATCCTGGGCGACGGCGTGCAGACTCTGTGCGACTCAAACTACCTGAACCACGCCGGCCCGGCCAACTGGGACGGCGGACTCGAGGTCAGAGTCTATCCCGGCGGCCACTCACAAACGACGCTGTTCGACGGCACGGTGATCGAGTGCGACGCCGGTCCGCCGACGCTGGTCGCCGTCTCGTCTCCCACGCCCCGCGCGGTGGAGTTGCTCGTCCTCGCGCCGCGGCCTGCCGCGGTCCGCCGCGACGGGACCACCCTGCCGGAGCTCCACGACCCCGCGGCCTTCGCCGCCGCCGGTGCGGGCTGGCGGTTCGACCCGGCATCGCAATTCGTGGCCGTGAAGTTTGCCCTCGGCGCCGGCTCGACGCGGGTCGAGTTCTGAGGACGCCGACGACTCCGTCGGCCGAAAGAGGGGCGTGTCCAGATCGCGGCCCTTCCAACGGCGCGCTCGGAGCGGTCGCCTTCATCCAGGAACACTTCGTCCGGGGCAATGGTTCACGGGCCGGGCAGGAGCGACGGTGGAGCAATGCCGCGAAGGCGGGCTTCGACGGCATCGGTCGGCCGGGCGAACGCGTCGCGGTTCTTGCACGCGGCCAACCGGAGGACGAAGTGGGCGAAGTCCACGCTCGCCCGCCGGGCGGTGACCTCGATGTGCCGCCACCCGGCCAGCGGCTCGAACGCCAGGAACAGGTTGACCGTCCCGTGCAGGACGTACTCGCTGTCCTCCTTGACCGGCGACCTCGGGTTGGCACACAGCCAAGCGGCTGGCCGTCCCGCCGAACGTCCGTCTGCACTTCCTTCGGCCCTGCACCTCGGAGTTGCAGCCGGTCTAGCCGTTCTGGTCGTTGGTCCGGGAGGACGTGGCGAACGACATGTTCGACCGCCTGGCCGGCCTCCGGCGGGTCGTCCGCCGCCGGTGTCAGCGGTTGGACGGGGACCGACCGGCCATCTTGGGGGCCATCCGGCTCTACTGGGAGGTCCGCCTGGAAGAATACGGCATCAACGCAAGACGGTATGATTCGCCCCAGGAGTCGTTGTGGCAGATTTGTGGCAGTCGGTTCGTGTGCCTGGATGTGGTCAGCCGAGAGCGGAGGACTTGTGGTTCTCGCCGGAAGAGCTATTATTCCCGCAGTTGCTGCTTGTCGGGATGGCTGGCAGGACAGTGGTCAGAGAATCCCTCCCTCTCCGCTGATTGAAGAAGGCCGGGCCGCAAGTTGCTGCCCGGTTTCATTTTGCGTCAGTCTCATCGCAACACTCCTTTCGCTTGTGCTGGGTTTGTGCTGAATCCCTTCGCGCACATTCATGGGCCCCTTCCTCCTTCGGCGACCCCTGGTTCGCCTCCGCCAGGCGCTGCATGGCCGCCTGCGATGCAGCATTGTGGACATGGGTATAGTGCCGGATGATTTCATCATCCACGTGCCCCACCCACTCCCTCACCACCGCCACCGGAACCCCCTTGAGCAGGGCATTCGAGATAAAGCTGTGCCGGAACGTGTGCAGTTTACCCGGTAGCCCGAGCTGTTCCAGAACCCGCTTCAGTGCCGACAGCAATCGCCGCTCGGTCCACTGCCGGCCGGGTCGCGGGTGGTACTTCGATCCGGGCATGGTCACGACCCACTCCCATCGCTTCGGCAAATCCTCCAGTACCCGGCGCGACGTCGGACTGAGGGGCACCGCCCGTTGATCGCCGGTCTTGGGTTTCCATCCCTCCTTGGGTTGAATCCTCAGTACGTTGTTCGCGAGTTCGACATCCGCCCAGGTCAACCAGGCGAGTTCCCCGACGCGCATCCCCGTTTCGGCCAGCAGGGTCAGGGCCGGCTTCAGCTCCGCCGAGCAGACGGCCAGGATTGCCGCGACCTGGTCGTGCGTCCAAAAGGGCTGGTTCGTCGGCTTCGGCTTCCTGAGCTTGACCCCCTTGAGCGGGTCGACGGCGATCATGTCGCGGGAGAGCGCGAAATTGATCAACTGACGAAGCACAACCGATTCCGTGTAGCGAGTCTTGTCCGCAGCCCCGGCGTCGACCCGCATTCGCCGATAGGCGTCGATGAACTTCAAGTCGATCCCGGACAGGTCCCGCACCTTCCGCGTCCGCGCCAGCTCGGCGACTCGGTCGAACACCTTGAAGTACTTCACGATGGTCTTTTCGGCCCTGCCCTCCGCCGTGAGCCAATCCCGATAGGCGGCGATCGCCTCCTCGACCGTGGCGGTGTCCGGGGTGGGCTTCCAGCGCCCGGCCGACAGCTCGGCCTCGATCTGCAGCGCCTTCCGGCGGGCCTGCTTTTTATTCACAGTTTTCAGCGACGGGCGGTGCTGCTTACCGCCCAGCTGGAAGTTCGCGTACCAGGTCCGCCCCCGTAGGAAGATGCGGACATGCTCGCCGACCGGCTCGGAGCCGTCGGTCCCGCCCGGCGGGTCGTCGTCAGTCGCCATTGAGCCCCTCATTGAAGAGTTTTTGGATGAACTTGTTCCGGAGGATTCGGAGGTGCTTGCCGGCCCGCCGGCTGCACCCCCGGAGGCGGCCCTGGCTGGACCAGGCGTAGAGAGTCTGCTTGGGCAGCTGGATCAGTTCCGCGGCCTGGTCGAGCGTGAGGACGGGCGGGAACTTCGCCGCCCATCCCGGGTCGGAGAAGAGGGCCGGCACCTCCCTGTCCGTCAGGTCGCAGCCGCCGTCCTTGCATGCCATGTCGTCCTCGCCGGAACCCGGAACGGGGGGCGGGGACCGGTCCGGGGTTCCCGGCCGGGCCTCCACCCGCCGTCCCGTTCTGGAAACCCGGACGATTTTTCTCCCACGGCGGTGGTTGCACATCGGTTCCCGGCCGTTCTCGGCTGTCGATCAAGACGGTGTTGCCCTGGTGTGGTCGGCCGGCCAGCGGGGATAATCACGACCGGGTGCCGGGAGTCGGATGATCTGTACAGGAGGACATGATGGCCGGTTACCAGGGCGGTTCCGCGTCGGACCTGGGGTGCGTCGAAGTCGGGCCACCCGCCGACAAGCCGCTCACTCCCGCCCGCTCCGGCGGGTCACCAATCCGGCTTCGGAGTGCCCGGTACACCTGGCGGCCGCCCCCGGATCTTGTGGCCGGGTTACCCGCTGATTTTGCACTCGAGTTCGACTGCTACGCTGGCCCGGACGGGGTCCGGCGGTTCGTCCCCCGCGAAGGCCTTCCGACCTTCATCCCCCGGGCGGCGCTCGGCGGATTCGGTCTCCTTACGCGGCGGGGGCAGATGGCTTCGCCACAGCGGTTCAGCTACCGGGCCAGCCAACTGCTCTACCAGTTGGCCCCGGGGCTCCGGGAGCACCTGGACCGGACGTTCGCCCGGGAGTCGGACCTGTACGTCCCGGCGGCCGGGCGGGGCGGGGCCGACGACCGGCACGTCCTGCCCGAGGATCTGGGGCGGGACGGCCGGGGCAACGGAGCGCCGTGGACGCCCCGGGACCTTCTCGCCCGGGGCCGGGCCGCGGCCGGCGATCCGGCCCCGACGCCGGCCGGCTGCATCCGGCTCGGTCTCCTCGCGGCCGCGCGGCTGAACCCGATGGACCCGGCCGCCCTCCCCGAGGTCCGGGCCCGTGCGCTGGTCCGCCTCGCGCTCTTCGACCTCGGCCCCCTCGACGGAGGGCCCGACGAGGCCGTGATCGCCACGGTCGAGGGGCGGCTCTCAGCCGCCCTCGAGCGCCACGGCGGGGACGATACGGCCGCCTTCAACCGGTGGTTCTTTAAGAACACCGACACCATCGTCCACGCGATCGCCAAGCAGAAGAAGGGCGGTGGGCCACTCCCCCGGGCCAGGGTCCGGCAGGCCCTGCTCGAGCTCGTGTTCCGGTCGTTCGCCTCCGTCGGGGACTGCGTCCACGTGCAGATGACCGCCTTCGCCCGCGCCCTTCCCGATCCGCTGACCGGGGACGAGCGCGCCCTCTTCGACTCGCTCTACCGCAAGCAGCCCCACCTGGGCGGGCTGCCGCTGGTCCTTCTGCACGACCGTTTCGCGTTCCTACGTGAGGCCATCCTGGACGTCTGGGACGACCCGCACGACCCCGCTCGGGTCGGGGCCCTCCTGCAGCTCCTGAGCTACTACGGGATCATGGTGGGCAAGAAGCGCGAGGCGGACCGGCGGTACAAGGCCCAGAGCGGGCAGCAGAACGATCGCGGCCGGCCCGCCGTGATCCTGGCGCTGGACCCAGGCCGCGACGCTCCGACTGGGCCACCCGCAGGCCGGTTCCAGGCGATCGCGGGGGCCCTTCGGGATGCTCGCGGCGCGACCTGCCGGTGCGGCTCGACGCAGGATTGGCGGGCCACCCTGGTGGCCGCAGAGGAGGCGACCGACCCGGTTGTGATCGAGGACGAGTGTGAGCGGTGCGGCCACCGGGAAACGATCCCGGTCACGCGGGAGCAGATCCGGGAGGCCGGCCGCAACGGGTAAGCGGCCCGTTTTACTTATCGTGAGGCGGAACTGCCGAAAATGTAGCAATAATTAGAATGAGTTCCAGCTCGGCCGCATCCGCGACTCCGGGCTGCACCCCCGCGCGGCAGGTCGTACCTGTACTGGTCCGTGTCGAGCCGAGGAAACGTAGCGCCGGACGAACCCCGGCACGGGTCGACCCGCGGCGGTTATCTTCGGACGTGTCCCGCTTGGGCGAGTAGTAAGTCTAACCGTGTCCGAGGTCCCCGAACCGCCGGCGCAACAGGTCGAGAACCCCCCCGGACGGGGGGGGGCGCGGGCGGGGCCGACCGGGCCACCTTGATATCCGGCCGGGGGACCGCCGGCCGCAACTTCCGGGCGTGGTTGAAGTACGTCGCCCGGCACCCGGCCCCGGACGCGACGAATGCCCGGACCCGGTCCTGCTCGGTCGGGAAGGTCAGGTCGGCCTTGAGCCGGGCCACCACCAACGCCGAGCCGGTCAGGCAGCGGCCGAGGACGCCCCGCCGCCAGTCCAGCCCGGCCTGCCTCAACTCCCACGCCAGGACGTACGTCCGCAGCGAGTGGCGGGCCGTCAGGTGGAGGTGATCGGCCACGAAGTCGAACACCTCCTGGTCCCAGAACCACTCGGCCGCCCGGCGGTGGACCTCGGCCGCGGCCGGCTCGAACGAGAGGGCGTGCCCGCGGTCCTCCAGGGCGGCCACGTCGGCGTTGAGCGACCGCCACTCGTTGGCGATGACCGCCACCCGGCTGGTGGTCGGGAACTGCCGCGGGGCGTCGT
>JAQGHQ010000105.1 GCA_028288765.1 Gemmataceae bacterium | reverse complement strand
GAACTGCTCGGTCAGCCGGTGCGGGCCGGCATCGTAGAACTGCCGATGGTAGTCGTAGCACGGCCCCCAGGTCAGGCAGCACCCGACGTTCATTCCCTCGCCTTTCACGTGCAGGAACATGTCCTGGGGGAGCACCCCTTCGCTCGGGTTCGTGTAGTGGGCGCACCCGGCGGCGTGGATGTGGTGGTCGCCGCTGTACCACCCGGCCGTCGCCGGGTCGATCCACCGGCCGAGCTTGAACGTGACCGGCGGGGGCTCGGCCGTCGGGTCCGGACCGACTTTGATGGTCCGGGCGAGCACCTTGTACTCAGGGCCGCGGCCGTACTCGACGGTGAACTCGCCCGGCGGGAGCAGGACCGTGCCGCCGTCGGCCCGGTAAATCTGCTTCTGGAAGAATAGGTCCGGGGCGAGCCGTTTCGGCTGGGGCGGGTAGACGTGCCCGGCCGCGTCGGTGAACGTGAACCGGCCGACGGTCGGCGTCCCGTCGTGGTCGACCACCCGGAGCTTCACCGGGATCGCCGGCCTCACGTCGAACAGTACCGGCACCTCGGCCCGGAACCCGAGGTCCTGAGTCCCCTGGCCGACGTCGAACCCGATCGTGGCCTCCCGCTTCCCGGCCTGGGTGCTGTAGACCAGGGCGATCGCGTATTCGACTTTCAGCCCGCTCAGGTCGGCGGTCATCGGCGGGGCGGTGAACATCTCGACCTGGAGGAACCGCTCGACGACCTTCGGATCGGCCGCGGGGTCCTTCGCCTGCCGCCCGGGGTCGCTGTACACCGGGCCGCCCTGCGGGCTCACGATCTTCAGCGGCTTCTTCACGGTGGACTCGTTCACCACCTTGACCAGCACCGGCACGTACCCGGACTGCTGAAGTTTCGCCCCGGCCGGCCCGCGGGCGACCTTCACCCGGGCCTCGGGGTTGAGACTCACGACGAACAGGACCCGCTGGTCGAGCACCTGCTGGACCGCCTTGCCGTCCTTGGCCTCGACCGCCGCCTGCAGGGTCTTGGCGGTCTCGGCGTCGAGCGGGGCGCCGAGGAACTCCAGCGCCTTCGTCAGCCGTTCGGCGTTCGCGGCGAGGGGCTGGCCCTCCACGTCGCCGACGACCGGCGGCGGGTCGGCGGCGGACAGGCGGGCGGGGGGCACGAGCCCCCCGAGGACGAACAGGGCGGCGAACAGACGGCGGCCATGCATGGCGGGTCTCCGGGGATGTGGGTGTCACTCTTGTAAACCCGCCGGGGTGGTACTGTCCACGATTTTCCGAACCTCCGGCGGCCTTGCTATAATCCATCTATCCGAGGCCGTATCCCGCCCCCGGTGCCCTGCGGAGGAAGCAGGCGGGGGGCGGCGGAAACGCCGTGCGAACCCGAGCCCACGCACCCATGAAGATCGTCAAGTACCCCCACCCGGCCCTGCGGGCCGCCGCCCGCCCGGTGACGGCCATCGACAAGGACGTTCAGCTCGCCGCCGCGCAGATGCTCGACCTCATGTACAAGCACGAGGGGCTCGGGCTGGCCGCCCCGCAGGTGGATTTCGGGTACCAGCTGTTGGTCATGAACTTCGAGGGCGACCCGGGGCGGAAGGACATGGAGTACGTGGCGATCAACCCGGCGATCGTCGAGAGCAAGGGGACGGTGAACGACCGCGAGGGCTGTCTGAGCTTCCCCGGGCTGTACCAGAACGTCCGCCGGGCGAAGACGGTGAAAGTGCAGGCATACAACCTGAAGGGGGAGCTGTACGAGATGGCGTGCTCGGACCTCCCGGCCAGGGTGTGGCAGCACGAGATCGACCACCTGAACGGGGTGCTGTTCATCGACAAAATGGGCCCGCTCGGCCGGCTCGGGAGCAAGAAAGACATCGAGAAGTTTATCGCCGACTTCGAGCAGGCCAAGAAGAAGGGCGAGTACCCGTCGGACCTGGCTCCGAAGATGTAAGACGGCCCGGCCCAGACGCCCAGGGCGTTGCCCTGGGCTAAGCGCTGTCACCCCGTTGGGGTGAAGACAGCACCGACCGCCCGGGATCACCGAATGATTTCTTCAGCCTAACGGGCTGAGAGCGCTTAGCCCAGGGCAACGCCCTGGGCGGGGCCGGGCAACGCCTGAGAGGCTTATGCGACTAGCGATGATGGGCACCGGCACGTTCGCCGAGCCGACGTTCGAAGCGCTGCTCTCGAACTTCGGCGGCGACGTCGTCGGCCTGGTGACGCAGCCGGAGCGGGACTCCGGGAACAAACGGGGGTCGACCCGCCAGACCGGCAAGGGGATGGCGACCATCGCCCGCGCGGCCGGAGTACCCGTCGCTCAGCCGGAGAGCATCAACACGCCGGAAGGGCTCGCCCAGCTCCGCGAGATGCGGCCGGAGCTGATGGTCGTCGCCGCCTACGGCCAGATCCTCTCGAAGGACGTGCTCGGGGTTCCCGCGGTCGGCACGATCAACGTGCATGCCTCGCTCCTGCCGAAATACCGCGGGGCGGCCCCGGTGGCGTATGCGATCCTCAAAGGCGAGAAGCAGACCGGCGTGACAATCATCAAGGTGACGCCCGGGCTCGATTCCGGCGACATGATTCTTCAAGAGGCCATCGCCATCCTTCCGGACGAGACGACCGGCGAACTCGAAGCCCGGCTCGCCCAGCTTGGCGCGAAGCTGGCGGTCGAGGCGGTGCGGAAGTACCAGGCCGGCGGGCCGGTCGAGGGGAAGAAGCAGGACCCGGCGCTGGTGACGAAGGCGCCGAAGATCAAGAAGGAGTTCGGGCTGATCGACTGGACGAAGCCGGCCGAGGAGATCGGCCGGCACGTCCGGGCGATGCAGCCGTGGCCGACCGCGTACACGTTCTTTCACAGGCCTGGGAAAGAGCCCCTGCGGGTGATCGTGAACAAGGCCGAATCCCTTCCATTCCTGGGAAAACAAGCGGGCGTCCCGCTGTTCGGGAGCGTCCTCCCGCCCGAGCGGATCTCGGAACTCCACCCAGAGTTCACAAAACTCGGCCGGCTGTTCGTGCGGGCTGGCGGGGTTCTGGACAAGACGAGCTGGCTGATCGTCCACCTGCTCCAGCTCGCCGGCAAGAAGCCGATGACCGCGGAAGAATTCCTCCGCGGCTACCCCATCATCGATGGCATGCGTTTCGGGCCGGAAACCCTCTCATGACGACCGCCCGACAAGCCGCCGTAGACATCCTGGCGCGCTCCCACTCCCGCGCCGGGTTCGCGTCGGAACTCATCGACGAACAGCTCAACCGCGCCCCGCTTTCGGGCCAGGACCGCCGGTTCGTCACCCAGCTCGTGTTCGGCGTTCTCCGCCGCAAGGGCACGCTCGACGCCCTCTTACGGCCGTTCATCCGCACCCCGCTCCACGCGGTGCAGGATCGGGTGTGGGACGTCCTTCATCTCGGGGCCTTCCAGCTGACGTTCCTCACCCACGTCCCCAAGCACGCGGCGGTTCACGAGACTGTCGAACTCGCCGGCCACATCGGCAGCCCGCAGGCGAAGGGGTTCCTCAACGGTGTCCTGCGCCGCGTGGCGGAGCTCGTAACCGACGACTTCACGGACAAGCCGACCGCGGACGCGGTGCCGTTCGACTGGGAGGCGAAGAAACCTAACCCCCCGGCCTCCTTCCCTAAGAGGGAAGGGGGAGAAAGGCCCGGTGTCCGAAGCCCCTCTCCCCTTGGGGGAGGGGTTGGGGAGGGGTCGGCTTCGATCACGCCTCGCTACCGCAAGCTCACCAAACCCGTCCTGCCCGACCCGGCCGCCGAACCCGATGCCTATCTCGCAGCTGCGTTCTCGTGGCCGAAGTGGCTCGCGAACGGCTGGCTCGACCTCTTCGGCGCGGACGAATGTACCCGGCTCGGGTTCTGGTTCAACAGCCCGCCGCCCCTCTGGATTCGCACCAACAAGCTTCGCGTCGACCGCGAGACCTACCGCCTTCAGCTCGCCGCCGGCCTGATCGACGCCGAGCCGGGCGAACACCCGCAGTCCCTCCGTCTGCTCGAAAACCACTCGATCCGCGACCTGCCCGGGTACGCCGACGGCGACTTCGCGGTGCAGGACCACTCGTCGATGCTGGTCGCGGCGGCGATCGCCCCTCAACCCGGGATGCGCATCCTCGACCTGTGCGCAGCTCCCGGCGGGAAGACCACCCATCTCGCCGAGCTGATGGACAACCGCGGTTACATCACCGCCTGCGACATCGACCAGAAGCGGCTCGACACGGTGATGTCACTGAGTCAACGCCTCGGCATCAAGGGCGTCGAACCGGTACTGCTGAAAGAGAACGACGACCCGCCGCCCGGCCCGTTCGACGCCGCCCTGGTGGACGTGCCGTGCAGCAACACGGGCGTCCTGGGCCGCCGCCCGGAGGTCCGCTGGCGGCTGAAGCCGATCGAGTTCGAGCACCTGATCCGGTTGCAGACGAAGCTGCTACTCCAGGCGGTGGAGCGGGTGAAGCCGAAGGGGGTGGTGGTGTACTCGACGTGCAGCATCGAGCCGGACGAGAACGAGCGGGTGGTCCAGGGCGTCCGCCGGGCGATCAAGGGGCTGACGCTGGAGGCCGAGCACCACTCGATCCCCGGACGCCCCTCCGACGGCGGGTACTGGGCCCGGTTACGGAAACTGTAGGGCCGGCTGTAGCGCCATAGGACGAAAACGGCCGGAACCGTAGGGCCGGCTGTGCCGGCCGAAGAAACGATAACGGCCGGCAGCAGGCAAAGAGTCGGTTGTCCGCCGCAGAACGAAAACGGCCGGCACAGCCGGCCCTACCAGACACAGGGGCGGTAACATTGTGCCCTACCACAGGCCCCGATCACCAGAGTCGGGTGACCCCGTAGGCATCAAAGATTGCGTCGGCGCACACGACCGGCACCGTCTCCACAAGTGCCTGCGCAACAATCAGTCTGTCGAACGGGTCTTTGTGATGGGTCGGCAGCCCGGCCAGATGCTCCGCGTACTCAACCGTAATAGGCAGGACGGTCAATTCCAGGTCAGCGATTGCCTTCTCCATCCACTGCCAGTAGGGCAGCGACAGGGTCAGCTTCCCGAGCCCGATCTTGATCGCCAGTTCCCACACCGTTGCCGCGCTCGGCAGCAAATCATTTGTCGGGTCCTGCAACGCGGTCGTCGCCGGCCCGCTCTGTTTCGCCGGGTCGTCTGCCGCCCAGATCAGCGTGTGGGTGTCGATCAGCAGTCTCACCCGACTTACTCCTCGAACCCTTCGGGGATCGAGTCGAAGTCCGGGGCTACGTAGAGGACGCTGCCTTTCAGGGTGCTGAGTCGGCGGGATTGCCGCGGCGATGCCGGTGGCGTGGCGCGAAGGGTAGCCACAGGCTTGTCATCGCGTGTGATGACGATCTCTTCCCCGGCGGAGAGTTTGTCGATGAGCTCGGCCAGCCGGCTCTGGGCATCCTCGACGGTTACCGTCTGCATCGCGGCATTCCTCCCCGATCAAGAGCGGCCGGGATGACCGCGCCCGGCGAAAAATCGTCACCCCGCCCACAGTTTCCGGTCCAGCGCCCGGAACCTGACGTGTGGTAAATCCGGGTCGTATCAGGCTCTCGTCCGGCGTCTGCGGCGGGAGGATAAAGGCTTCGGGGTGGATCAAATGTCGTCTTCGGTGACTGGTCTTGGGCGGCGTGCCGGACCCGCAAGACATTGACTGTCTGCCCGTCGATGCTGAACAGGATGCGGTATACGTGCGGCCGACGGCCGTGTAACATCACCCGCAGGTCGAGCCCGAAGTCGGCCGCCTCATCGGCATGGCTAGCTCTGGCTATTCCCGTACAATCGTCAGAATGGCATTTCCCGGGGCTTTCACCTTGGCGGCAACAGCAAGTGCGGTCAGCTCTTGCGATTTTCCCGTATTGCTTGCTGGATTTCGCTTCCAGTGACAATCCAGGTTCCTCCATCAAACGCCTTGATCTCCATCCTTAACTGGTCCGACGGGAGGCGCAAAAGCGATTCGCCGGAAAAGCCATCATCCGCTGCGTAAACTACGAAGTGTGTATGGCTCTTTGGCCCCAGTCGAAATGTTTTAACAAATCCGGGAACCTGCATTGGCTGGCCGCCGGTCACAACCGTCTCTTTCTCTGTAGAGCAGATAAGCTCTTCCGACAACTCGCCTTGTCCCTTGCGAATAAACAATGTCACAGATTTGATCGCAACAACGGCATTTTCGTCATCGTTATATATCGTGACACCCGGCACTGGATTCCATGTGTCATAAAACATGTATGTTGGGCTGGCGACCAGGGTCGACTTAGCTAGTCTCTTTTTTTTTAAGGCAGGTTTCGGTGGTGAGGGCGAGGTAAGCGAGTCAGCGGTTACGTCGTATCCTTGTGCCTGAAGCTCAGAAACCAGTTCGTACTTCCATCTACCGTTGGGTCCGTCGTAGTCGTGATAGACGACGCCGTGATAATCCGATGGAACCTCTACGTTGCCTTGCTTTAAGGCCATAACATTTGAGCGGCCTAGCCTGCCGACGAAATAGCCCAGCTCAAAAATCACGTTTTGGCGTGCCCGCCAAGTTGGCTCATCCTTCTTGACATCGCCACCCTTCCTGAATGCCATGTCATCGGGAGACAGAAGGACGACAGCGTAACTAACATCTGAATGGTGTTCAAATTTCTCGATAATAGTTCTGCCTTGGCTTGGTTTCTCAGAAAGGACCACTGCCTCCAGTCCTAACTGTTCCAACGTGCGAGTAACCGCCAGTCTCATGGTGTCATCGTGTCCATGAACCACGAAGACTTTCTCTCCCACTTCGTTCATGGCGGCATCTTCCATAGAAAGCAGTTTTTCATCGATAAGTCGCTTGCACCAACTAACCGAATCGTCTTTTATTACCGTATCGAGATCGGCCTTGATCTTTTGCAGTTCCGGGCGGGAAAGCTTTTCGTCCGTACTCGCTGCGTTCCATCCACGGACCAGAACGGTCGCATGGCGTTTGTTAAGGCAACCCACATCAGGCCAGCCCGGCCGGACTATAAAAAACCTGCCGCTTTCTTCTTTGACGGAAGCCTGGCTATTCATGCCAGCGCCTTTCTGGGAATGTCCAGAAGAACCCGCCGAGTGGCTAGGTTATGTTTAGTCTTTCCGAGAAACCTTCTACCAGATGTTACCCGTGGGTACGGCCAAAGAAAATAGCCGTTGAGCACTTGTAGGTTTAGACCACTTGGGGTCCCCCATGAACCCACACGGACACGGGTTCATCGCCGCGGTCAGGACGAAGTCCGCCGGGGACGTCGTCGAGTGGGACGCCCGACTGATCGTCACCCGGCAGACCTGTTTCCTGCTCGGCGATTCGCTCTCGCAGCAGAGCCACTTCCTTCTCCCGGTCGTATGGTGCGAGCGGGTGCGGGTACTCGAAGACTTCCTCCACCTCGAACCGCACCCGCGCCCCTTCCGGGAGGGTTGCCGACCCGTCCGGCACGATCACCCCGTTCATCACCGTCCCATGCCGCACCATCGACGTACACCTCCGTTGGAGATAGGGGTCATAATAACCGCCCGGGGTGACATCAAAACATCCCGGAGTCGGTGAGCGGACCGGATTCGTTCGGTTCCCCTCTTCGGTTGATGGTGAACATCGACTCCGAGCCGGCATCGTCGTCCCGCTGTCCGGTTCTCACCCCGCCCACAGCTTCCGGTCCAGAGCCCGGAACCCGATCGCCTCGGCCACGTGGTCTTGCGTGATCCGCTCGCCCCCGGCCAGGTCGGCCACCGTCCGCGCCACCCGCAGGATCCGGTCGTGCGCCCGGGCCGACAGGCCCAACCCCTCCATCGCCTCCTTCAACGTCGCCAGCCCGTCCACGTCCAGCTCGCAGTACTTCCGGATCTGCTTCGACGTCATCCGCCCGTTCAGCCGACCCACCCCCTGACCGAACCGCCTCACCTGGATGTCGCGCGCCCGGTCCACCTCCGCCCGCATCGCCGCACTCCCCGTCCCCTCCCCCGGCTTCGACAGGTCCTCGAACGGCACCGGCGGTACCTCGATGTGTAAATCGATCCGGTCCAACAGGGGGCCGGAAATCCGGCCCATGTACTTCTCGACCGCCAGGGGCGCGCACTTGCACGCGTGCTTCGGGTCGCCCATGAACCCGCACGGGCACGGGTTCATCGCCGCGATCAGGACGAAGTCCGCCGGGAACGTCGTCGAGTGCGCCGCCCGGCTGATCGTCACCCGGCCCTCCTCCAGGGGTTGCCGGAGCGACTCCAGGCTCCGCCGGTTGAACTCCGGCAACTCGTCCAGGAACAGCACCCCGTGGTGGGCCATCGAGATCTCCCCCGGCTGCGGGATCGTCCCCCCGCCGACCATCCCGGCGTCGCTGATCGTGTGGTGCGGGGACCGGAACGGCCGGGTCGTCAGCAGGGCCTCGCCCGGGGCCATCCGCCCCACCGCCGAGTAGATCCGGGTCGTCTCCAGGCTCTCGTCCGGCGTCAGCGGCGGGAGGATCGTCGGCAGCCGCCGGGCGAGCATCGTCTTCCCGCTCCCCGGGCTCCCGAGCATGATCACGTTGTGCCCGCCGGCCGCGGCCACCGTCAGTGCCCGCTTGGCGAACTCCTGCCCGCGGACGTCCGCGAAATCCACCTCGTACCGGTTCAACCGGGCCTCGATCTCCTCCATCCCGGGCGACACCGGGTCCACCTCCACCGCCCCGGACACGATCCCGACCGCCTCCGCCAGTGACGTCACCCCGTACACCTCGATCTCGCGGACGACCGCCGCCTCCTTCGCGTTCGCCGCCGGGACGATGACCTTCGGGACGCCGCGGTCGCGGGCCGCCATCGCCATCGACAGGGCCCCGCGGACCGGCCGCACGCTCCCGTCGAGGGCGAGCTCCCCCACGCTCGCGTAGGCGTCGAGCTGGTCGGGCGTGAGCTGGCGGGTGGCGACGAGCAGGCCGAGGGCGATGGGCAAATCGAACGCCCCGGCGTCCTTGCGGAGGTCGGCCGGGGCGAGGTTGATGATCGTCCGCCCGGACGGCCGAAAATACCCGAGGTTGGCCAGCGCCCGCTCGATCCGGTGGACGCTCTCCCGCACCGCCAGCTCGGGCAGCCCGACCAGCACCGTCTTCGGCGTCCCGGCCGCCGCGTCCACCTCCACCTCGACCGGGACCGCGTCGATCCCGACCAGGGCGAAGGTGTGGAGCTTGGCGAGCATGGTGTTTGGTGTTTGGTTTTTAGTGTTTGGTGTTTCGTAATTCTGTGACGCGCATTCCCGGGAGTCTATCCCAGTTCAGACGACTTCGTGCGACGCCCTTTAGTCCGAAGGGCGAGAGTTCGGGGCTCAGGGGTTCAGTGGGGTTCAACCGCGCAACTCGAAACACCAAACACCAAACGCCAACCACTACTTTTTAACCTTCTCCTCCGGCTTGTTGTCGAAGACGAGCCGCCGGATCGCGAACCGGACCGCGGGCACGACGATGACCAGCGAGATCGCGATGATGAGGGTGCTGAACGCCCCCGGCCGGACGAGCATCTTCTTCCGCCCGGTCAGGTCTTTCTCGTCCATCTCCAGCGCCCCGCCCTCCATCCACTCCCGCATGTTCACCGCGCAGACGATGTCCAACACGACCAGCCCGACCACGAGCAGCAGGGCAATGATCCCGGGCGCGAGGTGGGTCATCCAGTCCGAGGCGCCGGCGGCGACCACCTTCTTCGTTTCGGCCTTCACCCGGGTCCGGTTGTTGAACCCGCAGTGGACGCAGATGGTCGCGTCCGGCGGGTCGAGCTCCTTGGCGCAGTGCGGACACCGGGCGACGTCGTCCTCGCGAATGACCCCGAGCGGGTTCGGGGATTTGCCGGGGACATCGTCCTCGTCGTCGTCGTCGACGAACCGGCTTCTCTTCTTCTCATCCGGCGTCATTTCCGGCTTCGGCGCGTCCGCCGGCGGGGCTTTCGCGGCCGGTTTCGCGGCCGGGGGCTTCGCGGCCGGCCTGGCCGCCTTACCGGGGGCCGTCACCGCGAACACCTCCTGGCACCCCTTGCACTTCACCCGCTTGCCCGCGAACTCGGCGGGAACCTTCAGCTCCTTCCCGCAGTTCGGGCACGAAATATCCAGCGTGGCCGGCATGGGTCAACCTCTCCGCGTGGCGAATGCTACCAGTGCGGGTTGCGGATTTCGGAATGCGGAATAAACCCCCGGTTCTTCCGTCTTCGATCCCGCATTCCGAAATCCGCAACCCGCATTGGATGAATTTGCAGCCCCCGCGGGCATAATGCGGACGGGACGGGATCGATACTCTAGAAAATAGTTTACGTCCCGACCCGGTTGCAAGCAGCTTACCGTCCGCCGATATGAACCTGACTTCGGAACCTGTCCGCCCGATTCCCGCAGGATTCGCGCCGCCCGCCGGCGAGGAGCGGATCCTCATCTCCCTGGCGACGTACAACGAGGCCGGGAACCTCACCGCCCTGATCGAGGAGGTCCACCGGGTCGTGCCGCACGCGGACGTCCTGGTGATCGACGACAACTCCCCGGACGGGACAGGGAAGATCGCCGACGAACTGGCCGCGAAGGACCCCCGGGTCCACGTCCTGCACCGGCCCGGCAAGCTCGGGCTCGGGACGGCGACGCTCGCGGCGATGAACTACGCGATGGAGCACGGGTACGACTACCTGCAGAACATGGACGCGGACTTCAGCCACCCGCCCCGGTATCTGCCGGGCATCCTTGCCGGGATGAGCAAGTACGACGTGATGATCGGGTCGCGGTATACGAAGGGCGGGGCGACGGAGAACTGGCCGCTGCCGCGGCGGGTGATCAGCCAGGGGGTGAACCTGCTCGTCCGATTCCTGTTCCGGATGCCGGTGAAGGACGCGAGCGGGGCGTACCGGTGTTACCGGGTGAGCAAGCTCCGGGAGGCCCACCTGGAGCGGACAAGGTCTCGCGGGTATTCGTTCCAGCAGGAGGTGCTGTTCCGGTGCCACAAGGCCCGGTGCAAGCTCGGCGAATACCCGATCCTGTTCGAGAACCGCCGGGCCGGGGCGAGCAAGGTGAACCGGGCGGAGGCCGTCCGGTCGATCAGTATGATCCTCTACCTCGGCCTCCGGAACTTTTTCGGGCTGGAACGGCAGAAGTAAGGCCGGCCAGAGGGTGAGGGTACACTACCAGGGCTCCCGGAGGAGTTGCACGAGCCCACAACGAGCTCGTGCAACCGACCCGTCGATCACCTCTCGTTGTCGGACAAGCCCCGCGAATCGCGTGTTGTATCTCTCCGACCGCGTATGCCGTGCAGCCGGCCCATAAGGGTTGGGAACCGGGTCATCCACCTGATTCGAAACCCTGGCCCGCAATCTCACCGCCGGTCACTCGATCAAGACCGGTTCAAACCAGACCGCCCACGCAAAGTTGTCCTCCCCGGTGCAATGGACAAGGAGGGTTAGGACCTTGACCTTCTCGACCTTCACGGTGCACGTCTGGAACGTATCGGCCTTATCGACCGGGGACGATTTCCAGAGAGACTTGTCGTCCCCGAGGACTTCAAACCACGGCGGAGATACAGGCTTTGCCAACACCCCGACAATTGCCCGGAAAGCCTTCGACTTCCCAGCCAGATTGTAACTCACTTGCGACGCGCCCCGGGGAGGTGGATGGAGAAAGATACTGTGCGGGACGGGTTCGCCCTTGAGTTTGAAGGGTTCGCCTCCTCTGGTCCCGTTGTTCGTGAAACAGGTGTCGCAGTGAACTTTGAGGTTGAAGTGCTTGAGGGTGACGAGATATTTCTTCCGGCCGAGCATGAGGGCCGAGGTGACCAGGAACTCCTCCCGCTCCCTCTCTACCACTTCGGCTGCGGCGTCCTGCTTCAACCGGATGCAGTCCTTGATGGCTGCCGCGTAGACCGCATCGAGCTTCACCCGGGCTGCGGTCAGGGGCTCCTTATCCACCGTCGGGGGGACATCACCCCAGTTCTCGAACGTCTTTCGCTCAGCCTTGATCTGTTCGACGAGCTTTTTGTTCCCGTCCTTTCGGGCGGCCTCCTCCCGTTTGTCGAACAGGTCGACGACCGACTTCTTGAGTTTCTCGACCTCCGCGGCGTAGTCCCGCTTCGCCCGGAAAAGCCGCTCCTCCACGTCGTCCTCCCCTCGGGCGGGGACAAGGCCTAACCCGAGAAGTATGAAGGCGGGGAACGGGATGATCCGTTGGGTGATGGAATGCATCGCGTACTCTCTCGGCCGCGGCATGGGGATCGGCGAACACAACCTGAGTTATCCGTTCGGACCATTATCTCCACCCGGCTCTGGTACGCAACTGTGTGCCAGGACTTTTCCCTGTCGGGCACCTGGGATTAAGTGGCGCGGGCCGCCAAGGATGGCGGCCCGCTGGCGATCAACAGTGTCAACCGAACACCCCCGACTCACTTCCCGCCTTTCACGCCGTCGAGGAGTTTCTGCACCCGGTCGCGGTACTCGGCCGGGAGCTGGTCGACCGACTTGGCCTCCATCTTCTTTTTTCCGTCGGTCACCTCGATCTTCGACGGGACCGGCTTCCCGCCCTCCGCCCGACCTTCCAGGTAGACCTTCACCCCGTCCTGTTCGGCGTTGATCGTGAACGTCCCGTTCTCGACCTTGACCGACATGTTCGTCCGTTTCGCGCCCTCGGCCGGGGCGAACCCGAGGTCGGGGAGCGGATTGGGGTCGAGAAGCGGGACGAAGTCGGGCGCCAGGAACGGGGCGAATTCCGCCCCGAGCCGGGCGGCCGGGACGGCGTCCGCCAGCGGCACCCCCTTGGCCTCGCTCTTCTTCCCGTTGCGGACGTACACGATGTCGACCTTCTCGCCGTTCTTCATCCCGTAAACCGTGCGGACGAACTCGGTCGGGTCGTCGGATACGGGCTTGCCGGCGAACTCGACGATGACGTCGCCCGCCTTCAACCCGGCCTTCTCGGCGGCGGAGCCGGGCAGCACCTCGGCCACGAGTATCCCCCGGTCGGCCTGGCCGGCGGGCACCTTCTCGACCCGCACCCCGAGTCGGCCGTTCCCGCCGCGGGCCCCGGGGAGTAGAGGCATCAATCCGCCGGCTGCCGGCCGCATGGCCTTGACCATCAATTCCTGCGCCTCCCGCTGGAGGGCCTCGACCTTTTCCTTGTTGGCGACCGGGTCCTCGAGTGCGAGCCGGGCGGCCTTTGTCAGGAGGCCCTGGGCTTTCTGGATCATTTCCTTGTCGGGCTGGTTGATCTGCAACCCGCCCGGGAACGGCACGACCGGCCGGACCGGGAACGGGCGACCCCCACCGGGGAATGGCGGCTGGGGGAACGGTTGAAGCCCGCCCGGGAATGCGGGCGGGGCGGGCGGGTCCTCGACCACCTTCGGTTTTACCCACGCCTTCCCGGCGAGCGCCTTTTCGAGCGAGTCGAGCTGTTTGCGGATCTCGTCGACGTTCTCGCCCTTCCGGGCCGCCTCCTCGACCGCCGCCCGCAGGGCCGCGAGCTCCGGCGGAGGCCCGATCCGGACGTCCTTCGGGTCGAACCCCGGTTTTTTGTCGTCGGCCTTTTTGTCGTCGGCCTTCGGCGCGTCCGCGGCCTTCTTCCCGGCCTTCGGCGGGTCATCGGCCGGGCCGGCAAATCCGACCCCGGATAGAACGTATGCGGCCCCGAACACGACGGCCGCTGCCGCCGACCGCAACAGCCAGCCATTCGACGAATGAGACATGATCACCCCCCTGAAGCGGTGCTTCACCATTATTATTCTGCCCAAGTGTCGCGCCTGCAATCGGGTCGGGTCCGCTTGTTACGCGGCGGTGACGCCTTGTCCCGGCCGAACACTTCATAAAATGTCGTCCCCGACATAACGGGAACACGGAACCGAGAGAGGACTGGCGATGGGCGTGCAGCACCAGCGGAAGGAACTCCGGACCGCGAACAAGAGGCGGCGGAAGAAGCGGAAGCACAAGCTGCGGAGCACCAAGAAGTACAAGACGTGATCGCTGGCCGATCCCGCAGGTCGGTCGAGACTTCCAACCGACCGCCTTCGTCCTCGTTCGCGCGGAGAACCCGGTATCTTGGAAGAAACCGGGTTCTCTATTTCCTCCCGAGGGTTTGCCCACTGGACCGCGGACAGCTCGCACGTCTCTCAGCCCGAGATTCCCGGGAGCGACCAGGACGGCCGCCGCCTCCAGGACAGGGGAAGATTCTTTTAGCCTATTGTCATATAAGTCTGACAATAATCTGATCGAATCTGATCTCCCGCGGTCGGGTCTTCGGACCGTCTGGTTGGGGCACGAGTCCCTATCTGAACAAATGTATAAATAGCGAGTTAACGAGTTAACGGGAGTTAACCACCGGCGGGTTGAGTCGTCCAAGGGGATGCGCGCCCGTCGGAAACCAGAAAATCTTAACCAATCTTAACCAATCACCTTGGTTATTTTGCCGGAAGACATGTGTGGTTCGGGGGTTCCGGAACCGTTTTCGAGACGCGCGCAACTGGTCTCTGGCGGGTGGATGTGCGGCCCTGTTGGGACGGCACGACCGTCACCGAGTTCGGGGAAACGGACCACCCGCTCGCGAGCCCGACCGGATAAGCCCCAATAATTAGCTCGATCCGCCGGCGCGCACTCGGGTTTGCGAGCTGGACTCCGTGGAGAGGGATCTTCGCCCCTCCGCAGCTGATCTTACGCCGTCCCTGTTCCCATTCTTACCCCCCGGTCTGATTGTCGCGCTCTGGCAATCGCGCCGTTTATCCTGCGGAGCTTGTGTTTCCCGGCCGGTTCCCGATAATCTCCCTTCGCCACGGGCGAACACCCTTTCGCCCCCCGGGATTCGGGAACCCGTGATGCAGATCACCTGTCCCCGCTGTCGGCGGAGCCTGTCCACCACGGACCCCCACGGCCCGCCGGTGTTCTGCATGTTCTGCGGACAGAAGTTGCAGGGTGAAGACCACACCACCCCCCCGGAAATCACCCACCGCCCAGGAGACATGCGGACGACCTCGCACGTCCCGTTCTCCGATAACCCCGACGAAGACACCGAGCCCGCGCCCGAAGAGGTCGGCGGGTATCGGCTCCTGCGGGTCATCGGGGCCGGCGGGATGGGAACGGTGTACGAGGCCGAAGCCCCCGGCACCGGGCACCGCGTCGCCGTCAAGCTGCTGTCGTCCCGGCTCGCGGCGAGCCCCGCGTCGGTCGAGCGGTTCCGCCAGGAAGGCCGACTCGCCAGCCAGCTGACGCACCCCCGGTGCGTGTTCGTCCTCGCCGCCGACACCGACGCCGGGCGGCCGTACATCGTCATGGAGCTGATGCCCGGCCGGACCCTCAAAGACCTCGTCGACCAGGCCGGCGCGCTCCCGCCGAACGCCGCCGTCGCCCACATCCTGGACGTGATCGACGGGCTCGCCGAGGCGCACCGGCTCGGCGTCCTCCACCGCGACGTGAAGCCGTCCAACTGTTTCCTGACGGCCGACGGCCGGGTGAAGGTCGGCGACTTCGGGCTGTCGAAGTCGCTCGCCGGCTCGCAGGACCGCCAACTCACCCAGACCGGGGCGTTCCTCGGGACCGTGTTGTTCGCGTCCCCGGAACAGATCCGCGGCGAGCCGCTGGATTACGGGTCGGACGTGTATTCGGTCTGCGCGACGCTCTATTACCTGCTCTGCGGGGAGGCCCCGTACCACCACGAGAGCGTGACCGCCGCTCTCGTCCGGGCGATCTCGGAGCCGCCGCCGCCGATCTGCGGGCGGCGGCCGGACGTGCCCCGGGCGCTCGAAAAGGCCGTGATGAAAGGGCTGGAGCGGGCCCGCGACCGCCGCTGGCAGTCGCTCGACGAGCTCCGCGAGGCACTGGTCGACCTCCTCCCGGCCCGGCAGATCCCGGCCCGCCCCCGGCTGCTCGTCGGGGCGTACCTGCTCGACGCCCTCGTACTGATCCTGTTCGTCCTCCTCCCGCTGGAGGTCATCCTGTCCCTGGCCGGGGCCGACCACCCGGCCGCCGTCGCCCTGGACTCGGCCGGGTGGGTCGGGTGGCCGGTCTACTTCGCCGTCCTGGAAGGGCTGTTCGGGGCGACCGTCGGGAAAGCCCTACTCGGGCTCCGGGTCAGCCGGGTCGGGAAGACCGGCCCGCCGGGGCTGGTCCGGGGCGCGGTCCGGGCGGGGGTGTTCGAGGCGCTCGTCCTGTGGGTGTTCTTCGCCCCGACGGCGGGCGGGGGGGCCGCGGGCGGGGTGGCGGCGTTCGGGCTCGGGGTGTTCGGGTTGCTGATCCAGCTGCGGCGGACGTCGGGCGGCTACCGCGGGGTCCACGACTTCGCCAGCGGGTGCCACGTCACCCGCCGCCCGCTCCCGGCCCGGAAACTCCGGCTCACCTCCCGCTACCCGAACCCGCTCGACGACGTGCTCCCGGCGGCCGGGTCGGACCCCCTCCCGGTGACGGTCGCGGGGTACGCGGTCCGGGGGCGGGTGTGGGCCGACCCGGCCGGGGAACAGGTGTGGGCCGCCGAGGACCGGGCTCTCGGCCGGCGGGTGCTACTCTGGTTGCGGCCGGCCGACGGCGACCCGATTCCCCCCGCCCCGACCGAGGTCGCCCGGCCGACTCGTCTCCGCCGGCTCGGTCAGGGGGCGGTGCGGTGGGGCGGTCGGGATCTCGACTGGACCGCCTTCGCCGCCCCGGTCGGGGCCCCGCTCGCCGACACGGTCCGGCCCGACCGCCCCCTCCCGTGGGCCGACGCCCGGTTCCTGGTCGAACAACTCGTTGATGAGCTCCAGGCGGCGCAGGCCGATGGCTCGATCCCCGCCCGGCTCGGGCTCGACCAGGTGTGGGTCGAACCGAACGGCCGGGTGCGGGTGTTGGACTTCCCGATGCCGGTACGAAAGCCGACCCCCTCGACCCTGTTCCCCGAGAAGGAAGGGGAAGACGGCAGCCGGAGGGTGATCGTCTCGCCCTCCGGGGAAGGGATTTCCGTCGCCCTCTCGCTGCTCCGTCAGGTCGCGTCACTGACGCTGGAGGGCCGGCCGCGGGTGACCGCCTACCCGCCGGGTCGTGGGGGCCGGGCCGGGCCGGGGGTTCACGCCCCGGTCCCGCCGCACGCCGGCCCGATGCTCACGAAGCTGTTCGCCCCGGACGGGTATTCCTCGCTCGCCGGCCTGCACCGCGACCTGCTCGACACGCACGCCCACTCGCCGGAAGTGACCCCCTCCCTGCGGGCCGCCCAGCTCGGCATCCAGGCGGCCATCCTGAGCTCCGGCCTGTTCCTGATGTTCGGCCTGGCCGGCGCGGTGGCGCTCGTACTGGCGCACCGGGCGGAGACCCGCACCGGGCAGGCGGACAACGTCCTGGGCGCCCTCCGCGACCCGGCGAAGCGGGACGAACTGGCCCGCCTTCAAGGGGCCGCGGCGGCTCTCAACAACCCCAGGGCGGCGGCCCGGATCGAGGGCCTGCGGGCCCGGAAGCAGGAAGAGGCGGACGCCCGCCGGCGGGCGCTCCTCCCGCCGCAGCGGTTCGTCCTGGACGAGTTCAACCGGACGATCGACGACGGCCCCCGCAAGGGGGAATTCGACCTTCGGGCGGAACGGGACCTGCTCGTCTGGGCGGCGGCCCCGGAGAAGATGCCGGCCGGGCGGGGGGCGTCTCCGTGGGACCCGGAGGCCGGACCGGTGTGGGCGGTACTCGTGGCCGTCCCGCTCGCGTGGGTGGTGGGGGCGGCAGTGCTGCGCGGCGGGGTGTCGATGATCCTGACCGGGATCGCGGTGGTCCGGGCGGACGGGCGGCGGGCGTACCGCCGGCAGTACGCGGTCCGGGCGGCGGCGGTGTGGCTGCCCGTAGTCGCACTCCTCGCCGGGTCGGTGTGGCTCCAGGTGTACCACCCCCGACAGGTCTATCTGTACGCGGGCCTGTGGCTCGTCGCGCTCGCGCTGCTCCCGGTGTACCTGGTCGTCGCCGTGCGGTATCCAGTCCGCCCGCCCCAGGACCGCCTCGCAGGGACCTATCTGGTACCCATGTAGCCGGAATGAAGACGGATCGGGCGCGGCGACCGCGGTCACCCCTGCTTCGCCGTCAGCCGGGCCACCTCGGCGCAATCCTTGTCGCCCCGGCCGCTGAAGCACAGGACCACCACGTCGTCCTTGTCCCGCTTCGCCG
Organism: Gemmataceae bacterium; assembly: GCA_028288765.1. Taxonomy (GTDB): domain Bacteria; phylum Planctomycetota; class Planctomycetia; order Gemmatales; family Gemmataceae; genus Urbifossiella. Next base: position 31,131 of record JAQGHQ010000105.1, on the reverse strand, counting down.
CGATCCGCATGGTTTCGACCACGGCATGGGCGGTCTCCAGCGCGGGGAGGATGCCCTCCAGTCGGCCGCACAGCTGGAACGCGTCGAGGGCCTCCTTGTCGGTCACGTTGCAGTACCGCACCCGGTCGGCGTCGTGCCAGTAGCTGTGCTCCGGCCCGACCCCGGGGTAGTCCAGCCCGGCCGACACCGAATGCACCGGGGCGGTCTGGCCGTCGTCGTCCTGGAGGACGTAGCTGAAGCTGCCGTGCAGCACCCCCGGCTTGCCGTAGCTCAGCGTGGCGGCGTGCCCGCCGAGCGCCGCCCCGTGCCCGCCGGCCTCGACGCCCACCAGCTCCACACCCGCGTCCTCGACGAACGGGTAGAATATCCCCGCCGCGTTGCTCCCCCCGCCGACACACGCCACCACCACGTCCGGCAACCGGCCCACCAGGTCCCGGCACTGCTGCTTCGTTTCGATGCCGATCACGGACTGGAAATCCCGGACCATCATCGGGAACGGGTGCGGGCCCACGACCGAACCGATGATGTAGTGCGTGTCCTCGACCGTGCTCATCCACTCCCGCATGGCCTCGTTCGTGGCGTCCTTGAGCGTCTTGCTCCCGGACGTGACCGGGAAGACTTCAGTCCCCATCGCCCGCATCCGGAAGACGTTCAGCTCCTGCCGGCGGACGTCCTCCGACCCCATGTACACCCGGCAGGTCATGCCGAAGAGGGCGGCGGCGGTGGCGGTGGCGACCCCGTGCATCCCGGCCCCGGTCTCGGCGATCACCCGCTTCTTGCCCATCCGCCGCGTCAACATCGCCTGGCCGAGGGCGTTATTGATCTTGTGCGCGCCGGTGTGGTTCAGGTCTTCCCGCTTCAGGTAAATGCGAGCGCCGCCGGCTTCCTTCGTCAACCGTTCGGCGAAGTACAGCCGGCTCGGCCGGCCGACGTACTCGTTCAGGAGCCGGTGGAACTCGGCCTGGAATGCGGGGTCGTGCTTCGCCTCCTGGTACGCCTTGTCGAGCTGGTCGAGGGCGAACATCAGGGTTTCGGGGACAAACCGCCCGCCATAAGGGCCGAACCGCCCGCGGGCGTCGGGTACGGCGGAGACGGGGGAGGAAGTCGTCGTCGGCATGACGGTACTCGGTCCGGCTGGGGCAGGAAAACGGTACCGTCTTTTCTGTCAGAAGAGGGGGTCGGGTTCAAGGACGGGGAAGGCCGAACGGCAAACGGGGTATCAGCGAGCGGCGAGAGGAATTCGACCCCACCCCGTCCCTCCCCGCAACCGGGGAGGGAGCCGGACCTCCACCGCCGCCCGGGTCGGGTCTCCCCCGGTTGCGGGGGGATCAAGAGGGGTGGTCACCACACCCGCGGCTGGAACCTGTACGCACGGGGACAGGGTTTCCTGCCCCGCCATCCGTCACGATTCTGGTATTGCATATCAGGATGCGATGCTTATTCTGAGGATAGATCGGCGTTGAGCGTTGGTGTGGCTTTGTTGAAAGGCTCGGGCCGCCACGGAGGGCGGCCCCCTCCCGGACCAGGGTTTGTAGGGGCCGCCCTCCGTGGCGGCCCGCCAGCGACCCAGGGGTTCAACAAAGCAAGTTGGTGTTTAACACCCCGAGGTAACTACGCATGGCGTTGCAGACCCAACAGACCGCGGACGAAATCCTGGCCCACGCCCTGGCATCCGGCCGGACGATCACCGGCGCCGCGCAGACCGCCGGGGTCAGCGAGAGCACCGCCTACCGGCGGCTGCGGGAACCCGGCTTCCGGACCCGGGTGGCCGAACTCCGGGCGGTCCTCCTGGACACCATTAACGGCCAGATCACGACCGAAACGGTCGAGGCCTGCCAGACCCTCCGCCGCCTCCTCATAAGCCGGTCCGAATCCACCCAGCTCCGGGCCGCGAAGACGGTGATCGAGCTGGCGTTGAAATTCAACGACCGGGACCGCCGCGCCGGGCTGCTCGGTCCGGACACGTTCTCCCCGGACACGGACGAGACTCCCGCACACGTGCCGGCCGCCGGCCACGAGCAACCCGCGGCCGCGCCGCCACCGGTTGTCGCTGCCAGGGTCGACCCGCGGTCCGATCAGCTGGTCCCGCCCCGCGAGATCGTTGTCCCCGCCGGCGAGGTTCCCGCTCCCGGTTCCTCTCGTGACACCCGCTCGGGTGAGTCTCTCTCGGTCAACCTGGGTATCGCGGCAGAAGCGAGCGGCCAATCCGCCGGGAACCTGTCAAAACCTGTCACGGACTGTCACCGACCGGCCGGCGGGCTCCCTCGGCAGAGACGGAACGGTCGCCCACCCCTCCCGCCTCCGGCCGAGATCGGTTCCGGGAAGGAGGGCCGGCCGTGCCCGGACCAGACGGATCGACTCTCGGCCGGGTTGGCGACCGCGCTCGGACGGTTCGGGATGGCGTAGCCCCGTCCGTGTAGGGCCGGCTTTGCCGGCCGGGGTTTGGCCCGACGAGCCCTCGTTCCAGATGGAGGACACAGCTCGGGTGGGATCGGACTGTGCGGACTGGTAAAATCGACCCACTGTCCCATGTGGAGGAGCCATGCCCGAACTGCCGGAGGTGGAAACCGTCGTCCGGGACCTGCGCCCGCTGGTCGTCGGCCGCACAATCCGGGCGGTCCGCCACGGGCCGAAGAAACTCCGCAAGCCGTGGCAGGCGAAATGGAACCCGCTGGTCGCCGGGACGCGGATCGAGGGCATCCGGCGGCGCGGGAAATGGATGGTCGTGAACCTCATCTCCGGTAGGGCCGTCTCCGCCCCCCGGCTCATCCTCCATCTCGGGATGACCGGGCAGTTCACCGCCGTCGATGGGGCCCACCCCGCGCCCGACCACCTGCACCTCGTCCTCGAACTCCACCAAGGGCGCGAGTTGCGGTTCCGCGATCCCCGCCGGTTCGGGTCCGTCACCTTTCACGCCGACGAAGCCGAGGTCGAAGCGTTCTTCGAGCAGAACGGCCTCGGCCCGGAGCCGTTCGGGCTCGACCCGGCGTACTTCCGGCAGGCCGTCCGCGGCACGTCACGCACTCTGAAGGCCGTCCTGCTCGACCAGCGGGTCGTCGCCGGGGTCGGGAACATTTATGCCGACGAGGCGTGCTCCCTCGCCGGTCTGCACCCGCAGCGGCGCGGGAAGTCGCTCACCCCGGCCGACGCCGACCGGCTTCGCGGGGCCATCGAGACCGTGCTGACGAAGGCGATCGAGTACCGCGGCTCGACGATCCGCGACTACGTCGGCGGCTCGGGGCTGCGGGGCGGGTTCCAGAACGAGTTCCGCGTCTACGGCCGGACCGGGGACCCGTGCCGGGCGTGCGGCACCGCGATCGCGTGCGTCCGCCTGTCGGGCCGATCGTCGCACTTCTGCCCGTCGTGCCAACCGACGCACCACAAAGGCACGAAGGCGGCACAAAGGACCACGAAGAAGACACAGGAAGGCATACGATGAGGCCAGCTGGCAATACCCTGTTTTCTCCGGCCGGCCGTGCCTTCTTAGTGGTCCTTTGTGCCGCCTTCGTGCCTTTGTGGTGAGTTGCCTTCATGTCCTATCGCGCCTTCAAGCGACTTCTCGGCGAGACCAGCCTGGAGCGGAAGTGCCGGTGGCTGCTCGGGGCCGGGGTGCTGATCCTGATGACCGGCAGCTTCTGGGTGTACGCCCGGCAGACCGAGGACCTCGCCTACGAACAGCTCGAGACGACCGGCCGGGCCATCCTCTCCCCGATCGTCGCCCGGCTGCACGTGAAGGGCGAACAGCTCCAGGCGGTCGACGACTTCCAGAAGCTCAACGAAGCCCACTGGCCGACCCAGCTGAAGGGGTACAACTACAAGCTCATCAAGCCGTTCACCCAGGACCCGGTGTACCAGCCCGGCGCCGATGACCTGAACCCGCTGTTCCGGTTCATGTCCGACCCGCGGAAGAACGAGGAAACCCGGCAGGCCCCGAAGGAGAATGTGTTCTACTACTACGGGGCGCTGCGGGCCGGGCCGTCGTGCATCGCCTGCCACGCCAACCCGGAGAAGATGGGCGGGGCGGACAAGGCCAAGCCGGACCTGAAGCCGGACGACCTCATGGCCGTCGTCCGTATCCGCCTCTCGACCCAGGTCATCGAGGAGGGGTTCCACACCAACCGGGCGGTCCTCATCTCGTTCGCCATCGGGACCTCGCTCCTGATCATCGCCGGCAGCTACCTGATCATCCGGTACGTGATCGTGAAGCCGGTCAAGCACCTCAAGGAGGTGTCCGAGGCGATCGCCCAGGGGGAACTCAACATCCGGAGCGAGATCCAGACCGGGGACGAGTTCGAGGACCTGTCGCACGCGTTCAACCGGATGCTCCGGAACCTGACGAATATCCAGGACCGGAACAAGAAGCTGATCGCCGACCTCGACCGGAAGGTGGACGAGCTCGCCCGGGTGAACATGGCTCTGTACGAGAGCAACCGGCTCAAGAGCGACTTCCTGGCGACCATGAGCCACGAGCTCCGGACGCCGCTGAACAGCATCATCGGGTTCAGCGAGGTGCTGCTCGCGGCGGAGAACCTGAGCGACAAGCAGCACCGGTTCGCCGGGAACATCATGACGGGCGGGAAACAGCTGCTGGCCCTGATCAACGACGTCCTCGAACTGGCGAAGCTCGAGGCCGGGAAGATGCGGCTGCACCCGGAACCGCTCGCCGTCCCGACCGTGTGCGAGCACGCCGCCGCCATGTTCCGCCAGCAGGCCGAGAAGAAGAACATCGACCTGAAGGTGCTGGCGGACCCGACCACGCCGCCGGTCCGCCAGGACGCCGGGAAGGTACACCAGATCCTGACCAACCTGCTCTCGAATGCGGTGAAGTTCACCCCGGAAGGGGGACGGGTGACGCTCCGGGCCGCGTGCGACGGGAACGACCTCGTGTTCACCGTCGCCGACACGGGGGTCGGGATCGCGCCGGAGGAACAGGAGCTGGTGTTCGAGAAATTCCGCCAGGCGGCGAACCCCATGACCCGGGAGCAGGGCGGGACCGGCCTCGGCCTGTCGATCGTCCGGGAGCTGGCGAAACTGCTCGGCGGGGACGTGACCCTGCACAGCGAACTCGGCCGCGGGAGCACGTTCACCGTCCGGCTCGCGGCGAAGCTGGCCGACGAGCCCCTGCTCGACTTCGAGCTGTCGGACGAGGTGGGCCGCGAGTCCGGGGCGGGGCCGCCGGACCGACCCGCGGTTCTCCCCACTGGTGAGGAAGGAATGTCAGCCCCGTGATGGAACTCGAACGGTCAAGGGCCGACGCCCCCCGCCCGCCCGGCTCCTCCGCAAAACCGCTCCGACCGGTGAACCCGGTATCGCCGCGGCTTGTCGGAAGATTACCCCGCCCGGCCGGACCGGAGGAATAGACACGGCTCGCGTCATGGACATCCCACGCCTTCACGACTGGCCCACCACCCCGGCCGAGGCGATCGAACTCCAGCGCCAGCTCGCCTCCCGGGTCGACGTTTCCACGCCCCTCCGTTCGTTCGAACTCGTCGCCGGGTGCGACATTGCCTACCACACGGAACAGCCGTTCCTGTTCGCCGCGGTGGCCCTGCTCCGGGCGTCCGATCTCGCCGTCGTCGAGGTCCGGACCGTGACGGACAGCGTGACTTTCCCGTATGTGCCGGGTTTGCTGTCATTCCGGGAAGTCCCGCCGCTACTGAAAGCGATCGGTGAATTGAGTCGTGCGCCGGACGTGGTTATGCTCGACGGACAGGGGATCGCGCACCCGCGGCGGTTCGGGCTGGCTTGCCACCTCGGGCTGTGGCTCGGCCGTCCGTGTCACGGGTGTGCCAAGAGTTGGCTGGTCGGGGAGTATTCCGACCCGGGGCCGGCGGCAGGGGAGATCTCGCCTCTGACGACCGGCGGGGAACAGGTCGGGGTGGTGCTGCGGTCGGCGGGCGGGGCGAAGCCGGTGTTCGTGTCGCCCGGCCACCGGATCGACATCGCCTCGGCGACCGCAGTCGTCCGGGCGACGCTCAGCGGCTACCGCCACCCCGCCCCGACCCGTGAAGCCCACCTGGCGTCGAACAAGCTCCGCGCCGCGGGTGAAGCTTCCGGTGCGTGGGCGCCGGATCCCGGACCGAACCCGTGAGCCGGGTGTGCGTCGAGCGATCGGACCCGGGATCCGCCCTGGTGCTTCGATCGCCCCAGTGGTTCCTGAGCGATTCTGGGCAAAATGTAAGGGCGGCTTGCGGGCGGCGGGGTTCCGCCGGGCATGGTGGGTCTGGTGTGTCCGATGCGTGCAGTTGTCGTGGGTCGTAGGTCTGTCGCGCGGGCGAAGTGCGGGACTAGTGATCGGGCGATTTATCTCAAGCCGCGTGCCGCTTGAGGGGTTTGCAAAAAACCCGATACGAAAAGGTGGTTCCGGCCGCCGCGTGACTCGCCCGCCGCGCACGTTCCGAGTAACGCACTCGCCGGGACTTGCGGCGGAGAAAGATGGACCCGGGGGCATCGAATTCGGTTACGGGTTTGTGCGCCCCCCGACGATACACATGCGTAGAATGGGACACGGTTGCCTGAACAGGTGAACCGTATCCCGGGGCGGCGGAACCGCCCGCACCAGCCCGGAGATCGACCCGGCCCCTGCTCTCAGGATGAGCAGTCACCGGGAACGGCCGATCGAGGATGTGCCTGGTCATCCGGCCCCGAACGCGGGCCGGGTGACCCCGGGCCGTCGGCCGCGGGAGAGTGAGCCGTCGTGTGGTTCTGTGGGTTTGAACGGGCCCGCGGACCCGCACACCGAAAGACTGTCGGCCACGCGCCGCCGATGCCGGCCTGGTGCGCCACCGACAGGGAGATGAAGACCCATGCGTGACTCAGCCCCGTGTCATTGGCAGCGGTGGCGGGTAGCCCTGGTCGAACGCACGTCCGTCACTCCGGTGGCCGACCGGTTCGCCCGGCGCCCGCTCGCCGCCCCGGACCCGGCCGTCGGACCGGCCGGCTGTTCGACGGAGCCCGGGGCGGACGGCATCCGTCACGAACTCGTTGCCCGCGTCCGCCGGGAGATCGAGGCCGGGACGTACGACACCGAGGAAAAATGGCTCGCCGCCGAGGAGCGACTCTTCCGGAACGTCGGCTGGGCGCAGTAACCGCTCCCACAGCTGACGTCCGACCGGTACAGCCGGCCCGCGTTCGGTGTGAACGCAAGGCCGGCTGTGCCTTTTTCCCTGGTCGTCGGGCGGCTGGTATAATCGCTGTGTGGTTCGCCCCGACGTGGAGATCCCGACAGTGTCCTTGCCAGCCGTTGCGGTGTCGCAGTCCCCGGAGAACAAGTTCCGGGAGTATCTGGCCAGTCGGCCGGAGCCGAAGCGGTTTACCAACCAGCAGCGGGAGCTGGTCGAGCACATTTTCGCGCGGCACAAGCACTTCGACGCGAACGAGCTGATCGAAGACCTCCGGCTGGCCGGGCGGCAGGTGAGCCGGCCGACCGTGTACCGGACGCTCACGTTGCTGGTGGACGCGGGCCTGCTGCGGCGGATCGAAATGGGCCGGCGGACGGTGTTCGACCACGACTACGGATACCCGGCGCACGACCACATGGTCTGCCGAGAGTGCAACACGATGATCGAGTTCCAGCACCCGGGGCTCGACGCGGTCCTGCGGGAGGTCGCGGGCGAACACCAGTTCCAGGCCGAGGGCCGGATGCTCGTCATCCGCGGGATTTGCGGCGAGTGTAACAAGGCCCGGGCCGCGAAACGAAGGCTAATGATGTGACGGTCCGTTATCCGTCTTTACCCTTGAGCCGTAGCAACGACTCCTGCACCAGCCCCTTCGCCGTTTGAATCGCACCGAGCAGCTGGGCGAGGTCGAGCGGCGGTTCGCCCTGCCGCGGGCCGCGCTCGACCCGGCAATGGACGGTGTGGAGAGCGACCGCGTTCATCACGTCGGTGAGTTGATCGAGGACCATCGCCAGGTTGCCGGCGTCGTGGCCCATCTGGAACCGGTAGTCGTCCAGCCGGGCGGCGTCGGGGTCGGACATGAGACCTCTCCGGCGAGCAACGGGTTCACGCCCCCCGCTCACCACGAAGCCGGGCGAACTCCTCCACCAATGCACGCGGCGCGCCGATGTCCACCACGTGAATCTCCCCGGTCCACTTGTGCGCTTCGGGATGGAGGAACCCTTTCTTGGACGCGACGAACGTGGCGGTGTGCGCGGCCGTCACGGTCGGCCCGAGCGGCTCCCCGGAGTCGCAGTCGAGCCCGGACGGGAGGTCGACGGCAAGGATCGGCCGACCGGAGGCGGTCAGGAACGGGATGAGTTCGTTGTACGGCGCTCCGAGCGGGCGGGTCAGCCCGGTCCCGAACAGGGCGTCGACGACCCACCCGGCATCCGTCACGTCCCGGACCAGTGCTTCCTTCCACGCGTTCCCGGGGGTGTCGTCGGTTGCGAGCGGGCGGGAGTGGGCCCAGATCTCGCAATTCGTCCGGCAGTCGGGCGAGAGTTTCTGCCCGCCCGCTGCAACTGCCTGGCCGAACCCGAACGCCCGTTGGGATTCCGGCCGTAAGAGCCAGACGATGACCGGCCAGTTATGGTTGTCCAGGTGGCGGGCGGCCACGAACCCGTCGCCGCCGTTGTTCCCCGGACCGCACAGGATCACGACCGGCTTGCGGTCCGGGTTCAGCTTCATCACCAGGTCCGCGCACCCCCGGCCGGCGTTCTCCATCAACACCACGCCGGGGATGCCGAACTCCTCGATCGCCCGCCGGTCGAGTTCCCGCACCTCGTCGCGGGACAGCCAGAATGTCGTCATCGGGTATCTCGGGGGACTCACGTCCCCCGCTCGCCAAAACCGACCGGCCGGCTCACGCCATTCGCTCGCCGAAGCCTCACCGCCGGACCCGCAGGCCCTGCCCCTGCAACACCGCCTCGACCTCCTCGACCGTCACCCACGGGAGGTCGCCTGGGATCGTGTGTTTGAGCGCCCCCAGCGCGGCCCCGTAGTCGAGTCCTTTCTTCAGGTCGCCGTCGAGGAGCCCGTGGATCAGCCCGGCGGCGAGCGCGTCCCCGGCCCCGAGGCGGTCGACGATTTCCACCTCGTACCACGCCGATTCGTAACACTGCGCGGCGGAGTACGCGACCGCCGCGAACCGGTTCCGCCAGACCAGCGCGGCCTCCCGCTTCGTCCCGACCACGACCTCCACGCCGAACCGCTCGATCAACCCCTCGGCGACCTCGGTGAAGTCCTCGCCGGTGATCCCGAACAGGTGTTCCGCGTCCGACTCGCTGGCGATCAGGACCTGACACGCCGGCAGCAGCGACCCCATCACCCGCGCCGCGTCCTCTCTCGACCACAACTTCGCCCGGTAGTTGAGGTCGACGCTGACCTTCAGCCCGGCGGCCCGGGCGCACCGCATCGCCTCGCCGACCGCCTCGGCCGCGCCTCGGCCGAGGGCGGCCGTGATCCCCGTGACGTGGAACCACCTCGCCCCGGTGAAGATCGCCGGCCAGTCGAACACCCCGGGCGTCACCCGGGAGACGGCCGAGTCCTTGCGGTCGTACAGGATCGAGCTCGCCCGCGGGGCGGCGCCGAACTCCAGAAAGTACAGCCCACACCGGCCGTCCGGCGTGTACCGCACGAACCGGTCGCTCACCCCGGCCTCGCGGACCCGGTTCGCGACCAGCTTCCCGAGCGGGTTGTCCGGCAGGAGCGACACCCACGCCGCCGACCGCCCGAGCCGGGCCAGCCCGGCGGCGGTGTTGAGCTCCGCCCCGCCGATCTCCACGTCGAGCGACCGGGCCTGCTCCAGCCGCTGGAAGTTTGGCGGGGCCAGCCGGACCATCACTTCCCCGAACGCGATAACGTCGTGAGACATAATTCAATCGTTTGACAGGGTAACAGGATAGGCAGGATGGTGTTAAATCGTGTTCATCCCGTTACCCCGTCGAAAGCAGATTTTATTTTCCCCGGTACTGTCGCACGACCTCGACGTACTGCTTCGCCAGCTGGGTGATCCGGGCGAAGTCGCCCGTGGCGACCGCCTTCGGGTCGACCAGCTGCCCGCCGACCCCGAGGCACACCGCCCCGGCCCTCAGAAACTCCGCCGCCGTGGCCAGGTCGACCCCGCCGGTCGGCATCAGCTTCACCTGCGGGAGCGGCCCCTTCATCGCCCGGAAGAACGCCGGCCCGAGCACGTCCGCCGGGAACACCTTCACCACGTCCGCCCCGGCCTCCCACGCGGCCACGATCTCCGTCGGGGTGAACGCCCCCGGCATCACCAGCTTGTCGTACCGCCGGCAGAGCTTGATCACCTCGACGTTTACACTCGGGGCGACGACGAACTCGGCCCCGGCGAGCAGGGCTGCCCGTGCGGTTTCCGGGTCGAGGACCGTTCCCGCCCCGAGGAGGACGCGGTCCCCGAGCTGGCGCCGGGCCTCGCGGATCACCTCGACTGCGTTCGGGACGGTGAACGTCACCTCGGCGACGGTGACCCCACCGTCGGCGAGCGCGCGGACCACCTCGACCAGCGGCCCCGGGTCGGTGAATCGGACGACGGCGACGATCCCGCAGTCCGTCACTCGCTGCAGCTGTTGCTCACGGCTCATGCCTGGATTGTCCGGCCGGGCAGGCCCGCCGGCAACGTCAACTCCTCGATGTTCGGAGATCAACCCCGGCTTTGACTTATACACTTTCCCCGTTGTTCTCGCCCCCACCCCTGGAGCGCGTCATGCCCCGCCGCCTGCCGACCGTTGCTCTGGTCGTCGGCTTGACCGTCCTGCTCGTCCTGGTCCGCCCGGCCCTGGCCGAGGATCCGGCCGGGGGAGCTGGGGCGCAGTTCGTAACCGTCCGGGCGGAACCGGCGGACGGCGGTCCGGCGGTCGAAGGAACCCTCCTCGCCCCCGAGATCACGGTCGAGACCGAGACCGGCCGAACAATCATCGGGCTCCCCCACGTCCGCCGCATCACCTTCCAGCGGGAGCCGGGCGGCAAGGCTCACGACACGGTCCAACTTTTGGACCGCTCGGTGGTCCGCGGGCGGGTGACGGCGGACACGTTACCGGTGCGAACGGGCGACGGCGCCACCAAGGCACTGAAACCGGCCGACCTCCGCGAGGTCCGGGTGGTCCGTGCCGAGCAGTTGTCCCCGTTCGCGGTCCTGCTCGGGCTGCTCACCCTGACCGCGATGGAGATCGTCCTCGGGATCGACAACGTCATCTTCCTGGCGATCGTGGCCGGGAAGCTACCCCTTCAGCAGCAGCCGGCGGCCCGCCGGCTCGGGCTCGCCGCGGCGCTCGGCACCCGCATCCTGCTCTTGCTCACCCTCTCGTTCCTGCTCGGGCTGACGACCCCGGTCTTCACCCTCCCCGACCTCCCATTCCTGCACGACCTCGAAGCCCGCGAGGTGTCGTGGCGGGACCTGATCCTGATCGGCGGCGGGCTGTTCCTGATCGGCAAGAGTGTGTTCGAGATGCACGAGAAGCTGGAAGCCGCGAAGGCCGGTCAAAAGGGTGATTCCCCCCCGCCCGCCAAGCCCGGCAGCTTCGCGCGGGCGATCGTGACCATCGCCGTGATCGACCTCGTCTTTTCCCTCGACTCGGTCATCACCGCAGTCGGGATGGTGGAGCAGATCTGGGTGATGGTCGTCGCGATGGTGCTGGCGATGCTGGTGATGTTGTGGTTTTCGGGGCCGATCAGCCGGTTCGTCGACCGGCACCCGACGATCAAGGTGCTCGCCCTGGCCTTCCTGATCCTGATCGGGGTGATGCTGGTGGTAGAAGGGCTCGGCCAGCACATCGACAAGGGGTACATCTACTTCGCGATGGCGTTCGCGGTCGCGATCGAGATGGTGAACATGAGGCTCCAGCGGTCGTCGCGGAGCGTGACCGAGCCGCTACGGCCCACGGGGTGATCGGGACGGGTGCAGGGCCGCCTGCCGCCGCGGTCCACTCACCGCCGCACGACTCGCAGGTTCGGCATCTCGTCGGGGAACTTGTCGGCCGCGGCGGCGGTCACCTTCGACCCGCCCACACTCAGGGACCGGAGCCCCTCCAGGGGCTTCAGCTCGAACAGCCCCTTGTCCGTGATCCCGGTCTTGTTCAGGTGCAGGATCTCGAGCCGCTCCAGCCTCTTGATGTGGGCGATCCCCTTGTCGGTCACCTTCGTCTCGGACAGGTCGAGGGCCTCCAGCCGGGTCATTTTCTCCAGCGCGGCGAGCCCGTCATCAGTGACCACCGACTCGGGGATGATCAGCGTCCGCAGCTGTTTGCACCCGGCGAGTACGGCCAGCCCCTTGTCCGTCGCCCGCGACTGGTTCAGGACGAGCCGGCGCAGGTGCGGGAGGTCGGCCAGCGCGGCGAACCCCTTTCCCGTACACTGCCGCCCGTCGAGCGCCTGGATCGCCCCGACCTGCGGCCGCTTCGCCAGGGCGACCAGGGTGGCGTCGGTCGCGGCCTCGAATTTGACCGCCACCCGGGCCTCCGGGTGCAGCCCGGAGTCGATCGACGCCTTCCCCTTGAGGACCCTCACCGCGTCGATCACCTTCTGCTCGTCGGCGGTCGGGGTGTCGTCCGCCGCCCGACCGGTCAGAGCGGTCGTCATTCCGATCCCGAACGCCAGGGCCAGTACGGTCCGCACGGAGAATCCTCTCGGTCTGGAATGGGGCCGAACCCGGAACCTAACCCCCTTCCCTAAGAAGGAAGGGGGAGCTGGAATCGGGCTTTCCTCCCCTCCCTTCTTAGGGGAGGGGTTTCAGTATAGGGTAGTGGTCGGCCCCCCGAGAAGGAGATAAGACCAGGCGTTACGAAGCTGTTTCTCCCCGCCCTGGTGGCCGCATTCCGCCGGCCACCGCCATCCAGACCGTGCCGGCCGCCATGAGCACGGCGGCAGCCCCGAACCCCACTTCCGCCCCGAACGCGAACAGCAGTCCCACCCCGACGCTCGACACGAAATCGCCCACCCCGTTTACCGTCCCCAGCACGCCGTAGGCGGTCCCGCGGACGGCCGGGTCCGGGGTCATGTCCGCCGTCATCGCCGGTTCCAGCGCCTCTTCCACCGCCAGGTAGATGCCGGCAGTGGCGAACAGCGCGGCAAGCCACGCCACGCCGGCCGTATGGGTGATGAACAGTGCGGCGAACCCGGCCGCCGTGACCACCCCGAGCAGGTACCCGCCCACGAGCACCGGCCTCCGGCCGGCCCGGTCGCCGAGCCACCCGGCCGGGAAGGCGGCCAACGCCCCGCAGGCGTTCTTCCAGGCGTAGAGCGTCAGGGCGACCGCGGCCGCGTCTTTCGCGCCGTATTCCGGGGTGAGCAGGAGGGTGGCGGCGAGGACGAGAAGCGTGTGGGAGAAGTCGCCGAGCCCGAACAGCCCGACGCCGACGAGGTACCGCCGGAACCCGGTCGGGAGCATCCGGACCGACGCACCGAGCCGGAGCCCTGGCTTCGGGGTGAACGGCCGCTCGCGGATGAGCGCGGCGAACGCGACCGCGGCCCCGATCCCTGGGACGAGCGTGAGCAGGAAGACGACGCGGTACGGCTCGTCGGGCGAGTGGAACCATGCGTCGGGCAGCCAGTACTTGATGAGCGCGAACCCGAGGAGCGGGCCGACGATCGCCCCGACGGTGTCGCCGGCCCGGTGCAGCCCGAACGCCTTCCCACGGTCGCGTGGGTCGACGGCGTCGGCGAGGATCGCGTTGCGGAGCGGCCCGCGGACCCCTTTCCCCACCCACGCGAGCGCCTTCGCGAGCATCACCAGGGGCCACCCGGCGGCGAGCGCGCAGAGGGCGAACGCGGACCCGGTGAGGGCGTACCCGAAGACAACGAACCGCTTGCGGCGGCCGATCCGGTCGGAGTACCACCCGACGCCGATCTTGACCAGGTTCGCGAGCAGGTCGGCGACGCCCTCGATGGCCCCGACCGCCCGGGCCGCGGCGTCCGGCGGGAGGCCGAGGGCGAGGAGGAACCCGGGCAGGATGGCGGTGGCCATCTCGTACCCGGCGTCGCTGAGTAAGCTGGTCACGCCCGCCCCGATCACGGTGCGGTTGAACCAGCCGGAAGACACGGGCTCGGGGTCGGGCATGGGTGGGGTTCGGTTCGGGGCAAAAACGATCCGGCCCCGGTTCCCCGGGGCCGGTGTGGGTCATCGGCTCGGGACGATCCTCAGCGGCTCCAGAAGTCGCCGTTCGGCCAGATCAGGTAGTTCCCGCGCACGTACCCGACCAGGTCCCAGTCGTACACGATGACCCGGCCGCCCCAGCCGAGGCGGCCGTACGCCTGGGACCCCTTCTCGTTCGTGAACACCAGCATCGGCCCGCGCGGGGTGTCGATCGTTTCGATGAAACACGGCTGGCGGGGATCACCCCGGAAGTACCACGGGCCGTCGACCCGCGCGGGCGCGGGCGCGGGTGGCGGGAAAGGGCCCGGCTGGGCCGGCAGGGGCCGGGGGAACGGCTGGGCATCGAGTATACCCGCGGACCCGGCCAGCACGACGGCGGCGAGAATCCAGTTGCGGAACATAATGTACCTCCCGGGCGAAAGGCCTTGCGGCTGTCCGGGCGATGCCGTGCCGGTCTTCTGGAGTAAGGAAGGGCAAGTTACGTGCCGCCGCCCGGGGCTAACCAGCCCGCGGGGCGTTCACTTCCCGCCAGCGCAGCCGGACCTGTTCCGGGGACGCAGTCCCGGTCACCCCGATCTGTTGAACGGTAATTGACGCGACAAGGTTCCCGAACGCCGCCGCCTGCTCGTGAGTCGCCCCGGCCACCATCGCGCAGGTGATCCCGGCCGAACAACTGTCGCCGGCCCCACAAATGTCGACGGGACCGGAGACGGGGTAGGCGGCAATGCCGGAGCCACCTCCGCCGCCCGTTGCTCGCGCCAGAAATATGCCCCGGTCCCCCTGGGTCCCGAATACGACCCTCTTCGTGCGGGACCGGGCCAGTTCGATGCACCGGCTCTGGAATAACCCTTCCTCACCCTGAGCCGGCGCACCGGAGTGCGGAATCGCCTTCTCGCACTCGATTGCGTTCGGCTTCGCACACACGTTGCGGAACAGCCCGATCCGCTCCCGGCTGTCGGCGAGGACAAACTTCCCCGGATCGCGGTCGCCGAGGTCTGCCAGCTTCTCCCTGACCCGTCTCGTAACGACCCCGCTCTCCTCCTCGCTCACCTGGTCGAGCACGATCAGGGCGTCGAGCCGCGGCCATGCCGCTTCAAGTAGTTCCAGAATCGTGTCTTGCGCGGCGGTCGGCATCGCCGTGCGGTTCTTGATGTCGAGGCGGTTGAGCTCCCGGGTCGGCTTGCCGTTCTCGAGCACCATCGGCTTCGTATACGTCGGCGTCCGCCGGCCGGGGGCGGGGAACACCCCGCCCATCTCGACGCCCGCCGTCGCCTGCAATGCCTGCCTCAGTTCGTAGCCCTCGCCGTCGTCCCCGATCGCGGCGATCGGGTAGATCCGACCCAGCCCCAGCGCGGCGAGGTTGTTCAACACCGTCCCCAGCGCCCCGGGGTACGATCGCACCCCGACCACCTGGTACGCGGTTAGTCCGGTCTCGACGGAGGGCTCGTCGCGGGCGGGGTCGATATCGAGGTAGCGGTCGAGGAAAAGGTCGCCGAGTAGCCCGACGGTCCGGGTCGGGATCGCGGACAGGACGTGCTCGATCAGGTCGGTGGTGAGCATGGGGGAAGGTGCGAGTGGCCAAGCGGATTACGTGGGATCGCGGCCCGGACGATCATAGCCCGGGCCGCCGCGGAGGGCGGCCCGGCTACGCATCCCTGAACCGCTACTCCCACCTGAGAACCGCCCAAGTGTGAGAGAGAGCGAAGACCGGACGCACCGGCGCCCGGACTTCGCTCTCTCTCACATTAGCCACTCACACCCCCGCCGGTCAGTACTGCAGCTTGAGCCCGAACGTGATCCCCTGGGCCCAGAAGTCGGTCGTCCGCCAGTCGAAGACCGGGCGGTTCGCGGTGCTCGCGGTCGGGTTCGCCACGAACCGGGTCTGGGAGTCGTTGATCACCGGGTCGATCGTGGTCCCCGGGCGAATCACGCTGCTCAGGTAGAGGAACGAGTACCCCACATAGACCTGCGACCAGCAGTTGAAGTTGTAAGTCATGTTCAGGTTGAGGTCGAACACCATGGCGACCTTGTCGCGGTCGAACACGCCCAGGTTGGCCCCCCGGGCGTACAGCCCGCCTTGCTCGACGCTCGGCGCCACACCCGGATCGGTAATCGTGTTCGACCCGACTAGCTCGGCCCGCTGGCGCATGTCGCCGAGGGCGATCTTGGAGGTCATGTCCAGCCCGAACCCCTTTTCCTGTCCCCCGATCCGCCCGTTCATTCCGATCTGGCCGCCGTAGAACTGGTTGCGGGTGTGGATCGCGTCCTGGATGTCGAACACCCGACCCGTCGGGAAGGCCGCGTGGAACCCGACGTTCAAGTTCTCCTGAAGGTCCACATACCGGAACCCGACGAGGGCGTCGGTGTTCGAGGTCAGAAAGGTGAAGAACGGGAGCCGGGTGTTCCCCTCCAGGCCCCACAGCCGGCTGTCGGAGGACACCTGCACCCCACCGGAGTACTGGTTCGGGAGCGAGGCGAAGAGGGTGATCGGTTGACCATTGCCGGCGCTGACGTACGACTCGGCGACAGCGAACGGTGTGCCGTTACTGAACAGACTGGCATTCTTCGTTTTCTGGAAGAGTACGAACCCGGACGCTTCGAGCCCGAAGCGGTCGAAATTGACCCCGACGGTCCCGCGGAGCCCACTGAACGCCCCGAAGTTGATCCCCTGGCCGGGCGGCGGGAAGAACGGCTGCGCGGCGCCCGGGGCGAGGGTCGTATTCGTCTGGGCCTGCGCCGACGGGACCTGCTGGATCAGGTCCGGGGTCTTCATCGGCCGGACCCACCACAATAAGTAGTCGACCGAGCCCCACACCCGCGGACCGTTCATGGCCCACGGGTCGGTGGCCACAGCTTCCGCGATCTCTGGGGGCGGCGCGAGTGTGGGGAGCTGGCCGGTCTGGGCAGCTGCCATCGGCGGGAGTATGGCCCCGGAGGGAGACTGGCCAGCTGCTGTGGCAGCGGCGAGAAGGCACACGGGACCTGCGAGCAATATGGTACGCATAGCGATGGGTTCCTGCGGAACACCCGGCGCGCGGCCAGGCGAACTACGGCTTGATCCGCAGGAAGTATCGGATGGGATAAGGCGGGGGGTTGAGAGGAAAAGACCCAAGCAGGGGGGTCGTGACGATTGTGTGAAGATGGCTGAGGGCGGGGAATCGGGTCGGTCAGGGATCGGGTCTCGGGAAAGAAACAATCCGAGGCCCGGACCGGCGCCCCGGCAGCGGGTTCTGAATCGCATCAAGTCCCGACAGACCCGATCCCCGTCACCCCCCGCTCGCCGCGACGGCCGCCTTCCACACGGCCGGGACCGTGTCCTTGTGGTCGCCCTGGACGTAAAAGCTTTCCCCGCCGTCGGCCACGGTCCGTACCAGGATCGTCTTCCACGGGCGGAAGTAGTACCGGGGGTCGGTCTTCGGGGCTTGCCGACGGTAGTCGTCGTCGAGCGGGACCAGGTCGAAGGCGGCGGTCGTGAACTTCGCGATCCGCCCGCCGCTCTGGTGGGCCACGTTCCGGGCCATCGCGAGGCCCTTCAGGTACACCTCCGGACCCATCACCGCGGTCCCGAAGTTCAGTACGATCCCGCCTTCGAGGTTGCGGACATGCTCCGCGAATACGAGGAAGTCGGTGTAGCTCGCCCGGCCGAGCACCCCGCCGTCGGCATTCGGGTGCTCGTGGATGATGTCGTACCCGATCCCGATGTGGACGGTGAGCGGGACGCGGAGCCGGTACGCCGCGGCGAGAACCGACGCATGTTTGTGTGGGAAGAACCCGTCCGCGATCGCCCGGCCGATGCTCTCGCCGAGCCCCATCCCGTCCTTCACCCCGGCGGTGATGGCGTCGTTCATCCGCCCGGTTTCCTGCCACAGGCCGAACTCGCCGGACGAGACGTACCGGGCCACGCTCTCGGTACTCGCCCCGATCAGGGCGAACTCCCAGTCGTGGATCGGCCCGGCCCCGTTCATCGCGATCAGCGACACGAGCCCGCGTTCCATCAGGTCGATCAGGTGCCGCTGCGTCCCGGCCCGCAGGACGTGTGCGCCCATCATCAGGATCCGGCTCGCCCCGCGGGCCTTCGCCTCCGCCAGCCGCCGCCCGATCTGCGGGACCGACGGGTGGCTAAACTCGACCGGGGCGTCGAGCGGCTGGAGGATGTCGAGGGTGAGGTCGTGCTGCCGGTCGGCGAGCGGCTGGACGCGGAGCTTCGAGCGGTCGAACTGCGGGTACGGCATGGGGACCTCCGGTTGACTTCTCGGACCGTCGGGGTTGTTGTAGGTGCTCCCGGCCTCGCCCGCCGGGTTGTCCGGCGCAGGCGTTCGCGGTTCGACTCCCGGAGGGGCCAATGCCGCCGATCGCCTGGCCGCCGTGGGCCGTCATGTGGGCGCTTGCCGCCGCCATCTTCGCCGCCTGCAAGTGGCTGACGTGGCGGCGGACCCCGGCCCCGCGATCCCCGGCCGGCCGGCAGGCCGCGTACCTGCTCGCGTGGCCGGGGCTGGACGCGCCGGCGTTCCTCGACCCGCGCCCCCGGGCCCGCCGACCAGCTCCCGCCGAGTGGGCGTTCGCCGCGGGGAAGATGGGCTTCGGCGGGGTGCTCGTGTGGGGCGCCGTCCCGTTCGTCCCGGCGGACCTCCCGCTCCTCCGCGGGTGGGTCGGGATGGCGGGGCTGATCTTCGTCCTGCACTTCGGGACGTTCCACCTACTGAGCTGCGCGTGGCGGGCGGCCGGGGTGGACGCCAAGCCGCTGATGAACTGGCCGATCCGGTCGGCGAGCCTGGGCGAGTTCTGGGGGCGGCGGTGGAACACCGCGTTCCGCGACCTGGCCCACCGGTTCCTGTTCCGCCCGCTGACGAGGTGGGTCGGCCCGCGGGCCGGGGTCGCGGCCGGGTTCCTCTTCAGCGGCGTCATCCACGACCTCGTCATCTCCGTCCCGGCCGGCGGCGGGTACGGGTGGCCGACCGCCTACTTCGTCCTCCAGGGGCTCGGGCTCGTGGCCGAGCGGTCGAAGGCCGGGAAGGCGATCGGGCTCGGCCGCAGATGGCGGGGGCGGGCGTTCACCGCGGTCGTGGTGGCCGGCCCGGCGTACGGGCTGTTCCACCCGCCGTTCGTGCTCAACGTAGTCTTGCCGTTCCTCACCGCGATCGGGGCGGCCTGATAGGAGGAGACCGATGGACATCGCCCTGGCCGACCTGATCCGGCTCGCCGGCGCGGGGCAGCTGTCCGTGCTGGCCGCCTCGGCCCTGGTGCCGTTCCGGCTGAACTGGAAACGGGACCTCGCCCCGCTCCCGACCTTGCACCAGCAGATGTACTGGACCTACGGGGGATACGTCGTCCTCGGGATCGTCGCGCTCGGGGCGATTAGCCTGGCGTGCGCCGACGAGCTCGCGGCCGGGTCCCGGCTCGCCCGGGCGGTGTGCGGGTACGGGGCGGTGTTCTGGGGGGTCCGGCTCGGGCTCCAGGCGGTGTTCGACGTGAAGCCCCACCTGACGGCGTGGTGGCTGGCGGCCGGGTATCACACCCTGAGCTTGCTGTTCTTTTTCTTCACCGCGGTGTACGGCTACGCGGCAGTGTGGTGAGCGGGTGATTTGTCCTCGGGGTAACACTCGCGCAGACCATCCCTTTGATCGAGCTTGCGCCCCGGTCCGGCCGGATCGCGCCTCTTGCAGTCGCACTCGTGGCTGGCGATGATAGCTCGACACCCCCACGAGGATCGCCCGATGGCCGGCAAAATCGAGAAGGCGCAAGAGGTCCCCTTGGGATGGGCGCTTCGGCACACTCTGCGGAAGCACAGCGACCAGATTAACCGGATCGCGTGGTCACCGGATGGCCACCTCCTTGCTACTACCTCCGACGATTGGACCATCCGCCTCTGGGACATGATCGCCGGCAAGACCCGCACCTGGAAGGGGCATACCGGCCGCGTCTTCAGCGTGTCATGGTCCCCGGACGGCCGCACCCTCGCCTCGGGGGCCCTCCACGACACCATCCGGCTCTGGGACCCGGATACCGGCAAGACCCGCCGCTCCTTGGAGGGGTATCCCGTCTCTGTCTACTGCGTGGTGTGGTCCCCGGACGGCCGCACCCTCGCCTCGGGGGCCAGCGACGGTACCGTCCGCCTCTGGGACCCGGACACCGGCACCATCCGCCGCACCCTGGAGGGGCATTCCGCCGCCGTCGGCAGTGTGGTGTGGTCCCAGGACGGACGCACCCTCGCCTCGGGGGCCGACGACGGTGCCGTCCGCCTCTGGGACCCGGACGCCGGCACCATCCGCCGCACCCTGGGGGGGCATTCCGTCGCCGTCAACACCGTGGTGTGGTCCCCGGACGGCCGCACCCTCGCCTCGGGGGCCGACGACGGTACCGTCCGCCTCTGGAACCCGGACACCGGCACCATCCGCCGCACCCTGGAGGGGCACTACGGCAATGTCTACGGAGTGGCGTGGTCCCCAGATGGCCGGTTGCTTGTCTCGAAAGCCAAAGACCGCACTGTCCGCTTGTGGAGGACCAACACCTGGGATCAGGTCTCCGTTCTGAGGGAAAGCCTGGAGAGTGGAACCTTCGGTATGCCCGCGTTCCACCCCTCCAGTGCCGTTCTTGCCACGTTCGGCGAGGACAACCACGTCGTGCGCATCTGGGACCTGGACATCGACTCCATCCTCGATGCGATCCCCGTCACGAAGAGCCAGGTATACAACTCGGCCAAGGTGGTATTGGTCGGAGAGAGCGAAATCGGCAAGACATCGCTCGCGACCCGGCTCGTCGACCGCCGGAAGCCGGACGAATCGATCGAGACCACCCACGGGATGGCCATTCACAAAGTCCAGGCCGAGGACTTTCATCCGAAGGCCTTTGGGATAGGAGAAAGCCGGGACATCGTATTCTGGGACTTTGGCGGGCAGGACGAGTACCGCCTCGTCCACCAGATGTTCCTCCACGACACGGCCCTCGCCCTCGTCCTTATCGACCCGACGCGCGGCCGGGCGGCATTCGACCAGGCCCGTGACTGGAACCATCGCCTCGCCAAACAACTCGGCGACCGGAAGGCCGTCAAACTGCTCATCGGGGCCAAGCTCGACACCGACAGTGACCTCATCGATACCGCCGCCATCGAAGGACTCATCGCCGAGTGTGGATTCGATTGCTACCTGCCGACCAGTGCGAAGATGAACCGAGGGATCGACGCCCTCCGGGACGAAATCGTCAAGCGTATTGACTGGAGTACTCTCGGGCAGACGAGCCGCCCCGATCTGTTCCAGCGAATTCGGGACGAAGTCGAGGCTCGCCAGATGGCAGGAGAAGTCGTGGTCAGCCTTCCCGACCTGAAGGCCTTCATCCGCGATAGGTATCCGGACATCTTCGAGGAGCGGGCGGTCGCCGCGGTCTCCGACCAACTGGCGTCGCAAGGGCTGCTCGCCAAGACCCAACTGCCGGATAAGACCGAGGCGCTCGTGCTCCGGGTCGATGTGGTCGAGCGATACGCCGGATCGCTCATCGTGACGGCGAACAAAAGGCCCCGCGGCGTGCCGGCCCTCGTGGAGGATCAGATCGGGGCAGCTGGCCAGCGGCTGCCGGGGATGACGACCAAGGATCGGCTGACTCTTGAGGCGGAACGGGTGGTGCTTCAGTGCGTGGTCGAACTGATGGTTCGCCAGGGGATTTGCTTTCGGCACCAGGGGCTGCTCGTCTTCCCCACGCTGTTCCCCGAGCCGCCCTCGGACGCGGACCGGGCCGACAAGCTGCCGCACTCGGTCTCCCTCTGGTACGACTTCACCGGGGCGATCGACAACATCTACGCGTCGCTCGTCGCCGGGTTGATGGCGAGCGACCGGTTCGGGCCTGGCCGGCTCTCCCCCGGGCGGGTGGTGTTCGACCACCCGAAGTCCGGCCGGTGCGGGCTTCGGCAGATCAGGCGGCCCGGCGGGCTCGCCCACCTCGACCTCTTTTTCGGCGACGACACACGAAAGCCCCACAAACAGCTGTTCATCCGCTTCGTTGAAGACCACTTGCGGACAGCCTCGGTCGAGATCCGCGAGCACGAAGCCTTCGCGTGCGTATGCGGTAAGATCGTAGATGAGGTGACGGTCCAGGAACGGATTTCGGACGGTCGCTCAGATGTGCTTTGTCCACGATGTGGGAAAATCACCCCCATCAGCGAGGGGGGCGGTGGGTCACGGCCGCGGGACCCGGCGGCCGAGAAACAGCTGCTCGCGCTGCGGAAGCGGGTCGAGAAGAAACTTACCGCGGACGCCAAGGCGGCGGCGCTGGCGGTGAGCCAGGCGACCAATCCCGATCCGGCGCAACCGGTCCGCATCCTCCATCTCAGTGACCTGCACTTCGCACCCGATACGAAATGGAAGCCGAGATTCCAGGCATTGATGAACGACTTGACGGGGGAAAAGCTCGAACCCGGCGACGTGCATTTCGTGGTCGTGAGTGGGGACTTTACCGATTGCGGGGCGGAGGCGGGGTTCGATCCGGCACGGGAGTTCGTGCAGGCGGTTCGGGAGGAGTTGAACATCCCGATCACCCGCGTCGTTCTGATTCCCGGGAATCACGATGTGGTCAACCGGGAGGAGCATTACGCCCAGCGGTACAAGCCAGACGGGTTAAAAGAAGGGGAGTTCGTGCAGGCCGGGAAGGTGTGTTTGGCCCGCGACAGAGAGAAATGGGCCGAGCGGTTCAAACCGTTCTCCGAGAAGCTGTACCAGCCGTTGCATGTCGTCCCGTATCCGGCTGACCCGGACTCACAGGGGCAGGCGTTCGATCATCCGGGGTATCGACTCCAGTTCCTCGCTTTCAACACGGCATGGGAGATCGACTTTCACTTCCCCAAGCGGTCCGGGCTGAAGGTCGAGGCGGTGCTGACCGCGATCGACGCAGCGGGCAAGCTGGCGAAGGGGACGAAAGTGCCTCCGCTCCGGATCGCGGTCTGCCACCACGCCGTGATGCACGCCGAGGGGATGAAGGATCAGGACGTCATCGACCACCTGACGAAAGCCGGCGTTCGGCTCGTGCTGCACGGGGACGTCCACGAAACGAATGTGGTCACGAACCCATACCGGTGGAAGGGTATGGTGGTCCTCGGGGCAGGGACCTTCGGGGCTGAAGCAAAAGACCGCCCGGAATCGACCCCACGGATGTATCAAGTGATCGAGCTAATGCCGGGCGAGGGGCCGGGCGGGTTCGAGTGGGCGAAGATTCGCACCCGATCCTGCCCGAAGACGACCGGTCCGTGGGCCGATGGGGACATCTGGCCGAACCCGGATGGAAGGGGCAAGGTTTCCCATCTGGACGTGGACCTGAACACCGGCCGAGCTCTTACAGAAACAACGGCCCCGGCTCGGAATGGGAAGCGCGCCGCCGGTTCGGCCAAGCGAACCGTGCGTTGACCCGACTACCGCCCCTCCCCCCACAGCCACGCGAGCAGCTCCTCCTGCCCGCCGTAGTCGGGGACGATGAGGTCCGCGCCGGCGGCCGTGAGCCGGGTACGCTTGTCCGCGTTCACCCCGGTCTGGCCGGGCTCCGCGCTCGCCACCCCGACCATCACCCCGCCCACCCGCTTCACCTCCTGCGTCTCCACCACCCCGTCCCCGAACCCGAGCAGCTCCTCCCCGCGGATGCCGAGCGTCGACAGGATCATGTCCGCCACGTGGCCCTTGGAAAAGGACGGGTCGCCGGCTACCGGGGCATATACGTGTTCGCCGAAGACCGGAAGGACCTTCAGCAGATCGCCCTCGTACCGGACGGCCTCCAGGTCCGTGCCGCTCGCCAGGAAGAGCGGGACGCCCCGGCCCAGGAGGTTCCGCAGAACGGCGTGGGCGTTCGGCACCACCCACGCCTCGGGCCCGACCCGGCCGGATTCGAGCACGTCCCACCGCTGCCGCACGACGGTCATCAACCGCTCGAGGTAGCCCTCCGAGTAGACCCGCGGGTCGGCCGGGGTCCCGCCGCGGGCCGTCACCTCGGCCGCGAACCGGGCCATCTGCACCACCGTCGGGTGCCCGTTCAGGGCCATCACGAACCGCTCGACCAGGCCCCACAACTCCTCGTCGGGTTCCTCCGCCAGCTTCAGGTCGCGGAGGATGTCGAGCATCATCCCGACCATCACCCGCGGCCACCCCTCGCGGATCAGCGACAGGGTGCCGTCGAAATCGAACAGGACGGCCCGGAACGGCCCCCGGCGGACGTGCGTGTTGAGGACTTCGAAGGATTCGGGCATCGACTTCCCCCGGCCGTTCGCCTTGCGTACCCTCGCAGGGTTCGTTATCTCACCACCCTTGCCCCGCGAACAGGGCAGGTGGTGGCGTTGTTTTCGGGCCGCGGGCGTTCCGCCCCGCGGCCCAGGAACGGTCGCCGGGAGCGAGGTGACGAATGATCCGGTCGTCCGGTTCCGGTCGGTGGGTGGACGCCCTCTGGCTCGTCGCGTTCGGGGTCGCGTCCTCGGCCTGGTGCCTGACCGCCGCCCACCAGCTCGGGGCCACGTTCGACGAGCCGCTCTACCTGAACGCCGGACTGACCAGCTGGCGCACCGGGAGCAACAAGCTCCTCATGTCCGCGGGCACCATGCCCCTCCCGGTGGACGTCCAGACGCTCCCGATCTACCTCTGGGAACAGTCCCGCGGGGTCGAATTCCACCAGTACAAGGAGATCGAGACGATCCTCCCGGTCGCGCGGGCGGCGAACCTCGTGTTCTGGTGGATCCTGCTGGTCTACGCCATGAAGCTCGGCCGGACCTGGGGCGGGGCGTGGGCCGGCCGACTGGCGGTCGGATTCCTCGCCTGCGACCCGAATTTCCTCGGGCACGCGGCGCTGGCCACGACGGACATTTCGGTCGTCGCCGGCATGCTCGCCCTGGTCTACCACTTCCACCACGGGCAGGGCCGGGGGTGGGGGCGGCGGGTCTTCGTGCCGGGGGTCTGTTACGGGCTGGCGGTCCTGGCGAAAGCGAGCGGGATGGTGTTCGGCGCGCAGGCGATGCTCGCGATCGGGCTGTACCACCTCGCCCGGACCGGTGCGCTCGCGCCCCCGCCGGGGACGCCCTTTCGCGGGAAGCTCGCCCACCTCTGGCGTGCGTCGTATCAGCTGCGCCGGGACCTTTTCTGGATCGCCCTGATCGGGTTCACCCTCGTGTTCGGCTACACCGGCAGCGACTGGGGAACCGAATGGACGTTTATCGCCTGGGCGGACGGCCTGCCCGACGGGTTGCTGAAATCGGTCATGGTCCCGATCAGCCATAACCTGACGATCTTCCCGAACGCCGGCGAAGCGCTGCTTCAACAGGTCAAACACAATTTGCGCGGGCACGGCACCTACCTGCTCGGCGAGTGGTACCCGCGGGCGTGCTGGGCGTACTTCCCGGTCGCCCTGACGATGAAGACCCCGGCCCCGGTCCTCGCCCTGTTGCTCGCGGTCCTGGTCCTCCGCCCGCGCGACCTGAACACCCCCGCCGGGTGGGTGGCGCTCGTCCTGCTCGCGTTCAGCCTGAACTGCCGGGTGCAGATCGGCATCCGGTTCGTGTTCACCTTGATGGCGGTGACCTACGTCGCTGTCGCGGTGGCCGTTGCCCGGGGGTGGCAGGCGCAGGAGGCAGGCTCGGTCGAGTGGCGCGTTGTCCCACGGTGGCTCGTCGGCGGGTTGCTCGCCGCGACGGGTGCGACGGCGGTGTGGGTGTGGCCGCACGGGCTGAGCTACTTCAACCAGCTCTGGGGCGGGCCGGAGGTCGGGTACACCCGGCTGCATGACTCGAACTACGACTGGGGCCAAGGGCTACCGGACCTCAAGGCGTGGCACGCGGCCCACGGGCAGGACCGGCCGCTCGCGGTGTGGTACTACGGCACCGACCCCGCGATCCTGTACCCCCCGTTCCGGTACGTCGCGTTCAGTCACCTTCCGCTGTCCTCCGCCGCCGACGCGCGGGCTGCGGCCGGCGACGGCTACCTCGCCGTCGGGGTCGGCATTCTGCACGGGGACACCGGTGCCACCCCGTCCACCCGGGTCGCGGCGGACTGGCTCCGCACACTGCACCCGGTCGCCCGGACGCACACCTTCGTGATCTACGACCTCCGCAAATAATTCCGAAAGTCGAAGCACGAAATCCGGAATAATACCGAAGCCGGTCGGCGGGCCGACCGGCCGTGATTTGGGTCTGTTTCGGATTTCGGGTTTCGGATTCGACTGCCATCCATGTCTGCCTTCGACACCGCCCTGATCCTGACCGGCCCGACCGCGTGCGGGAAGACCGCGCTGGCGCTCGCCCTCGCCGCCCGACTCGGGGCGGAGATCGTGGCGATGGACTCCATGACGCTCTACCGCGGGATGGACGTCGGCACGGCCAAGCCCACCACCGCGGACCGGGCCCGGGTGCCGCACCACCTGATCGACGCCCTCGACCCGTGGGAATCCGCCACCGTCGCGTGGTGGCTCCGGAAAGCCGAGGAGGCGTGCGCGGACATCGCCGCCCGTGGGAAGCGGCCGCTGTTCGTCGGCGGCACGCCGTTCTACCTCAAGGCCCTCCTGCACGGCCTGTTCCCCGGTCCCCCCGCCGATCCGGACTTGCGCCGGCGGCTGGAAGAGGAGGCCGGGAGGGAGGGGAGAGACCGGCTCCACGCCAGGCTCGCCGCGGTCGACCCGAAGACCGCCGCCCGGCTGCACCCGAACGACGTGCGGCGGGTGGTCCGGGCGCTGGAGGTGTACCACCTCACCGGGAAACCGATCTCCGCGTGGCAACAGACCTGGGACACCCCGGCGTTCGCCGACCCGGCCGCGGCCGGTCCGTCGCCCGCCCGAATCCCGGCCGTGGTACTCGGGTTAGCCCGTGATGAGCTTTACGCCCGAATCGATCGGCGGGTCGGGGCGATGCTCGCCGCCGGCTGGCTCGACGAGGTCGGCCGGCTCCGGCACCTTCCCCGCCCGCTCAGCCGCGAGGCCCGGCAGGCTCTCGGGTATCGCGAGCTGATCGAGTACCTCGACGGCCGCGGCGGGACGTGGGACGAGGTGGCCGGGTTGATCCGCACCCACACCCGCCAGTTCGCCAAGCGTCAGCTCACGTGGTTCCGACACCTCCCGGCATGTACCCCCGTGCCGGCCGACGCGCCAGACGCGGTAGAGCAGGTAC
This sequence comes from Gemmataceae bacterium, assembly GCA_028288765.1. Classification (GTDB taxonomy): domain Bacteria; phylum Planctomycetota; class Planctomycetia; order Gemmatales; family Gemmataceae; genus Urbifossiella. The sequence continues at coordinate 3,971 of JAQGHQ010000105.1, read as the reverse complement.
TCCGGGCGTGGGCCGTCAATTCCGCAGGCTCAAATTGACACCATTGCCTGAAACGACGACAATCCAGATGAACGAGGCCTGGGCCCGCGGGTGTCCGGTTTTTCCGACCGGGCGGGCAGTTTGTGCTATACCACAATAACCGCCCCCCGTCCGGCCCGGGTTCCGCCGTTCCAAGGGATTCGCATGCGTACCGTCACCTTTCTGGTCCTGGAAGGCGTCGATAAAGGGCGGGTGTTCCGGGATCTACCGATCCCGGTGACGATCGGTCGGGAAGAAGGGAACGCACTTCGGCTGAACGACGAGCGGGTCAGCCGGTATCACGCGAAGGTCCAGATCGAAGACAGTGACATCATTTTGACCGACCTGGACAGCACGAACGGGACGCGGGTGAACGGGGCCGCGGTCCAGATCCGCCGGCTCCGCCCTGGGGACCAGGTGTCGGTCGGACGGTCGATGCTCCTGTTCGGGACCATGGAGGAGATCGCCGCCCGGCGGGCGGGCTCGGTCCCGGCGAACGGCGAGGCCCAGGCCCAGACGATCCGGGCCGACGAGCTGGCCGCCGCCAGCGGCCGGGTGGCGGTGGGCGAGAGCAAACGGGCTCCGGAGCCGGACCACCAGACGGTCAAGACGTGGACCGCGTTCGACGACGACATCCCCCCCCTGCCCATGAAGCTGACCCCCGCCCAGGCTGCCCGGCTGGCGGAAATCTTCGACTACCTCCACCGCGGGCTGACCACCGCCGTCGAGAACATCGACGCGAACGAGGAGGGGACCGAGGTGAAACTCGGGTTCGCCGAGTGGCAGACGATCCAGGCGGTGCAAATGCTCCTCGCCCGGTACGGCCGGTCCATCGCCGAGCCCGAACCGAAGCTCTGACCCGGGTGGGCGGGGATCGGTCCCCATTCGGTAGTCCCGCCGGCCCGGTTGCCCTTGTCCTTCGTCCGACCCTCCGGCTACACTCGCGCCCGCCGTCTCCGGTCGGGTAGCGGACGGCCAGATACGGAGGGCCGATGATGGTACGGCGTCTGGGCCTGACGACGGTGGCGGCGGTGCTGGTCGGCGCGGCGGTCGTGGGCGGCACCTCTTCACCTCGAATCCCGGCGGACGCCGGCCCGCGTCCGGATCTCCGGCTCAGCCAGCAAACGGGGTATTTTCATCTCCCGCGGGTCGTGAAGGAATACAGGCGCGGGATCGACTCGGTTGCCCGGCTCACCATCCGCCGGACGAAACTGTCTCGCAACCTGGCCGGCCTGAGAGCGATGTACCAGGAGCTCCAGGGGCGGCTCGTGGGCGCGGTCAACCCGGACGTGAAGGAGCGGGTCGGGCGGGAGTTGATCACCGTCGCCCGGGTGATCGAGGACACGGACCGGGAACTGAACAAGTCGTTGAACGACCGGGCCAGTTTGATCATCGCCGACCTGTACCGGGACATTCGCGGGGCGGTCACCGAACTGGCCCGGGACCACAGGCTGACGGCCGTCATCGCCTACCCCGGTAACCCGGGCACCGAGAACCCGCTGGAAATGGAGATGATGCTCAAGTCGCCGGCCGCCCTACCGCTCTACATCGACCCGGCGGCGGACTACACGGACGAACTCCTCGCCCGGCTGAACCGGAGCTACGAGCAGCAGCCCGGTGGGGAATGACAGCCCACTCCGGTGGGGGCCGGTATCTCGTCGAGAGCGAGAACTGCGGGCCCATCGCGGCTCTGCCGTTCACACCCTTCTCGCAGTTCATCGGGCCGTGCCGGGCACATCCGTCCGTCTCGCGCATGCGTCAGGCTCTTTTTTACTAGGCCGGCAAACGTCGGTCACCGAGGCCAGGACACGCTTTGCAAACGCAAGTCCTTGGTGATTTCGTATCCGCCATAACTTGCAGGCAGATATTGCTTTGTGACGATGGGCGATAGGCATCATCCCGTCGTGGATCGGCGAACCCAGGTCACTCCTACCCCCTGCAAATCAAGCGATTCGTTGAGATTCCCGGGAGGGCTCACTCGGCGAATCGCAAAGCCGGTCCTGGCCTCCCGGTCACCCGCCCCCGGGGGTGGCTCCCCGGGTTAAGTCGCAGGGTCCGGGATCAGGACCGCCGCCCCGTGAAGATTGCCCGCCCGCAACCGCCGGAGGGCCTCGTTCGCGTCGGCGAGCGGGAACGTCTCGACCGAGGTGCGGACCGGGATTTCCGGGGCGAGGGCCAGGAACTCCTCGCCGTCCCGGCGGGTCAGGTTGGCGACCGACCGGACCACCCGCTCGCCCCAGAGGATCTCGTACGGGAACGACGGGATGTCGGTCATGTGGATCCCGCCGCACACCACCACCCCGCCCTTGACTACCGCCCGTAACGCCGCCGGCACCAGCGGCCCGGCCGGGGCGAAGATGATCGCTGCGTCGAGCGGCACCGGCGGCGGGCCGGTCGAGTCCCCGGCCCAGACCGCCCCGAGGGAGCGGGCGAACTCCTGGGCCTCGACGTCCCCCGGGCTGGTGAACGCGTACACCTCCCGCCCCTGGTGCCGGGCGACCTGGGCGACGATGTGGGCGGCCGCCCCGAACCCGTAGATGCCCAGCCGCCGGGCGTCCCCGGCCGTCCTCAACGATCGGTAACCGATCAGCCCGGCGCAGAGCAGCGGGGCAGCCCCGGCGTCGGAGTACCCGTCCGGGATGGCGAAGGAGTACCGGTGGTCGGCCACCAGGTACTCGGCGTACCCGCCATCGAGGGTGTACCCGGTGAACCGCGGGCGGTCGCATAGGTTCTCACGGTCGGAGAGGCAATAGGGGCATTCACCGCAGGTCCACCCAAGCCACGGTACCCCGACCCGCTGTCCGGCCGCGAACCGGCCCACCCGCTCCCCGACCCGCTCGACCACTCCGATCACCTCGTGCCCGGGGACGACCCCCGGCTTCGGATCGGGCAGGTCTCCGTCGACCACGTGCAGGTCGGTCCGGCACACCCCGCACGCCCGGACCCGGATCAACAATTGACCCGGTCCCGGCTCGGGCACCGGCAGGTATGCCTGGCGGAGAGGTTGCCGCAGGCCGTAGAAGCACATCGCGAACACGACAATCCTTCCTCTGCGGTTTCGCGTTACCCCGCGACGCGCGGATACCCGCGCTCAGCAAACTCCTTCCGCGCGTCGATCACCCCGAACTATATCACGGCTTCAGCTCCTTCTCGATGGCGGCGAGGGCGTCACGGCAGACCCTTCACCCCCGGTGCCACGCGGTGCCACGCGGTCGGGATCGTCCTCGTTCATGACACGGATCATATCCACCGCCAGGTCGAGGGCCGCCGGGGTTACGGGTAAGATGCCCGTCGGCGCGGGCAGGGGTGGGCGATGCACTCCGCATCTGGCGCGTTGAAGCTACCCAGCGCGCTTCGCTGAATCGGCCGAGGTTTCCACCGGTCGAAGGCTCCGCACTTCTCGGTGGCAGGCGCGTTTGCAAACGGCTCGGCCCGCCACGGCTCTTGAGTCGCCGTCGCCTGCCCCGCCCGGATGGCGGCGATCTCGGTGGCGATGGTCATACGCTTTGCCCCTCGCCTCGTCCCTCAGCCCATTGTCCCCTTTGGGTGGATATGTGAGGGACAGCTGAGAGACGGCACATTGGCGAATGCGCCCGGCAACGAGTCCCGTTGCCGCGGCGCGGGTCCCGGGCACATGCCGGCCTCGTCCGCGGCGTTTGCCCACCGCCATCGACTCCCGGACCGGGAACCGTCGGCGTTGCGCATGTCCACCCAAAGCCTTGGACATGCCACCCGGCCCTGCCGTCCTTGGTGGGTCGGTTGTCGGCGCCGCCCGGCCCCCGATCCCCCGATCCCCGAGTACAACAAACCCGGCCCACCGGCCGGTCGGGCCGGCCGGGTACCGATTCCAACCGGAGAGTCACGCATGAGAAGGATGCTCGGGGCGGTCGCGGTCGGGTTGTTCGCGACGGCGGTCGTGCAGGCCCACTTCCCGTTTATCATCCCGGAGGCGG
>JAQGHQ010000103.1 GCA_028288765.1 Gemmataceae bacterium | reverse complement strand
GCCGCCGGGTACTCCCGTGCCGAGGCCGCCAGGGTCGCCCGGATCGACCCGACGACCCTGAAGCGGTGGCTCCGCCGTGGACGCCGGGACATCGGCGGGGGGCAAAAGTCCGAGCACGCCGCGCTCGCCGAACTGGTCACGGAGGTCGAGCAGCGGACGGGGTTGCGATGACCAGATGGTCGAGCTTTTGCCCCCAATAAGGCGCTTTTCGGGCTCCGCTCTTGGGCGCGTGAGGCCGAGTTTTGCCCCCGCGGGCCTTCGCCGCGAAGATGACCAAAAAAGACCACCCGGGACCCTTTTCTTTGACGCAGCTTCTAACTAAACGCGGTGTGCAGGTGTCTCACGCCGCCAAGCCGTCGAAGTCCAGGGGTGGCCGAGGGTCAGGTTGATCCAGACGGCGACGGTGTGCCCGAGCACCTTGCGAATCACCCGGTGGCTCAGGTGCCACAGGTCCCGGCCCCATGTCCGCTTGACGTGGAACCGCTCGGCCAGCTGTGGTCGTACCCGAACGCCGCGTCCCCCCTTCAGCCGCTGGCAGTACTTCGCCCGGGCGAACTTGCCCACCTCGACCGGCAGGCTGTCCACCTGCCAGACCGGCTCGTCGGCGGCCAACCGGGTCGCCAGGTGCTTGTGCAGGGCGTGCATGACCGCGTACAGGCTCGCGGCCTGCCGGGCGAACGTCGTCCGGCAGACCCGGGCCATCCCGGGGAACTCGGCCTCGTGGTAGCGGGCGAAGTGGGCGAACAGCACCTTGTCGTGGTCCAGCCCGAGGAACTCCCCGACCACCTCCACGATGATCACCTCGCTGTCGGAGAGGACGGGGGGCCCCGGCGGCGGAAGCGGCCGGGGAACGGGTCCTTCACCAGGTCGTCTACCAGGACGAACACCCGCAGGATAAAGTCGGTGAGGGGCACGGCGGGTCCTCCGGGGCCGACAGAGGTGGGACAGGCACCTCCGGGCGGGCGGGGATCAGGATCATCGGGAGGCTGAGTCATGGTACGGCTCCGACTCGTCCGCGGGGCGGTGTGGCCACTCGCCGCGACCCTCGTCCTCGGCCCCGGCCCGGCGGCCGGGGGCGAGGTACACCGGCTGCTGGAGGCGGGAGAGGTCGAGAAGGCGACGGCGCTGCTGACCGCGGACCGGGGATTGAAGGACGAACGGGATCGCCTCCCGCTCGCACAGGTCGGCCAGCCAGTACCAGGCGAACAGGCACTCGCACCCGACGACCAGGCCGTCCCGGTAGGGCTTGACCGCGTCCAGGAAGGCGGCGGGGTTGGCCGGGAGGTCCTGTTCGAGGCGGGTCCGGCCGGTGTCGTCGAGGACATTGACGGACAGGCTCCTGGCGTGGAGATCGACCCCGCAGTAGTATGCGTGCGGGGTTTTGTAGGTGCGCATCCCATGACCTCCTGGGCGACGGGCCGGCCGGATCCCGCATCGTGGTTGCCGCGCTCCGGCGTCGGCTGAAAGTTCCACGCCGGGACCGGGACAACCCGCGTACCGGTTATCATTGGCGACCGCGTCCGGCCCGTCGCCAACGAGGCCATGAGATGTATCCCGCCGCTGCACCGGACCGCCGCCCCGATGCCTGATTTCAAACGCCAGGCTCAAGCGGGGGCGGCGGCCGGTGAGCTTGTTGTTCGGCGAGGAAAGGCCACCGGAAAGGAGACGCGGATGTCGGAGACGAAAGCTACTGGCAAACCCGCCGACGCGAAGGGCACGCAGAAGCCGACCAAGAGCACCACCGGCAAGGCGTCCAAGGGATTCACGGAAGAGGAACGAGCCGCGATGGTAGAGCGCGCCCAAGAGCTGAAGGCGGCCGCGCGCCGCGGCCCGCGCGCGAACAAGGCGGACGGGGAAAGCGACGTGCTCGCGAAGATCGCCGAGATGCCGGAACCGGATCGCACGATGGCCGAGCGGCTCCATGCCATCGTCAAAGCCAGCGCGCCAGTCCTCTCGCCGAGAACCTGGTACGGGATGCCCGCGTACGCCAAGGACGGCAATGTCGTCTGCTTCTTCCACAGCGCGCAGAAGTTCAAAACGAGATACGCGACGTTCGGCTTCAGCGACAAGGCGAACCTCGACGTAGGCAACGTGTGGCCGACCGCCTTCGCGCTCAAGGAGTTGACCGCCGCCGAAGAGGTAAGGATCGGCGCGCTCGTGAAGAAAGCAGTGAGCTGAGGCGGGTGCCGGGTATGGATGTAGTGTTCATGCCGGTATCTATGCACCGGCGTTTCATTCTCACCGACAATTCCCCGGATCGGGGAAGTTCTAGCCCTACGCCTTCACCGGCTGGTTCGCCGCCCGGCCCATGTACCGCCAGACCGTCCGCAAGGAGATGCCCAACGCCGTGCTGATCTCCGGGGCGGTCAGCCCCTTGTCACGGAGTTCCCGAACCCGCTGGGGGTTGCCCTTCAACGTGCCGTTGGCCCGGCCCTTGTACTTGCCCTTCTTCTTCGCCTGCTCGATGCCCGCCGCCTGCCGCTCCTTCCTATACTCGTTCTCGATCTCGGCCAGCCCCAGCAACAAGGCGGCGATCATCCGGCCCACGGAGCCGTTGAAGTCGAGTTGCTGCGTCACGACGACGACCCGCAGGTTCCGCTCCGACCAGTCGGCCAACGTAGTGATGCCGTCCTTGAGGCGGCGGGAAAGCCTGTCCAACTTCCACAGCACGACCGTCTTGACCTTGCCGTGAAAGATGTCGGACTGCAAGCGGTCGAACTCAGGCCGCTTCCTCGTCGTGCCGCTCTCCTTGTCGCAGTACCACTCCACCTTCTTCGGGTCGATGCCGTTGGCGTCGAGCCACTTCTTCACTTCGGCCCGCTGGCCGTCGTCGTTCTGCCGTCGAGTGCTGACCCTGATGTACGCCGCCACGGTCATGTTAGTGTCCTCGATGTGCCTGACGTGATCTTACGACGCCGCCCCAACCGTGTCAATAGGGTCGATCCTGAATGGCACGAATGAGGCGGTCGAGAAATGCCGGGAAATGGCCCGGTGAGGGGCTGGTTTTCGACCTGATCCTAACTGGCACGGTCAGGGTGGGGTTGGACAAATTCGTCGTCGTCGTCAAACTGGTGGATCAAAACGGCCTGCTGCGAGGATAATGAAGTAGAGGCGATGAGGGAGGCGAGGTTCAAGTCGATGCCGACCAGTCCGTTGAGCGTGGTCATCCAGCACCTTCTGGCCGATCTCAGGCCGGACGGGGACGGAATGACCGATGGGGAACTCCTGGCCCGCTTCCTGAGAAGCCGGGACGAGGATTCCCTTGCCGCTTTAGTGCGGCAGCACGCCTCGATGGTGTGGGGCGTCTGTCGCCGCCTCCTCAACCACCATGACGCAGAGGATGCGTTTCAGGCCACGTTTCTCGTCCTCGTCCGCAAGGCGGCAGACGTGCCGAGAGAGGCGGTCGCCAACTGGCTCTACGGGGTGGCCCGGCAGACGGCGGTGCGGCTGCGGGCGACGGCGGCGAAGCAGGGGCGGCGGGAGACGCAGGTGGTGAACATGCCCGAACCGACCATGCCGGAAGTCCGTGACGCCGACTTGCAGAGGGTGGTGGACGAGGAGTTGAGCCGACTGCCCGACCACTACCGGGGCGTTGTCGTCCTGTGCGACCTTGAGGGGATGACACGCAAGGCAGCGGCCCGGCAACTCGGCATCCCTGAAGGGAGCGTGGCGAGTCGGCTGTCGAGGGCGAGGGCGATTCTGGCGAAGCGGCTCGCCCAGCGGGGCGTCGTGATCTCAAGCGGTTCGGTAGCGGCTGTGTTCTCGGCGGCGTCGGCATCGGGATCGGCCCCACCCGCTCTGGTGGCGTCCACGATCAAGACCGCAAGCCTGCTGGCGGCAGGGCAAGCGGCGGGCGTCGTCTCGGCCAAAGTTGCCGCCCTCACAGAAGGAGTACTGAAAGTTATGTTCGTGTCCAAGATCAATGCGGCTCTTTCCGCCGTGCTAATCCTCGGCGTTATGGCGACGGGAACTACGCTCCTGACCTACCGCATGGCGGCAGGGCAGAATGACAAGAAGCCGACAGTGGAGAAGCCTGTGGAACCGGCAGCGAAGCAGCAGAAGCAGAAAGACAAGGAGGCGTTCACGGCATGGGGCAAGGAAGTCGATGGCGTGCAGATCGGTATCCAACTTGGTGAACAGCGTGTCTATACGGTCGGGGAAACCGCGACTCTCATCGTCCGAATTCGCAACAATGGGAAACAAGAAGTGCCGTACTCCAACGGTGACTTCAACGGTGGTGAGTATTTTCTCAGGAATCCTCCGCTAATCACCACCGCCGATGGCAAGCCCGTCAAAATCAAGCAGATGCGTCCGTTTACTCTGATACAAGGGAATTCGATTGCACCGGGGAAAGAGGCCGACCTGACTAAATTGAGTCTCGCTCTTAGGTCATTGACGGATCGAGAGAAAGATGAAGCATGGACACTGTACGGAACCGGAAAGTTCCACGTTCAGTATAATGACGTAACTGTTGTGGGCGAAGCTCGCCCTGATTCTGGTGGACTGACCATCACCACAGGGAAACTGGAACTCGAAGTCAAAGAGGCCGACGACAAGAAGCCCACGATAGAGAACCCTGACAAGAAGCCGACAGTGGAGAAGCCTGTGGAACCGGCAGGGAGGCAGGAGGAGAGAGACCTCGGCAAGATCGAGCCTCCGGGCGGGGTGCCACTGCTGCTTGTGGAGCCGGGAACGAAAAAGATCGGTGTGGACCAATTGAACAAGGTGAGCAAGCGTCTGGAATCCGTACCTGAAAAAGACCTTGAGCAGTGGGTCGTCGAATTGGAACGCATCATGGATGTGAAGATGAAAGATGGGCTTCCCAGCCCAAGACAGGCGTGCCGCACGGACTTCGTAGTTCACATGAGCGTAGCGTTCGACGATCTCGGTTGGAATACCAAGGCAGCGGACAAGCTCTACAAGCGTGCCTGCACGATGCCGACGAAAGAGGCAACAGCCTGGAAGGAAGCGTTTAAGTCGCTACTGAAAAAGAAAATTGGTATCGAGCAGGCCGGGAAAGACGAGTTTACCAATTTGGCCGGGGGGCCGCCGTGGGCGGTTCCACTCGCCCTCATCCCCGTTGATGCTCTCCACGAAGGGCAGAAGTACAGCGTCGAGCGTGGCAAGAAGTATCTGGCCCGCCTGAAGCAACTGACCAAAGACGACATTTCCCTCTGGAGTGACAAGGTGGATAAGTTCGGAGGCACAGAACTCGACGCCGCCCTCAACATTATGCTGCTCGACGAGTTCTTCAGCAAAGAGAGCTTCCAACGTGACAAGTTCAAGGCCGCTGTCGAGCGGCAGGACGACAAGAAGCCTGCCGCGGAGAAGCATGGACGTTGATCTCGACGCCGAGCTTGCGGGGAAGCCGTGGTGACGGGTCAGCGGAGCGGCGGGCGGGGCTTCAACGGCGGCATCGGGTTTAACTTCGGGATGAGTTTGTTTGGGACGATCTCCCGCACCTTCTGGATGGTCGGCGGGAACAACTTCGGCGGCTTCGCCTTCTTCGGGTGAAGCCGCTTTCGTTGAGCGTCCGTGCCGGGCGTCGTGTTGATCCGGGGCATCCCCTTGAGTGGCGGGCGGTCGGGGAGTAGCAAGCCCTCGTCACGCCGGGCCAGCCACTCGGAGACCCGCTCAACTCCGAGGACCACCGGCGCCGGCGCGAGGAGAATGCCAGCACGGGCCGCTGGACCCGGTGCCACAAGTGGATTGTGGCCACAGCCATCCGGTGCCCGGGGGTCAACTACCTGGGTGAGGCCCAAGACTTCGCGCGTGACGACGAGACCTCGGGTGTCCGTCCGCCCTCCGCGGTCGGCGCGCGACCGGCTGAGCAGCTGCGCAGACGGTCTAGCGCACGCGGAGCACCCGTGAGTTCGAGTACGTCCCGCCCCGCGTTCGCTTCGCTCCTTCGGCCGGCTCGTCGTAATGGAGGACCGCGAACACGCTGTAGTCCCCGGCCACTGGGGGCACGTCCATCTCGAACGTCGCCCGGACGGTCTGCCCCGGGGCTATCGTCGCCCACTCCACGGGCAAAGGCTGGTCCTCCAGACAGACGCGACGTCGCCAGGGGGTGTCGAACCCGCCCCAGAGCAGCCGGTAGTGGGGCCGCCGCCCGGTCACCACGGCCGGCCCCGCGATCTCGCACGACAACTCCACGACGGCCTTCGTCCCCCTCCTCACGCGGTCGGGCAGGCCCACCCGAAAGCGTAGCCCGTCGGCCTCCTGTGCCTTCTGGAAGTAGGCTAGAACGCGGCGCGGCTCTTCCCCGCCTGGTCCCTTCCACGGCCCCATCTTCGTCCGACGCCCCCACGGGGTTTCGACGCCCAGGAAACGGTCGGCCTCGGCGTCCGGCACCTGTAGCATCAGCTTCAGCTCGTCCTCATCCATCTCCCCGAAGATGAGCGCCTCCCCCCATCCGTCGTGGTCCAGGGACCCGACATAATTCGGCCGTGTGAGGTCGAGTCCCAGCTCGGCGAGCCGCTCGCGGGTCAGTTCAAGGGGAACCTCGCCCAGCAACTGGCCGCGGTGGAACACCTTGGTGCCCGGTATTTCCGCGTCGATGACCGCCACCACGCTCGGGCGGGTGACCGGGGTGACCGGGGTCTCCGTAGAAAATGTCCGAGGCAGTAGTCGGCCGACTGCCAGCCCGGCCAGGAAGACAAGCGTGGTGACGATGGCGGCGGTTCGCGTCCGCATCTGCGTCTCTAGCTCAGGTTCGGTTTAGCCAGCGCCGCTCACTACCAAGTCCCCCGTAACGCCCTGAGCAGGATTCGCTGGAGGCGACGGCCGGTCCATCAACTGGCGCCGAATAGCCGCCCCCTTCCGGTCGACCAGTTGGTGGGTGATGTCGGCGACGATATCCCCCTTGTTCTTCGTCTTCATACCGTACAGCTGAATGCTCTCGGCTAGGCGGACCAGGGCCTCCTTGGTTAAGCTCCCGAGCTTCCCGCAGGAGAGCCGCATCTGTTCTTCGGTCACGGCCGGGTCGGCCGCCCGGTCGTACAGGTTCTTCACCTCGGCCGCGACCGCCGCCGGGTCGAGCTTGGACTTCCCAGCCGGCCCGGGCTTCGGTGTGGGAGGCGTGCGCCCGGCTTCGGCCAGCTTCACGAACGCCTTTAATGACAGGTCCCCGAATGGGGCGGTGGCCTCGACGAACTCGGATAGCCCGCGGGTCGTTGCCGCCTTCGCATCGGTAGCCTGAAGGAGCCCGACCAGCCTCGTCAGGGTCTCCCGAAGCTCTTGGACGGTCATACGAGAGCCCCTTTAGTCGGAGTCGGCCGAGCTGCCGGGAAACAGAACGTCGGCAGCCCCTTTTCGACCTCCTCGGCCAGCCGGAGGAATGCCGGATACAGCTCGTCCCCCGGTCCGAGGGGCCGACGCTCGTCCTCGGTCTTGCGGATTTCCGCGCTCTGGCGGACGAACGCCTCGAAGCACGGGGCGGCCGCCCAGGTGTCCTTGCATTTGTTCCGAAGGGCGGCAAGCCGGCTCCGCTCGTCATTCGTCAGGTCCGATTCCTTGGTCCGGTTGGCGAAGAACCCCATCACCTTCAGGTCGGTGTTCAGGTTGTCGTGGAACTCTTTGAGTCGCTGGAGCAGGATGGTTACCCGGTCGGTCGCCTGTTTGCTGGGCATGACCGGGACGAGGACGTAATCGCTCGCCGCCAGGGCGTTCACGCAGGAGATGTTGATGAGCGGCGGGCAGTCGAGCAGGACGATGTCGTATTCGTTCGTGACCCGCTTCAGCTGCAATTCTTTCCGGAGCAGGAACCGGGGGTCCCGCTTGGCGTCCTTGAGGAACCACCGGACGGTCAGATTGGTCTCGGCGTAGGCCATCTCGTCGGTCGTTGGGACCAGGTCGCAGGTCACACCGGGGAGGACGGGCACGGCGAAGTCGTCGGGCAGGTTGGGGAACTCGCTGTCGAAGGACGCCTCCAGGAAGTCCCCGGCTAGTCGCCCCCGCTTATGGAGCTCGTCCTGGACGGAATCGGTCAGGAACAGGCTGGTGAGCGAGCCCTGGAGGTCCAGGTCGATGAGCAAGACCCGCCACCCCCGGCGGGCGAGGGCCGCGCCGAGATTGGCGGTGACCGTGGTCTTCCCCACCCCGCCCTTCAGGTTGAGGATGGACAGGACCGGTGTCCGGCGGCCGTCCGGTTCGAGGGGTTTGAACTCGGGAGCCGTCGACAGGACTTTCTCGGTCCACGTCGTCCCGTCCTTTTGGACCGCCTTCCGGATGCGGCGGTGTTCGGCCTCGTACCGGTCCTGGGCCTCGTCCCGCTCCCGCCGGAGTTCGTCCCGCTCCCCCTGTAGCCCCTCAATCACCTTCTGGAACCCATCGGCCTGCGCCCGTACCTGCCCGAGTTCGGCCTTCACGTGTTCCACCGCCTTGTGTGCATCGGTCAATTCCTCGCCGTCCTGAAGCTCCTCGATGGTCCGTTTCAGGGCGCGATTCTCGCCCTCCAGTCGCATCGCCCGGCGGTCGGCTTTCCGGGTGAGGATATTGACCAGGCCCCAGGCGACCGGGACGAGTACGAGAAGTGTCCCGCCCACGGCCGAGAGGAGGTACACCATCACCTCCTTGTCGGTCCACCCATCAGGTGAGTGAGCGGTAACTTGTGCAAGAAGGGGTGTGAGGCAGGCCGCGGGCATGGCGAACTCCGGGTTCTGGCGACGGAGGAACCGGGAGTGATAGTCTAACCAGAGCGAAACTCGGTCTGCCAGAATAATCCTCAAACCCGGCATAGCTTTCGAGGGTGACACATTCGTTCTTGAGGGCACGGTCTGGGGTTGCGGTTCGCTCAGGGGGCGACTGGAATATGTGGCTCGGTATTCTTTCTGACACCCATAACCAGCTGGCGCGGACCCGGCTTGCCGTCCAGATGCTGAAGGACGAGGGGGCAGACGCGCTGGTCCATTGCGGCGACCTGACCGGACCGGAGGTGGTGTCGCTCTGCGCGATACTGCCGTGCTACTTCGTCTTCGGCAACCACGACTCGGACACGGTCCCACTCCTCCAGAGGACGGCGTCCGGAGCCGGGGCGGTCTGCCTGGGTTGGGGCGGGACAGTCGAACTCGCCGGCAAGCGTGTCGGGGTCGCTCACGGGCACATGACCACCGACCTGCGACAGGTGTTGGCTGCCCACCCAGACTACTTGCTGACTGGGCATTCCCACATCCGAGGCGACCGGCGAGACGGTCCGGTCCGGCGAATCAACCCGGGGGCGCTCAGCGAGGCTGACGAGTTCAGCGTGGCTCTCCTCGACTTGGCGGCTGACGAACTCCGGTTCCTCGTCTTGCGGGAGTAGCTGACGGTCGGGATGCTGCGGATATCCTGAGAATCAGCCAGACCAAGTTCGCGTGCCTTTCATTCTCCCCCGAAGACGGTCATGATTGTGCGTGACGGTGAGGACTTCCTTGAGCTTGAGGTCACCGAGAGAGTGCCAGAGGGGGTGCCCTGCGCCGGCGACATCCGTTTCGCAGTGCGGGTCCGAATCACCAGCAAGGACACCGTTTTCTCTGCCGAGACGTGGGCCTGGGTCGAGGCCCCGGTGATGACCACTTTTGCCGAGCAGATACGAACACTGGAGAAGCAGCGGCAAGGCTCGGCGGCCCTGGAGTCCATGTCGCCAGGGGAGCTAAGGCTCGATGTCCGGGGCTACGACCGGGCCGGCCACATCGCTGCGGTCGGGCAGGTTGGCCACTGGTGTTATGGCGGGGTCGGAGGTCCGTACTGGTCGGCGGTCTCCTTCGGCATCGCGTTCTGCCCCAGCGAGTTGCCCGCTCTGGTACGGTACTTCGAGGGGTTAGTCGAAAGTCCCCTTGCCCCATGAACGCACCAAGCCGGCCTGAAGAGGTTCGGCAGTTGGGAGAGAAGGAGAGTTCTGGATGCCGGTGGTCGAGGACGTACATCGGCTCGACGTGCTTCGCCGGCTCGGGCTGTCCGACCCGCTTGTGCGGCAGTCTTCTGGCGAGCAGCTACACCCGCTTTTTTGGTTCCGATGCCAAGGGCCACCGTGGTATTCGTATCACGGAGCCGGCTGTCCGGAAGGCCCGCCCCTCATGCCCCTGTGGGACAAGGGCGACACGGTCACCGCGGCCTGGGTCAAGGATGGCCGACTGGAGTTCATCGAGTTCGGTATCGAGTGGTCGGACGAGTACGTCGTGCTCGCGCACACCGAGCAGGGGCTCTGGGCGACGGTCTTCGTCCTCCTCCTCGAAGATGAGGACTCCCTGGAACTGGAGGACTTCCGGGAGCCGGCCTGGGTCGTCCGGTTCCGGTTCCTCGACCGGCTCGTGTACGGGCGGGATGGCGGAACCCAGACCTTCGAGGAGCACCGGGCGTGGCTGCGAGAGGTCGTGGAGGGCATCGACCGAGAGACCCGCGGCCCAGAACCGCCGAGTCAGCATGGGAGGTCCCGAATGGCAGTGACCCGGGACGAGGCCGCACGACTCGCGCTGGAGGTCGCCAACCAGACCTGGGGCTACCCGAACTCGGGCGAGGAGTTGGTAATCCTCGATGACCATGTCGCGGAGTCCGAGTCGGCCTGGGCGTTCACCTACAACACCCGGTCGTTCGTACTTGTTTAGCGGGGCGAACTCTGTCGGGCCTCGATTGCCGAACCGTCAACTCAATAGTCGCCATTCACACTTTGTTGAGCACCGCATCCACCACCCAGCAACCCTGCACGTGTGGCCCCTCTCC
>JAQGHQ010000094.1 GCA_028288765.1 Gemmataceae bacterium | reverse complement strand
CCGCCTCCGGGATGATAAACGGGAAGTGGGCCTGCACGACCGCCGTCGCGAACAACCCGACCGCGACCGCCCCGAGCATCCTTCTCATGCGTGACTCTCCGGTTGGAATCGGTACCCGGCCGGCCCGGCCGGCCGGTGGGCCGGGTTTGTTGTACTCGGGGATCGGGGGGTAGCAGCCGCCCCGGCTCCGTCGGGCGGCGGCAGACCGATCATTTCTGGCCCATCTGCTCGCGGCGGTTCGATGACAACCCGATGACCGCCGGCTCGCCTAAACCACCGACCGCTCCGTTGCTTGCCACGGACAACATTTCCGAACATGACGAGGTGTGCGCCTGCTACCAGGCGGCCCCGGCCCGGTTGGCCGCGGGGACCCACACCGTGTGTGTGGGCGAAATGACGGGCATCCCGGCGAAGGAGCGGATCGCCCCGACCAAGCCAATGCGGCCCGGTCAGGCCGAGATGGTCGAGTTCGAGTACACGCGGCACGGGACCCAGTGCCTGACCGGGAACTTCGAGGTGGGAACCGGGCACATGATCGCTCCGACGGTCCAGCCGACGCGCGACGAGAAGGATTTCGCGGCCCACCTCGAGCAGACGGTGGCGACCGACCCGAAGGCGGGTTGGATCTTCGTGGCCGACAACCGGACGACGCACGTCTCGGCGACGTTGGTCCTGTTGGTGGCGGGGATGTGCGGGACTCCAACCGCGCCGCTCGGGAAGAAAGGGAAACGCGGGGTGCTGAAGTCGGTGGCGACGCGGAAGGCCTTCCTGACGGAGGCCACCCACCGGGTCCGGTTCGTGTACGTGCCCAAGCACACGTCGTGGCTGAATCCGGTCGAGATCTGGTTCAGCGTGGTGGCCCGGCGGGTGCTCCGGCGGGGGAACTTCCGGTCGACGGGTGACCGGCGGGAGAAGATCCTGGCGTACATCGGATATTACAACCGGACGCGAGCCAAGCCGTACAAGTGGACCTATACCGCCCGGCCGCTCAATGTATGAATCCAGGGAACCGTCGCCCTTGGTGGGAGGAGAATTCAACCATCCAAATCTAGCTCGACACCCTGGAAAAACCCTTCGGCTGCCCAGTCCCGGAACCACGCCTGCAGGTCGGAGGCGAATCCGTCCAGGTCGGGGCCGGTGAACTCGGCTCCCCGACCGATGGTATCTGCCACCGATTCCCCGTTGAGCAGCACGCGCAGCAGCTCGTACTGCGGCCGTGTCAGGGGGTGGCGACGGACGATGTAGTCCCGGCGGTGGACGGCCAGCAGGGTTTCGGCCGGGTCCGGCGGGGACGGGTCCTCGCTCCGCCGGATCGCGGTGATGTACTCGTGGACCGGGGACCGCAACTCCACCAGCCGGAAGCCCTCCGCCAGGACGAGCCGGGCGTCCGGCCACCGGGTCGGTGGGATCGCGAGGAGCTCGTCGGGGGTGAGCAGTTGCCGGCCCTCCACCCCCGGGCCGTCGAACACCTCGTTGTAGACCCGCTCCAGGGCGGCGAGGTCGATCAGGAACGCCGCCCAGCCGGGGTCCTCGTCGGCCGGGCAGGTTTCGGCCAGGTAGCGGGGGAAGTTCTCCCCGAGGTGGTGCAGGGTGTAGCTCCTCGACGGGTACGCCTGCAGGTAGCCGAACGCGAACTCGTCGAACAGTTCCCGGCCGAGGGCGTGAACCAGGGCGGTGAACTCTTCCCGCAGGCACTCCAGGAGCCGGGCATAGTAGGCGTTGCAGTACACTCCCAGGCGGTCGGCCGCGGAGAGCGCCTGAGACCGGGTGACCACGCGATCCAGTTCAGCCGGGCCGACGTCGATCTCACTGCGGGCCTCGGACGACCCGACGCCCCCCTCGACCCCGTCGGGGTGCAAGAGGACCGCCTGCATCCACCGCTGAATGGTGCCCAGGTCATGACCACCCGTCGCCATTCTTCTCCTCCCGGGTCAGCTCTTGGGGCAGTTTGGTGGCGGCCCACCGACCGCCTTCCCGGCCAGCTTCGTCAGCTCCTCGAACCGCTTCCGGGCCTTGTCCCACGTCTCCCGCTTCATCGGCACCGCGCAGGCTCCCTTGCCCGCGCACGCGTTCTGCCCCGGGTACTCGCCGCACCCGCCCTGCCCCTTGCAGTCGTTCTGGGCCTGACAGCCGTGGGCCTTCGCGGAGGCGCAGGCCCCCCGGCCGGCGCACTCGTTCTTCCCGTCCCGGGCCTTCCCCTTGCAGGTGTTCAGCCCGCAGCAGGTATGCGGTTCCTCCAGAAGCAGGCTCGGCTTGATCCCCGGGGGGGCCTTGGCGTCGATCTCCTGAATCGCCTGGGGGTTCGCGGCCGGCGGCGGGCCGCCATTGGTGTCGCCGGCACCCGTCCCGCCTCCGGCCGCCGGTGCCGCTTGCTTCTCGCGGGTGAGTCCTCTCAACTCCACACCGGCCAGCAATCCGCCGACCGCGGCCGCGGTCAGCCGGCCCACGTCCCGGCGGGTAACCCTCCTCTCGGCAGTCGTATCGGCCACGGGCGGCGGCCCTCCGATCCCCGCCGGCCCGTCGATCAGCCCCCGCCGGGTCAGGTGGTGCCGCACCAGGGCATCGAGGGAGACGACCCCCGGGCCGAACAGCAGGACAATCAGACTCGCCAACAGGAAGGTGAACGGCGGCGAAGTGACGAGGCGGGACGGTTCCGCAAGGATCGCGCGGGCGTCCCCCGTGTGGGCGGTCAACAGGGCCACCGTCATGTTGACGAGAAGGACCAGAGAGGCCGCCCGGGAGGCCAGCCCGGCGATCAACAGCAGTCCGCCGAAGAACTCGCCACACCCGGACAGAACGGCGGCCGCCGTCGGCCACGGGATCCCAATGCTGTCGAAGAACCGGGCGGCGGCGGCGACGTTCGTCAGCTTGCCCCAGCCCGCCCCGACCAACTGCCAGCCCCAGTAGAGCCGGACGAGCAGGAGGAAGGCGTCCTGGAGGAAGGTCAAACCACGGGCGTACCCATCGTACCACCGCCCCGCCGTCCTGAGCCATCCCGACATAAGGTTAAACCTCCCGCCGTTCGAGAAGGAAACGGAACCTCCGGACGGGCCCGACTACACGACTTCCGCCACCATGTGCGCGAGGGGGTGGGGGATCGCCGCCGTGGATGCCGGCCGGCCCGCGGGCCGGGTCTGTGGGATGGGTTCGGCCAGCTCCCCCGCCATGTACTGTTTCGCCTTCAGCACCTCGGCGTGGACGACCGGGAATGCCGGGATCTTGGCGTCCCACTCCAGCAGGGTGGACGCCCCGCCGGTGAACCGGTGGGCCAGCCGGTACAGCTCCCAAACCGGGTCGATCACGTGGTCGTCGTGGGTGTCGATCCGGTGCGTCCCGCGGTCGGTGTGCCCGGCCAGGTGGAATTGCACCACCCGACGGTGCGGGACGTTGCGAATGTACTCGGCCGGGTCGAAATCGTGGTTCACGCTCGACACGAAGACGTTGTTCACGTCGAGGAGCAGTCCGCAGTCCGCGTCCTCGACCAACCGGGTAACGAACTCCCACTCCGGCATCGTGGACGACGCGAACCCGACGTAGGAACTGGGGTTCTCCAGCACCAGCGGCCGTTCGAGGAACTCCTGGACCGTGCGGACCCGGGCGGTGAGGTGGGCGAGCGTCTCCTCGGTGTACGGGACGGGGAGCAGGTCGTGAGCGTTCAGCCCGGCCACTCCGGTCCAGCAGATGTGGTCCGACACCCACTGGGCGTTCACCGCATCGGCCAGCTTCTTGAGCTTGCGGAGGTAGTCGACGTTCAGCGGGTCGGTACTCCCGACCGACAGCGAAACGCCGTGCATGACGACCGGGTACCGCTCCGCGATCTGTTCGAGGACGTGGCGGGGCCGGCCGCCGGAGTCCATGTAATTCTCGGAGATGATCTCGAACCAGTCCACCGGCGGGTTCTCCCGCAGGATGTGCGGGTAGTGGGTGGTCCGGAGGCCGACCCCCAATCCGAGGTTCGGGAACCCGAAACGCTTCTGCCGCATGTCGTCCTCGTCGGTCGGGGAGGGGGTCGGCCGGGCGGTCGGGAAAGCACCGCCCGGAACGGTCCGCCCGGGGTGTCACTTCTTCGGGGCCGGGAGGACCTTCTTGCCGGCCTTCTCCATCACCTCCTCGAACCGCTTGCGGGCCTTCGGCCACGCCTTGTCGGAGAGGGGCACGGCGCACCCGCCCATCCCCTTGCACTCGTTCTCGCCCGGCTTCGCGCCGCACCCGCCCTGACCGCGGCAGTCGTTCTCGCCCTTGCAGGTGTGGGCCTTCAACGTGGCGCACGCACTCGCCCCGGCGCAGTCGTTCTTGTCGCCCTTGCCCTTCCCCTTGCAGGTGTTCAGCCCGCGGCAGACGTGGGGCTCCGAGAGCAGCGGGTTCTTCGTCTTGTCCTTCTTGTCGTCCTTCTTCTCGGCGGCGGTCACGGCGGTGCCGGCGACCAGCCCGCCGAGGGCGGCGGCGGCAAGCTTGGTGAAATCGCGGCGGTTCGGGTCTGGAGAGAACATCTGTCTTCCTCGTCCTTACTTGCGACCACCCCGGGGGGTACCGGGGACGGGAGTGCGGCCGCGGGACGCCCCCGCGACCTGATTGTTACTCTAGATGCCTCCCAGCAAAGACGGAAGTGATGTCCGCCCCCCGCTCCCCGGCGGGCTTCGCGGGTACGGCCCGGGCGGGGAACGGGAGAGTCGACCGGGTCTGGTAACCGGTCCCGCCCGATCTTCGGTCGGGCCGACCCGTGACTCCCATCCAACTGACGTCGGCGGAA
>JAQGHQ010000074.1 GCA_028288765.1 Gemmataceae bacterium | reverse complement strand
GGCGTCCGGGCCGGCGGTGGCGGCGGGCCGGGCGGGCGGGGTGGCGGTGGCGGGCATGGTCGGGCCTCCGGAATGCGGTCGGGTTGTGTAAAGAGGAAACCCGGGGACCGGCGGTCTGGCCCCCGGGCGGGCGGTTAGTTGAACCGGTGTGTGTAGATGACGCTACGCCCCAAAGCGGGGATGTAATACGAGCTGTCCTCGAACACCGTCGTCAGGCTGCTCAGCCCGCTCGCCGACACGGTATCCGGGCTGGCCCCGACGAAGATGTCGACCGACGTGACCCCGACCCGGGTCCCGTTGGACAGGACCGACCCGCTGGCGTAGGTGATCGGGCTGGGGCCGCCGAAGTCGATTGTGCTGCCGGTCACCCGGATGGCCCGGCCGGCCGTGTCCTGGGAGTCGTTGACGGTCAGGCTCGTCGTCCCCGAGGTGTTGCTCACGTTCACCGGCCCGGCGATCGCGCTGAGCGACCCGTTCCCGACGGTCACCGCGTCGTGCCCGGTTCCGCCGGCGATGTTGACCGTCTGGCCGGCCTCGACCGCGTTCACCTGGACGTATTCGTTCCGCCCCCGGTGTTAACGGTCACGGTCGAGATCTGCCCCTTGTTGAAGGCCACCGACTCGCCGTTCATGGTGGCCTTGGTCCCGGCCGAGTCGTTCGGGCTTTGACTCAGGGTCATCGTGTCGTTGTAGTTCGCCCCGAGCTGGTCCCCCTGGAGGGTCAGGGCGTACTGGCCGGTGAAGCCCTGCGCCCCGGCCGGGCCGGTCCACACGGGATCGACGCGCAACGCTTGTGCCAGAGAGCACTCCCTGCTGCAAAGCAGGCTATGCACTCCGCCCGTCCCGCAGTCCGTATTGACCGGCCCTTCCCATCGTGGATACGATACCACCATGCGGATCGTGCGAACCATCCGGCCGTTCGTCTGCGTGCTGCTCGCGGTTACCACCGCGGTCGGAACGGCACCACTCGCCGCCAGGGCATGCGGGTGCCCGACCGGTCCGCGCGCCGCCACCCTGGCGACCGCAGCGCCGACCCGAGCCGCCGACCCGGCTCCATCCTGCTGCGACCGGACTACCGCGAAGTCGTGTTGCTCGCCCACGAAGAAGGGCGGGCGCTGTTGCGGCGAGCCGGCAAAGCCGACATCCCGCCCAGCTCCCGAGGCTCCGGCGTCGTGCCAGTGTTTGGTGTGCGACTGCGACACGCCCGACGCCCCCCGCCCGGCCGATCCGGCCCCGCCGACCGCCCCCGACGCCTCGGCTTCCCTCCAGTTCACATCTGCCCCGCCCGCCCCGCCGGTTTTCGTCCCGCCCCTCGGGGCGGACAGGCCGACGTGGCCCGGGTTCGCACTTCAGGCCCCCCCAACTGATCTCGTCACAACGTTCTCGCAACTGACCTGCTAGCCCGACCACTCTCCTCGCGAGCCCCCGCGCGCTGTGGGCAGCTGCGCGTCCCGCCGTCCGTCGTTTCAGACCCCGTACATCCTGCTTCCGCCGTGTCGCGTTCCGCGCCCGGCCGGGAGGTCCATCATGCCCGCGCTGCCGTTACCCACCGCCCGGTTCGCCCGCGCGCTCAAGTTCGCGGTCCTCGTCCCGCTCGCACGGCTGAGGTTCCTGTTCATCCTCGGGGCGATCGGGTTCGTCATCGTCAAGTGGGACGAGCTGGTCGCCCGGTACGAGAAGTACGTCCGCCCCGCCGGCGCCGCCGCCACCGCCGACCCGGACCACGAGTTCTTCTGCCCGATGCACCCGACGATCGTCCGCGACACGAACAAGGAGAAGTGCCCGATCTGCTTCATGCCGCTCTCGAAGCGGAAAAAAGGCGAGGTGACCGACGACCCGCTGCCCGCCGGCACCGTCAGCCGGGTCCAGCTGTCGCCCTACCGGGTGGTGCTGGCCGGCGTCCGCACCACCCCCGTCGGCTTCCACCCGCTCACCCGGGACATCACCACCGTCGGCACGGTCGAGTTCGACGAGCGGAAGCTGAAGACGGTCTCGGCCCGGGTGAAGGGGCGGATCGACAAGCTGCTCGTGAACCAGACCGGGCAGATGGTCCACAAGGACGACCCGCTCGCCGAACTGTACAGCCCCGACCTCGTGGTGACCGTCCAGAACCTGCTCGACGCCCACGCCTCGGGCAACACCCTCCTGGAGAAGAACGCGCGCGACCGGCTCCGGCTGTGGGGGATCGACGACGCGCAGGTGGACGGCGTCGCCAAGACCGGGAAGCCGATCACCCACCTGACCATCCGCTCGCCGATCGACGGGCACGTGCTGCGGAAGGCGGTCCGCGAGGGACAGTACGTCGAGGAGGGGGGTCAGCTGTTCGAGGTGGCCGACCTGAGCACCGTCTGGGTGCAGGCCCAGCTGTACGAGGAAGACCTCGCGTTCCTGCCGACCGGGGGGCACGACCCGAAGACCGGCGAGCCGGACTTCAAACTCCCGATCACCGCCACCGCCCGGGCCTTCCCGGGGAAGGTCTTCGAAGGGGCGCTGACGTTTCTGTTCCCGCACGTGGACGCCGAGACGCGGACCCTCACCGTCCGGTTCGGGCTGCCGAACCCGGACCACGAGCTGCGCCCGGGGATGACCACGACGGTCACCCTGAAGCTCACCCCGGAACTGTTGGCAACGACCCCGGCGGGGACGAGGCTCCGCATGCGGGACAAGACCGTGCTCGCCGTCCCGGAATCGGCCGTGATCGATACCGGGGCGCGAAAGGTGGTCTACCGGGAGGGCCTGCCGAACACGTTCGAGGGGGTGGCGGTCGACCTCGGGGCGAAGATGCGCACCCCCGACGGGGCCGTGTTCTACCCCGTGCTCGCCGGCCTGGCCGGGGGCGAGCGGGTGGTCACCGCCGGGTCATTCCTGATCGACGCCGAGACCCGGCTGAACCCGGCGGCGGGGTCGGTGTATGTCGGCGGGAGTGGCGGCGGGAAAGCCACGCCGCCGGTCGCGGTCCGGCCGACCACCCCGGAAGACCCGGACGCGAAGGTCACCGCCGCGCTCGCCAAGCTGGCGCCCGACGACCGCACGCTCGCCGAATCGCAGGTGTGGTGCCCGGTGCAGCGCGATCGGCTCGGGATCATGGGTACACCCGAGAAGCTGGCGCTCGGTGGCAAGATACTATTCGTGTGCTGCCCGGTCTGCCGGCCGACGGCCGAGGCGGACCCAGCGGAGATGTTCACCCGGGTCGAGGAGATGAAGCAGAAACGGTCGACGCCGGCCGTGTCCCCGGCCGCGGCGGCCGTGAAGGTGAGCCCGGACGATCTCGTCAAGATCCGGGCGAACCTGGACCGGCTGTCGGCCGAGGACAGGAAGGCGGCCGAGGCCCAGCGACTCTGTCCGGTTCTGAGGAAGCCGCTCGGCATCATGGGCGTTCCGCCCAGGGTGGACCTCGGCGGCGGCAGGTCCGTGTTCGTCTGTTGCAAGGGGTGTATCGAGGAAGCGGAGAAGGACCCCGACGGCGTGCTCAAGAAGGTGACCGGCTTCAAGAAGCTCCCGCCCCTCTCCGCGGGGGGCAAGCTGTGATCGAACGGGTGATCGAGGGGTCGGTCCGGAACCGGTTCGTCGTCCTGGTCGGGGCGGCGGCCCTGGCGGTGTTCGGCGTCTACGCGATGCTCGACACCCCGGTCGACGCCGTCCCGGACCTGGGCGAGAACCAGGTGATCGTGTTCACCGACTGGACCGGCCGCAGCCCCCGCGAGATCGAGGACCAGGTGTCGTACCCGCTCTCCCGCAAGCTCCAGGGGCTCGCCGGGGTGAAGGCGGTGCGGTCGTCGAGCGAGTTCAACTTCTCGATGATCACCGTCATCTTCGAGGACACCACCGGCTTCTATTTCGCCCGCCAGCGGGTGAGCGAACGGCTCGCCGAGGCCGGGAATTATCTGCCGAAGGGCGTCACCCCGTACCTGGCGCCGGACGCGACCGCACTCGGCCAGATCTTCTGGTACACGGTCGAGCCGGACCCGGCGCACCCGGTCGACCCGCAAAAGCTCTGGGCCCTGAACAAGTTCTACATCGCTCCACAGCTGACCGCCGCGGCCGGGGTCGCCGAGGTCGCCCCGGTCGGCGGGATGCCGCAGGAGTACCAGGTGGACGTGCGGCCGGAGGACCTCCGGGCCTACGGGGTCACCATCGGCGAGCTGTTCGACGCGGTCGGCCGGACCAACCTGCCGGCGGCCGGCGGGGTGATCCAGAAGAACAACGCCGAGTATATCGTCCGCGGGGTCGGCTGGGTCCGGGACAGGGCCGACATCGAGAACGCCCTGGTCAGGGAGGTGAACGGCGTCCCGGTGTACGTGAAGACGGTGGCAACGGTCCAGCTCGGGACCGCGTTCCGCCGCGGGGTGTTCGAGAAGAACGGGAACGAGGTGACCGGCGGGGTGGTGCTGATGCGGTACGGGGAGAACCCACTCCGCGTCACCGAGCGGGTGAAGGCCAAGATCGCGGAGCTCGGGCCGGGGCTGCCGGAGGGCGTGCGGATCGTCCCGGCTTACGACCGCACCCGGCTGATCCACGGGGCGATTCGCACGCTGAAGACCGTGATGTGGCACGAGATGCTCATCGCCGGGGTGGCGATCCTGCTCATCCTGTCGCACGTCCGCAGCGCGTTCGTCATCTGCCTGACCCTGCCGCTGTCGGTGCTGTTCTCGTTCGGGCTGATGTGGGTGCTGCGGAAGGCCGGCGTCGTCGACATCCAGGCCAACATCATGTCGCTGGCCGGGATCACGATCTCCGTCGGGATACTCGTCGACCAGGCGATCGTGATGGTGGAGAACGCGACCCACCACCTCAAGGAGAAGTTCGGCGCGGAGAAGGTCACCGGCGACACCCGCGAACTCGTGATCCCGGCGTTGCGAACGGTCGGCCGGCCGATCTTCTTCTCGGTGCTCATCATGCTCCTCTCGTTCGTTCCCGTGTTCCTGCTCTCGGGCCGCGAGGGGAAGCTGTTCCACCCGCTCGCGTTCACCAAGAGCTTCGCCCTGCTCGGCACGGCCCTGATCTCGGTGACGGTCGTCCCGGCGCTCGTCCCGAGCTTCGTCCGCGGCCGGCTGAGGGGCGAGGAGGACAACTGGATCGTCCGCAGTTTCACGCGGATCTACCGGCCGATGCTCACCTTCGCCCTCGACCGGTTCAACCTCGTGATGTGGGCGTTCGCCGCCCTCCTGATCCTCGCCGCCGGGCTGTTCCCGCTGCAGGCCGTGGTCGGGCTCGGAGCGGCGGAACACGCCTGGCGGGTTGCATTCTGGGTTGTGTTCTTCCTGGTCACCGGGCTGACCGTGATCTTCACCCGCGGGCTCCACCGCCAGCTGCTCTCGTTCGCCACCCTGACCGTGCTCGCGTTGTGGGCGTGGCACTTCCCGAAGATCGGCGTGTCGTTCATGCCCATGCTCGACGAGGGGACGACGCTCGACATGCCGGTCACGGTCCCCCGGGCGGGGATCACGCAGACGGCCGACGACCTGAAGGCCCGCAACGCCCTGCTCCGGGGCTTCCCGGAGGTCGAGAGCGTGGTCGGGAAGTCCGGCCGGGCCGACACGGCGACCGACCCGGCCCCGCTCGACATGGTCGAGACGTTCATCAACTTCCGCCCCCGCGGCCTGTGGCCGAAGCGGGTCCTCCGCTACGCCGACGCGGCCTGGCAGACGCGGCGGGTGCTCAAGGGGCTGGAGCGCCGCGGCTACGTGGAAGCGAGCGCCGATGACCGCGACGGCCTCGTGAACGACGCCGCCCAGAAGGCAATCGAGCGGTTCGACGAGGTGATGCGGGAGCTGGCGCTGCGGCGGTACCAGGAGATCGAGAAGGCGATCGGCCCGACCGCCGACGCGGACGACGCCCGCGAAGCGGCGTGGGCCGGGCGGGTGAAGGACGTGAACTGGGAGCTGTTCGACCGCGGGACCGAGACGTTCACCTGGTTCGCGCTCGAGGAAGTCGCGAAGGCCGCCCGCGGGCTCGGGCTGCTCAACGCGGCCCCGCAGGGGGGCGCCGCCGACCGGTTCGCGGTCGAGGCGGTGAATGTCCAGCTCGGCAAGCAGCACGACCCGGCCGCGTTCGCCCCGTTCGGGGAGCTGCGGGGGGAGCTGGAGAAGGCGTTCCGCGAGAAGGTCCTGTTCCGGCAGCGGACCGGCGGCCCCAAGGGCGACCTCGTGGACGACGAGATGGGCCGGGTGTTGCAGGTGCCCGGGTGGAGCAACATCTTCACTCAGCCGATCATCAACCGGATCGAGATGCTCTCCACCGGCGTGCGGACCGACATCGGCATCAAGGTGTTCGGCCCGGACCTGGAGACGATCACCCGGGTCTGCCAGCAGATCGAGGCGGCGGTGAAGCCGGTACACGGGGCGCGGGACGTGGTGGCCGCCCCGATCATGGGCAAGGGGTACCTGGAGGTGGTCGTCGACCGCCAGAAGGCGGCCCGGTACGGGGTGTCGGTGGAGAACGTCCAGACCGAGATCGAGACCGCCCTCGGCGGGCGGGTGGTGACGTACACGGTCGAGAACCGGGAGCGGTTCCCGGTGCGGGTGCGGTACGCCCGCGCCCAACGGGAAGACGAGGAGGCGGTGCGGCGGCTACTCATTCCCGCGGGGATGGCGGCCGAGCCCAAACGCGGGGCGGCCATGACCGGCGACGCGACGGTCCGCACCGAGTCCCACGCGGGGGTGGCCGAGCACGCGGCGAGGGGGAAACGGCTCATCCCGCTCTCCGCGCTCGCCGACGTGCAGCTCACCGAAGGCCCGGCGGTCATCAAGGGCGAGAACGGGCAGCTGTTGAACTACGTGACGCTCATGGTCCGCGGGCGGGACGCGGTCGGGTTCGTGGAGGAGGCGCGGCGGGTCGTGGCCGAGAAGGTCAAGCTCCCGGAGGGCGTCCACGTCGAGTGGGCGGGTGAGTTCGAGCACCAGGAGCGGGCCGCGAAGACGCTGCGGTGGGTGTTCCCGGCGGTGCTGCTGGTCATCTTCCTCGTCCTCTACCTGACCTACCAGGACCTGGCGGACGCGGGCCTGATGATGCTCGCGGTGCCGGAGGCGATGGCCGGCGGGGCGTTCTTCCTGTTCCTCTTCCCGAAACTGCTCAACGGATGGGACGCCCCGCCGCTCGACTTCAGCGTGGCGGTGTGGGTCGGGTTCATCGCCTGCTTCGGGATGGCGACCGAGACGGGCATCATCATGCTCGTGTACCTGCGGGAGGCGATCGAGAAGCGGGGCGGGCTGGAGAACATCCGCTCCCTCGACGAGTTACGGGCCGCGGTGATCGAGGGGGCCGTCCACCGGCTGCGGCCGAAGCTCTTGACCGAGGGGGTGGCGATCGTGGCCATCTTCCCGATGGTCTTCACGTCCGGCGTCGGCGGCGAGGTACTCGCCCCGATGGCCTTACCGGTGCTCGGCGGGCTGCTGATTTCGGACGAAGTGGTGGACCTGTTCCTGCCCGTGCGGTTCTACTGGGTCCGGCGGGCCCGGTGGCTGAAGCTACGCGATGCCGGCCTGCTGACCCATCAGCGGGCGGCGACCGAACACGTTGGAAGCAACCCCGCTGCCGTCGAGCTCAACGGCGGCGGGGTGGGTGAGGGCGCTGTTGCGACTCCCTCACCCGCGAGTCTTCTCCCCGCCGGGGAGAGGAACGACGACGCCGGGACCGGTGCCGGCCGCGCGGTGCGGCCGGGCCCCCCGGCGGGTGTGTGACCTTGGAGGATGATCTGATGGTACGCGCGATGATTGTTGCGGCGGCGGTGGCGGTCGGGGCCTGGGTGACGGGCGGGGTCGCGGTCGCCGACAAGCCGGCGGGTGAGAAGCCGGCGGCGAAGGAGGTCAAGGTGACCGGCACCCTGGTGTGCGGGTCGTGCAAGCTGAACGAGACGAAGAAGTGTACCAACGTGCTCCAGGTGAAGGAGAAGGACAAGGTGGTCAACTACTACCTGATCGACACGGGGAACAAGGAGGCGTACCACGACGGCGTGTGCGGCGGCGGGCAGGTCGAGGGCGTGACCGTCACCGGGACCGTGACCGAGAAGGACGGGAAGAAGGAGATCAAGGCGAGCAAGGTCGACATCAAGAAGTGACCTGGGGTGAGGAACAGTCGAGCCTCGTTCCCACGCGTGGGAACGAGGCTCTTTGGATGCTTTGTGTCCTTCCGACGTTGCCCCGCGAGGGCGAATGATGCGTAGCAACGGGGCCGAGCGAACGCAGAGGACCAGCTGTCGCCGCAAGATTGAGTGTGGGAATGAGGGCGAAGCGGGCGGGCTAGCGGTCGATCGGTTCGATTGGCTTCAACGGCCGCGCGGTAGCCACCTACACGCTCCCCAGACCAGCGCCGCGACTTGGACAGAAGAGAATGAAAGGTGGCAAACGGTCGGTCAGGCTCTATCTTTTTCATTCAGTCGATTGCGGACGCTTGTTACAATCTCACCACCTTCGTAACTGCGGCGGGCCTGCGCGACCATCCGGAGCCCAAATGCCAAGTCAATTTATTCACGGGCGTGCCCTGGTTATCGGGGTCGCGAACTACCCGCTGGTTTCGACGCTCCCCGGGAACGTGGTGGACGATGCCCGTGATGTCGCAGCTCTTCTTCAATCCCCGGATCTCTGCGGGTATCCACCGGAAAACGTCGAGATTCTGCTCGACGCGCAAGCGACGGCCGACAATATCCGGGCCGGGTTCGGACGGTTGGCTAAAGCAGCCGGGACCGACGACACCGTCGTCGTGTTCTTCTCGGGCCACGGCGGGCGAGTCGAAACCGGCCCTGACGCTAACGCCTATCTACTTCCATTCGACTGTGACCCGCAGCGGCTCCGGGACACCGCAATTAGCGCAGCGGACATGACGGAGTTGCTGTCGGCGATCTCCGCCGGGCGCCTGGTCGTCCTGCTCGACGCATGCCACTCGGCCGGGGTGGGAGAGGTGAAGGCTCTCGACCCGGCGGCCAACCTAAAGGCGAATCTGGACCAGAAGACTTACGATGCCTTGGCTCGGGGGACCGGCCGAGTGATCATGGCGTCGTGCCGCTCGACTGAAGTGTCGTGGGTTCTGGGGGGGATGCGGAACAGTTTGTTCACCCATTACCTGCTGGAGGCTTTGCGGGGGTCTGGACATAACAGCGGGGATGGGTTGGTGAAAGTATTCGACGTCTTCACCTACGTCGCAGACAAAGTCCCTGCAAGGGCGACTCAACAGCCGATCTTCAAGGCGCACGAGGTCGAGAACAACTTCCCCCTGGCTCTGGACCGCGGCGGGAAGGGGGTCACGGCTGCTGCTCTCACCCCCGGGCTGGCGCCCCGGCCGACGAGCCTCAGCGGAAAAACGCGACTCGAAATCCAAGATGGGTTGGTCACCCGCTGGGAACGCGTCGCAATGTACTTTGATGTCCCTCTACCAGATAGATACGCCTTCGAGCGCGCATCGTCTCCTGCCGGCAGGCTACTCGACTGGCTTGAGGAGCGAAAGAAGCTCCACGCGCTGCGGGATGCGTTGCATTACCTCGGCGTGGACGACCTGGTCGAGGTAATCGACCGCAACCCTCGGTAGCCCCGTTGCAGCCGGTTTCTGGAGCTGCAACGGGGCAACTGCAAACACTCAAGGACGATGTCGACACTGTCGCTAGCGTGCGTTCGGAGGGAGGTGGGGAAGCCAGTGCATCGGGATTGCCTGCGTCGGTCGTTTCGGGCCACGTCGTGCCAATCGCCGCTGAGGAAGTAAAGGCTTCACCCCGGCCCGGGGCGCGTCTCGTTCCCCCCATTGTAGTTTTCGTGATTCTAGCACTAGTCATTCTGCCTGCATTGCCAAGCAACCCGCAACGGCAATCCTTAGTACAAGTCGATCCTGTTGAAAAGAAACCACGAGCAACATTGATAATACCAAAGGCGTTCTCGCAAGTATCGAGAATGGCTAAGGGCATGAAGCCGGAATTGAGAGCATGGGAGCAACTCACGACTAATCAAGACCGACAAGAAATGCTCGCCTTCACGGATCAGTTCGTATTCTGCCCTCAACAATTTGTCTCTACAGAAGTTCTTTCGGGAGTTGCTGGAGTATCACTCAATCTGACTGTCACAAGGGGCACACCAGGCCGGCAGCTTACGATCCGTGATGTACTCGTGACTGTCACAGGTTTCCATGCTGTCGCGCCTACTTTCGTTCCTGGGATGGCCTACGTCGTCAAGCCTGTCATTGGATTTGAACTATCGAACCGCCGAATGGAACTGCCGTGGCAGTTCCATCCAAAGTGGATTGCAAACCTTGAGACAAAAGACGTCCGCGATTTCAACAGCGTGGACGTGGTTGTTACCGGACAAGAGACGGAAACCTACCTCTTGAAACTTATGACCAATGATAGAGGCATCTATGAGTTCAAGACCGACATTGTACTCCAGGAAGGCAGCGATGAGCCAATCACAATTCATCTAACCGATCAGCCATGTCTGATTGGGTTCTTTGAGTGTCCGGACGAGAAGCATCGTGACTATGCATTACTGAAGAAACGATGGGATGACCGCGGTGGACTGGGGCAGATACTTGAGCGTGTTCTGAAGGGAGAACGTCCTGATGAGTGAAGCTGACATGAAGAGAAAGAAGTAGGCGACTACTATGAATTACTCGAAACTTGGCAGCAGGGTGGAAGTTGTATCGATCGGGGCTAACGGCGTGGATATCGACGAACTCTTGTAGGTCCGAATCGCGCCGAGCGGCTGTCGCCTTACCCTGCCACCGCCTGGGGCTTCTCACTCTCGGCAAGAAGTCGTCTCGCCATGTCGATCACCGTATGCACCTCTCCCGGGTCGATGCTCGAAGGGGGGAGGCCGTGGGCCACCGCGGCGCGGAGCCGCCGCGACACCTCCAGGCGGGCGTAATCCTCCCTGGAGAAGTGCCCTTTGGCGTACAGCTCGCGGATCATCGTCAGCGGCTGCGTACCGACCTCCCCATTGATCCCCACCCGGTGGGCGTACCGCCGCATCGCCGCCTCAAGGCCCGCCCAGGCGAGGACGAGCCCGGCCCGGGTCGAGGAGATCCGCATGACGTGCTCGGCTTCGACCAGGATCTGCTCGATCTGGTCGGGGGTCGGCTCACCGACCATCCGCGCGATCCTTTGTAGCGGGCTATCTTGCTCCAGGACGATCACGTCGTACCGCCAACCCGGCTGGGCGTTCGTGACCTCCGCTAACCGCCCGGCGGCCGGGTCCGCCTGCAGAGCCGCACGGTCCCGCATCACCTCCACGAGCACATGTTCGTTCCCGCGGTCCGCCCGCAGGTCCACCTCGAACCCGGCGGCGAACCCCGGCAGCTGGTCCCGGCCGGGGCGGGTGGCGACGGCGTAGCCCTCGTCCCGATACTGTTGGGCGATCCGTTCGAGTTCTTTCTCGGGGTCCATAGGCTCACTGCGGGAGTTCGATGGTGGCGGGGGCGTCCTCAACCCGGACGTACAGGAACAAAGCGCGGGCGGCGAAGCCATTCCGAGAATGACTGACGTTGACCGCCCGTCCAAATATGACAGAATGTCTTGGTGCTCATCACTCGGCAGTTCCTCTCCACAACCCTTTCCGGTGGAGGTCCGTGATGGCTGGCGTGAAGTGGCTGATCAGCTTAACCATCATCGCGGGGGCATCGCCCAGCATTTTTTCGACCGAAGACGACGACCGAGAATCGGCCAAGCGAGTAGACGAACTGGCCGGCCGCTACGATTTCTACACCGACGCCAGCCAGAAGACGAAATTCGAGCGTCATCCGAAACCGCTTCTGAAGTACACCAACCCCGTCCGGGGCAAGGTCTACGGCAACGTATTCATGTGGACGTATCAGGGCCGCCCGGAAGTGATCGGGGCAGTCTTTGATTTTCATAATCAGGAATCGCTTTACAGCGAACTGCATACCCTGGCGAGTCCGAACGTCGTTGGTTGCCGCGACGGAAAGGAGTTTTTGAAACCGACGAAAGCCGGGGTGAAATTCCAGGCCGTCCCCGGCGCGCCGGCCCCTGCCGCAATGGCCCCGGGAAGATTGCTGCAGATGCGCGAGCTGAGTCGTGGCTTCTCCGTCGAGCGTGAGCACCCGGAACACGGGAAGGAAGCGATGCGGATGATGGCTCATCCGATCTTCCGGTATGCCTCTCCCCAAACGAACACGCTCGACGGCGCGATTTTCACGTTCGTCGATGAGACCACCGACCCCGAGGCATATCTCTTGTTGGAAGCCTCGGGATCTGACCAGCAAACCTGGCGATTTGCCTTCGCGCGAATGAATATTGTCGAGTTTCGGGCGAAGTATAAGGGCGAACTCGTCTGGCACGTCGAACCGGTGGATTGGGGCACCGTTTACGACCGACACGAGCCTTACGCCATCGTCCGCGAGACCCCGCGCCGCGGGCTCGTGCGGACGCCGTAGAGCTGTGCCGACCGGATGCACATTGAACCGCGTATTTCACGTCGGCGCCAGCGCGCTTTTTCAGGGCGTCTCCCCGACGTCGTCAAGCTGTTTAGCCGCGGCCGGGAGGCATGTCACAGCTTTGGGTAGACATGCGAGAGACGGTACATCAGACGAATTCGTCCGACTATGATGCGCGTTGCCTCGGCGCTGGCGCCCCTTCCGCAGGTCGGCATCATCCGCGGCGTTCGGCCCCGACCTCGATTCCTGGACCGGGAACCGTCGGCTCCCCACATGTCCCCGGCATTGGGACAAGTGTCACTCAAAGGTGGTCACCGTTCGTGTCGCGCGGTGACCAAGTGTCAGTCAACGGTAGTCACTCATAGAACCTCTTTTTCGGGGTCGCATACGGGATGGTCTTGATCAGCGGCTGTTCCTTCGGCGCGCGCCGGCGGAGGCGGTAGAACCGGTTCTCGCCGCGGGTCAGGTCCACCTCCGCCCGGACCAATCGGTGTGGCCACCCGGGGTCGACCGGGTACGACCGTTCCAGCAGGCCGCCCGCCCCGTCCTGGTTCGTCCGGCGGAGGAAGATCACGGTCCCGCGGAGGGGCGTTTGGAGGTCCAGTTCCCAGCTCGCCGGGAACGGCTTGCGGGCCGGGGCGGCGTCCTGGCGAGCCGCGGTCCGCGCCCGGGCGGCCGCGACGTACCGGTCCGAGTGCCGGCGGACGGACCCCAGGGTGTCGTGCTCGAACCGCCGCCCCACCTTGGCCTGCCACCGCCCGTTGTAGCTCTCGATCGCCCCCTGGAACCCGGTCTCCCGGGGGGGCGAAGACCGGGACGACGCCCAGCTGCAGGCACAACCGGATGACCCGCCCGAACGAGTCGGGCCGCCGGCGGGCGCCCTGGAAGATGGTGTCGTTGTCGAACTTGGGCGTACCCCGGTAGCCCGACCTCCCGCCAATGGGCCGTCAGGGTCGTGACCGTCTGTTTGGCGGTCCAGGACGAGCCGACCCAGCTGCTGCACCGGCCCCCGCGGATGGTCACCGCGTTGAGCACCATGACGTCGGTCCCGGTCCGGGTGACCAGCCCCTCGACGAAGTCGAAGCTCTCCAGCTCCGCCTTCCGGGCGGCGACCCGGGGCAGATACCACCCCGGCGGGGGGGGCGGGCGACGGACCCGCGGCCGCCCATCCAGCACCCCCCGCCGCGGGAGTTCCCGGTGGATGGCGGCGGCCCCGCACTCGCCCAGCGGGCTGGACTCCTTGAGGCGCTTGCGGACCCGGAGGACCAGGTCTTCGGTCCGGGCCGGGGTCGACGCGTTCTCGCGCCGCCCGCCACGGGGTTGATCCGACCAGTCGACCCGATCGAGCCGCTGATCGCCCGCCCGAGCCACCCAGGTCTGGACCGTCCAC
>JAQGHQ010000026.1 GCA_028288765.1 Gemmataceae bacterium | reverse complement strand
GATGGTCATGGGCGACACGGTCGTCTTCCAGGACGAGGTGGACGCCGCGATGGACGCGGCGTTCGCCGGCGGGCTGGAGGTGACCGCCCTGCACAACCACTTCTTCCACGACGAGCCGAAGGTGTATTTCATGCACGTCGGCGGGACGGGCGAGCCCGAGAAGCTGGCCGGCGGCGTGAAGGGGGTGTGGGACGGGATCAAGAAGGTCCGGGCCGAGACCCCGAAACCGGCGACGAGGTTCCCGGGCGAGAGCCCGAAGGCCGGGACGGTGACCGCCGGCCCGATCGAGCAGGCACTGGGGAGGAAGGCCGAGTCCCAGGCCGGGGTGGTCAAGGTGACCATCGGCCGCGAGGGGACGATGCACGGGGTGAAGGTCGGCGGCTCGATGGGCCTGACGACGTGGGCGGCGTTCTCGGGGTCCGACGAGCTGGCCGCGGTGGACGGGGACTTCATCATGACCGCCGCCGAGGTCCAGCCGGTCCTGCGGGCGCTGCGGAGGGCCGGCGTCCACGTCGTCGCCCTGCACAACCACATGGCGGGCGAGCAGCCGGCGTTCTACTTCACGCACTTCTGGGCCAAGGGCACGGCCGGAGACCTGGCCAACGGGATCAAGGCCGCCCTCGACGCCCAGAAGGCGGTCGGGGCCGGGAAGCACTGAACCGGAGGACGATGACCGTGACCCGACGTACCGGCTTCACTCTGGTCGAGCTCCTGGTGGTGATTGCCATCATCGCCGTCCTGATCGGGCTGCTGCCGGCCGTGCAGAAGGTCCGCGAGGCCGCCGCCCGGGCCAAGTGTCAGAACAACCTCAAGCAGCTCGGACTGGCCGCGCACGCCTGTCACGACGCGAACCAGCGGTTCCCCGTCGGGGTGAGCATGCCCTATGCCCAGGCCAGCAACGACCCGTTGACCGGAGGGATCGGCAACCCGTTCGGCCCGAATTGGGCAGTCTACCTGCTGCCCTACTTCGAACAAACCGCCCTGTATCAGCAGGCCAATGTGATCAGCTACCCGGGCACCTCCAACACGGCCAATCTGGCGTCTTACAACACGTCCTGGCGGGTCGTGCGGGGGCAGACGATGCCCAACCTGCTGTGCCCCTCGGACCAGGGTGCCGGTGCCGCCCCGTTCACCGACCCCAACGGCCGACTCCCGCAGACCGGGTGGGCGAGGGGGAACTACGCCTGCAACGGCGGTACGGCGGACGCCGACCACCACATCCGGGGGGACAACGCGGTCAACAATCCGCCCTAC
This sequence comes from Gemmataceae bacterium, assembly GCA_028288765.1. Lineage (GTDB taxonomy): Bacteria > Planctomycetota > Planctomycetia > Gemmatales > Gemmataceae > Urbifossiella. Next base: position 1,947 of record JAQGHQ010000026.1, on the reverse strand, counting down.
CAGGGGATGTCCAAAGGCCCGGTCATGTCCATCGAGTACGGGGTGTCCATCGCCGGGGTCACGGACGGGACGAGCGGCACGTTCCTGTTCCACGAGGTCCGCATCGGAGTGAACGCGAGCGACTATCGGGGGACCTGGGCGTTCGGGTTCCCCGGGGCGAGCGTGGTGGTCGCCGGCCGGGACCCCAACCCGACCCCCAACAACCGGCTGGACAACGCGGACGAGGTCGAGACGTGCGCCACGTTCTGGTACGCCGGGATCGGGACGAAGGACGGGATGGGGTGCCGGCCGGACCCGAACAACTGGGGGATGGCGGCCCAGGCCCGTAGCCGGCACACCGGTGGGGTGAATGCCTGTTTCGTGGACGGGCACGTCGCGTTCGTCAAGGACTCGATCAGTCAGCAGACCTGGGTCCTGTTGCAATCCACCAACGACGGGCAGGTGCCCGGCAACGACTTCTGAAGCCGCCCCACCAAGGGAGGAACCGCGATGACGACCCCTCGGACGACTTTCGCAGTCACGCACATGGCGGTCGTCCTCGCCGCCCTGTCCGGGCCGGCGGTCTCGGCCGCCGACCCCGCGCGACTGAAGTTGGTGCAGACGATCCAGCTCGACGGGGCGGAAGGACGGCTCGACCACTTCGCCCTGGACGTCAAGGGCGACCGGCTGTTCGTCGCCAGCCTGTCGAACAACAGCCTCGACGTCGTGGACCTGAAGGCGGGCAAGCCCGTCAAGCAGATCCCCAGGCAAGGCAAGATCCAGGGGGTGGCCTACGCCCCCGAGTTGGACCGCATCTTCGTGGGCAACGGAGTGGACGGAGTGTGCAACGTCTTCGACGGGAAGACGTACGAGTTGCTCCACACCTTGAAGTTACCGGCCGCCGACAACGTGCGGTACAACCCCGGCACGGGGCTGGTGTACGTCGGGCACGGCGAGCACGCCTTGACGGCGTTCGACGCCAAGACGTACGAGGTGAAGGCGACCGCAAAGCTCCCGGGCCAGCCGGAGGGCTTCCAACTCGACCCCGCCCGGTCGCGGGCGTACGTCAACACGGTCAAGCCGTCCGCGGTCGCCGTCGTCGACCTGGCCAAACACGAGACGGTCGCCACGTACGTGCCGGCCACGGCCGAGGGCCTCTACCCGATGGTCCTGGACCGCGAGACCCAGCGGATCTACGTCGGCTGCCGCAAGCCCGCGGTGGTGCTCGCCCTGGACGCCAGGACCGGGAAGGAGTTGTGGACGGCGGAGATCCCCCCCGACATCGACGACCTGTTCCACGACGCCAAGCGGAAACGGCTGTACGCCTCCTGCGGCGAGGGGTTCCTGGCGATCCTGGAGGAGAAGGACGGCGGCCGGTTCGAAGTGGTCGAGAAGATGCCAACGACCAAGCTGGCCCGCACCTGCCTGTTCGACCCGGCGTCGGGCCGGCTGTTCCTGGGGGTCTCGCGGCAGGCGGGCAAGCCCGGGCCCGAGATCCGCGTGTACCAGGCCCGCCCGTAGCAGGGGCGGGGGCGGTTCCTGCCGGTCCGGCGTCCCACTACCGGAGGGGGTATGGGCGACAAACGATCTCCGATCCCCGCGGCCGCCCGGTTCGTCCACGGTCACCTCGGGTGGTTGCTCATCGGGTCGTACGCCGTCGCCGCCCTGTGGCCGGACCCCGGCCTGTGGCTGCGGAGCGTCTCGCTCGGGAGGCCGGCGCCCGCCGGTGAGAACGTCGACCTCTCGCTGCCCGGGATCCTGCTCGGGTTCCTGATGCTCAACGCCGGTCTCGGCGTCCGGCTCGGGCAGGCGAAGGGCGTCCTCGGGCGGCCCCTGCTTCTGGGGACCGGGCTGGCCGCCAACCTGGTCGTGCCGCTCGCCTTCACCGCCGGGGTCGCCCTCGTGTTCTGCTGGTGGCCGGACGCGGAGGAGTACCGGAACCTTCTGGTCGGGCTGGCCCTGATCGCC
>JAQGHQ010000015.1 GCA_028288765.1 Gemmataceae bacterium | reverse complement strand
CCCCGAAACGGGGTCATCCACCGAACTTCTCCGGCAGGAGGAGGGTGGCCGGGTTCCGGAGGTGCTTGACCACCGCGTTGCCGAACGCCGCCCCGACCGCCCCGTCCACAACCCGGTGGTCGAACGAGAACGACAGGTAGACCACGTCCGCCGGGCGGATCTTCCCGGCGTCGTCGTAGACCGGCCGTTTCACCACCTTCCCGACGCCCATGATCCCGACTTCGGGGTGGTTGATGATCGGGGTGGAGATCAGCCCGCCGATCCCGCCGATGGACGTGACCGTGAACGTCCCGCCTTTCAGGTTGTCGAGCCGCGACCGGCCGGCCCGGGCGTCGGCGCTCAGCCGGTCGATCTCGGCCGCGACCGCGGCGAGGTCTTTCTTGTCCGCGTCCTTGACCACCGGGACGATCAGCCCGCCCGGGGTGGCAACCGCGACCCCGACGTGGTAGCGGTCGTGCAGCACGATCTCGCCCGCCGTCTCGTCGAGGGTGCTGTTGACGACCGGCACCTCTTTCAGCGCCCGGGCCACGGCCTTGACCAGGAACGCGAGGTACGTCAGTTTCACCCCGGCCTTCTCGAACGGCTCGCGGAGCTGTGCGCGGAGCCGGACGAGGTCGGTCAGGTCGCACTCGTCGATGTACGAGTAGTGCGGGATGTGCCGCTTCGACGCGACCATGTGCTCGGCGATCTTGCGGCGGAGGCCGACGAGCTTCACCCGCGTCCCGGCGACCCCGAGGTCGAGTTTCGGGGCGTCCGGTGCGGCCTGGGCGGGCGGCGGCGACCCCGCGACGGGCTTGAGGAACGGCGACAGGTCGTCGAGGAGGATCCGGCCGTGCGGCCCGGTGCCGCGGACGCCGGTCAGGTCGATGCCGAGCTTCCGGGCCAGCATCCGGACCGACGGGGCGGCGGGGGGGAGCCGGCCGGGCGGCAGGGCGGGCGTGGGGTGGCCGTTGGCGTGCGGGGGCGGCGGATGGTCGTGGCGGGCGGGGGGCGTGAGCCCCCCGCGTGGGGAGTGGGTATCCGGGCGCGGTGGGGGCGACGGATCGAGGGGCTCATGCCCCCCGCCCGCCACGACCGGCTCGCCGACCGGGGTGTAGCTGAGGACGACCTGGCCGACCTGGACTTTCGTCCCGGGGGCGGCGGACAGGCCGGTGACCGTCCCGGCGAACGGGGCCGGGACTTCCATCGTCGCCTTGTCCGACATCACCTCCATCAACCCCTGCCCGCGGCCGACCGCGTCCCCGGGCCGGACCAGCCACCGGACCAGCTCGACCTCGTAGAGCCCTTCGCCGACGGGCGGGAGAGGAAAGTCCATGACGCGGGCTCCCGACATACGACTCACAGGCCGCCACGCTGGCCGCCCCGAATAAAAATCCCGACCCGGTCACCGACGGGCGAGCAAGCTCGGACGGGCGGGAAGGGCGATCGCGCCGGACCTCCCCACTCAGAACCAGTCCTTCTTCCGCCGGAGATAGGTCCGGGCGTACTGCTCGTCGGACATGCCCAGGTATTGTATCCCCTCGATGATGCCGATCGGTACGGTGACCAGCCAGACAGTAAAGAAGCCCAGGACGAGCCGGAGGGTCCCGTTCCCGGAGTTTCCCTGCATGTATTTATGTATGCCGAACCCGCCAAGAAGGATCGCGACCAGGGCGTGCGTCACACGATCATTGGAGCCTTCCGACGGGGACGACGAGTGACCCACCTGGCGGGACGGGTCGCGCGGCCGAGACCGGGATTCGTCTTCCGCCGGCTCGATTTCCGGCGGCCCGAGCCCGGGCTGATAATCCATGTCGTCGACCGGCCGGGCCCTCACCGGTCGGGCCCTCGGGAGCGGGACGGGCTTCGACCCCGCCGAGAGTTGGTGGGCCTCGGGCAGGGCCCCGCCGGCCTTCTTCGGCGCACCAGCCCGTGGAGGCGCCGACTCCCCCGCCGGCCGCGCCGTCGGGTCACGGGCCGCCTCCGGCACGTACACCCCGTTCAGCGCGTCCAGCACCTCCCCGAAGTCTTGCGGCCGGTCGGCGGGGGAGCGACTCAGGCACCGGCCGATCAGATCGGCCATCGGCTCGGGCACCATCTTGTAATGCCGGTTCGTCGGCTCGGTCGTCCCGAACAGGGCGAAACAGAGTGTCTTGGCGAATCCGTACACGTCGGCCGGGGGGCCGACCTTCGCCCCCGGAAGTTTGCCGAGCTGTTCCGGGGCCGCGTAATCGAGGGTCCCGGCCACGCTCATCCCGCGCATCGTCGACCCCCGGCTGGTCGAGAGCGAGGCTGTCAGTACGTCGGCCCTCATCGCCAGCCCGAAGTCGATCAGTCGCACCTCCCACTGGGCCGGCCCGCCGGTCCCACCCGACCCGCCCGCGACCGGCTTCACCATCACGTTCGCCGGCTTGATGTCGCGGTGCAGAACGCCCTGCCGGTGGGAGGCCGTCAACGCGTCCGAGAGTGTTTTCGCGACCGGCAGCAGGTCCGCGAGGGGGATGGGGCCGTTCTGCTCGACGTACGTGAGGATGGTCGGGCCGTCGAAGTATTCCATCACCAGGTACGGGCGGCGGCGGCCGGTCTCGTCCCCGTACCCGCAATCCCGGAGGCCGATAATGGCCCGGTGCTTCATCTTGTCGAGGGCCATCGCTTCCGCCATCACGGACCCGGCATCCCGTTCCAGGTCACCGTCGTCGATCGCCTTGACCGCGACCTCGGCCTCCGTGAGTCGGTGCCGGCACAGGAACGTCACCCCGAACCCGCCGGCCCCGAGGATCCGCTCCGGCCGGTATTTGTCGAACGGGAATGGGGCCAGACGGGCGTTCAACCGGACCGCCTTCAGCAGTTCGTCGAGCGCCCCGGTGTGGTCGTCCTGCTCCAGCTTGGCCCGGTAGGCGTTGTGGTGGGCCTCCGCCCGCCCCGCGTCCGAAGTGGCAAGGACCGCGGCGGCGACGAACGACTCCCCCGCCCCGAAAAAGTCGCCGACCGCGATCTGTAGCTTGCCGACGTCGGTGACGAGTTCCGGCCGTGCGGACCGGGCCTCTTCCGGGAGGGCACGGATCTGCCGGAGGAGGTCCTTCACCAGGTCCCGCTCGCGGTCCGTTCGGACCGACAGGCTGTGCCGCGGCTCGACCGGCTTGTTCCGCATTTCGAGCTTGTCGAGCAGCTGGGCCATCCGCGCCTGCAGGTCGTCCAGGCGGCGGGCGGTGTCGGCGGCGTGGGCCTCGACCGAGTCCTGGGCGGCGACCGCGGCGGCCGTTGCCTGCTCGACCGTACCCCGGATCTCCTGCACGCGGTCGTGGACCCCCTGGACCGAGTCGTGAACGCCCTTGACCGAGTCCGCCACGGCCTTCACGCCGTCGTGAACGTCACCTACCTGCCCCCGAAGGGCGGCAAACTCGGCCCGGATCTGGTCGGCGACCTCTGCCAGTCCTTTCTCGAGCTCCGACTCCCACCTGGTCAGGCACTCTTCCAACTGGGCAAATCCGCCGTGCAACTTCCGGAGGCCGTCCTGCTGCTCCTCGAGCACCCTCTGTTGGTTCACCGCGAGGGCGTCTTGCCCGGCCGCGAGGGCCTCCACGGCGGTGAACTGGAGCCCGCGGAACAATTCCGCGTTCGTCTCGACGGCACGGCGGAAGAAGTACCGCACGGCGACCACCACGACCGACCGGTCGGGATCGCCGTCGTTGTGGACCAGCCACCCGAGGGCCTGAAACCCGGCCCCTTGGATTTCCTGGGCGAGCTTCTTCAGGGCAGTCTTCTCGGCTTTCAACACGGCTTGCGGGTCGAGCTCACCGGCGAACCGCCCGGCCTTGTCCGCCAGGTCGCCCGCGACCAGCGACCCGAGCAGGACGCCCTTACCCAAAGCCTCGCGCAGTTCCCGGAGGCACCGCGCGCGGTACTCCCTGGTTTTGCCCTCCAGCCCGGGGAACTCGACCGTGTCGACGAACTCTTTGATCGCCGTCCGGATGGCCTTTGTCTCCGCCCGGTCGAACCGGGTCCAGAGGGATTCCCCGGCGAGGGCTATTTCGAGAGCCCGCCAGGCCTTCCGGTTGCATTCTTCCAGGGTCGCGAGGAGGGTGCGGGAGTGGTCGGTCCGGTGGTCCCGGATCAGCCCGGTCAACTGAAGGGGCAGGTTGCCGTGGAACTGGTCGATGGCGAACGCACAAAGGGCTTCGGCGGTCGGCATCACAGCTCCTCGGGCACCGGGTGCGATCCCGCCCACACAGTACCCAACCCGGGCGGAGGACGCAACCGGGTGCGGGGCCGCCGGAGCCGGCCGCGGCGTCACGCCGGCTCGGCGGCAATTTCCCGCATCGCCTCGCGGACCTGCCCGAGCTGGGGGACGCTGTTCTGCTCGTACACCTGGTTCATCCCGATCCCGGGGACGTGCCGGCCCATCAGCGTCCGCGGGCGGACCGACAGGTCGTAGAAGTGCTCGTCCACCGCCCGCCGCAGGAGGTGCTCGCCGAAGTTCGTCACCTCCGTGTCCTCGTTCACGACCAAGAGCCGGCCGGTCTTCGTCACGCTCGCCGAGATCAGGTCCCAGTCGTAGGGGAAGATGCTCCGCAGGTCGATCACGTCGAACGTCCAGCCGTGCTCGCGGGCCAACTCGTCGGCCGCCTGGGCGCACAGCGGGAGCGTCCGGCCGTAGCTGACGACGGTCGCGGTCGTGCCCTCGCGGACGAGGTCGCCCGTCCCGATCGGGACGACGTACTCCTTCAGGTCCGGCCACTGCGGCGCCCACCCCGACCGGTCGCCGATCGGGGCGTCGATCATCCGGCCGAGCTCCTCGGGGTCGGCCGGTTCGCCGGGGATGAGCTTGTCGCCCTTCAGCCGTAAGAGCGCCTTCGGGAGCAGGACGAGGACCGGGTTCGGGTCCTTGATCGCGGCGATGACGAGCCCGTAGGCGTCGAGGGCGTTCGACGGCATCACGATCTTCCACCCGACGAGCCGGCTGGCCCAGCTCTCGAAGCTGTGCGAGTGGTAGATGCTGCCGCGGATGCCGGCCCCGTTCGGGGTCATGACGACGATCGGCATGTCGTACCCGCCGGCCGAGGCCCACCGCTGGTTCCCGGCGAGCTTCATCATGTCGATCGAGTTGAAGGCGTAGTCGCAGAACTGGATCTCGCACACCGGCCGCCCGCCGGCGTAGGCGATGCCCATCGCGGTCCCGAGGATGCCCCGCTCGTCGAGGGGCGAGTTCCAGGCGGTCTTCAGGCCCTGGGTGGCGGTGAACACGCCGCCCAGCGGCGGCCCGACGTCCTCGCCGAACACGTCCGTCACGCCGAGGTGTTCCTCGCCGTAATGCAGCGCCATCCGGACCGCCTGCACCAATGTCGCCATGTAAGTTCAAAGTGAAAAAGGAAAAGTGAAAAATGGAAATCGGGATTCACAACCCGTCTTCCAGATTGCGCCGCACGGTGCGGACGATGGCTCCGAGGACACGTGTGACCTCACCCGCTTCCTGGGTGATCGGGCCCAGTTGCCCGGCAGTCATCAATTCTGCGGCGGCGATGAGCCGTAACCAGTAATATGCCTCGCGCGACTCCTTCAGGGCGATGTTCATCTTGGAAATGAAGTCGGGTTTGCTCTGCGCGGCTTGGGCTTCCGTGACGTTCGCCCCGACCGACGTACCTGAACGAAGAAGCTGGTTCCCGAGCGTCCGCCGAACCCCGGGTTTTTCGTCCAGAGCCGAACAGACTTTAATCACACGGAGGGCGAACTCGAAGGTCCGCCCTTCAATGTCCGGCGCCGCGCCGCCTTCGTCCGTGTCCGGAGGCATGGACGACTCCGTTCCATTTTTCACTTTTCATTTTGAACTTTGCACTTTCCCCGGCAGCCCGGTGAAATCGTCCGGGTACACAGCGTCCACCGGGCTGCGGGCGTAGGTGAACCGGTTGACGTCCTCGGGGGTGGGTTGCGACTCGGCCATCGCCTCGACTACCGCCGCGTCGACCTCCGCCCTGGCCTCGTCCTTCATCGCCCTCACCGCCGCCACGTCGATCGCCCCGTCGTCGATCAGCTTCTGCTCAAAGAGGGCGAGCGGGTCGGCCTCGTCCCACACCCGCTGGGCCCCGCTGCTCGACGAGTGCCCGTGCAGCCGGCTGACCATCGTCTCCAGGAGAAACGGCTTCCGCTCCCGCCGGCAGTACCGCATCGCCCGGTCGATCGCGTGCCACGCCGCGATCGGGTCGTTCCCGTCCACCGTCTCGCTCCGGACCCCGTACGGCGCCGCCCGGTCCACGATCGGCCGGTTCACCCGGACCGTTCTCAGGTCGGTGGAGATGCCGAAGTGGTTGTTCGTCACGATCATCAACACCGGCAGCTCGGTCCCCGGCCGGGTGCTCCAGTTCAGGCAGGTCTCGAAGTCCCCCTCGGCCGTCCCCGCCTCCCCGCCGACGACGACCGTGATCCCCTCGCCGCCGTGCCGCTTCTGCACCAGGGCGGTGCCCGGGGCCATCGCGAACTGGACCTCGATCACGCTCGTCACCGGGAGCACGTTCCACGTCGGGACGCAGTAGTGGCCGACGAAATTTCGGCCCCGGGAGTGCGGGTCGGTCGCCCGCATCGCCAGCTGGCGGACGTGGTCGATCACCGGCATGCCCATCGCGAGCATGGCGCCGGCGTTCCGGTAGTGCAGGTGCAGGTAATCGAACGCCGGGCCCTGGCCTTTGTGGATCTGCAACCCGAGGCAGACGTTCGTCGCCTCCTCGCCCGGGCCGCCGACCCAGAAGTACGCCTCCCCCGACTTCGACATCTTGATCCCGCGCTCTTCCAGGGCACGGGTCCGGACCATCTGGCGGAAAATCGTCAGGGCCAGCTCGACCGAAAGGGCCTCGCGCCCGTTCCGGACTACCGCGACGCCGGGGGAGAGCATTCGACCCCGCCGCCGCGACAGCCCGCCGGGCAGTTCACCCGGCTCCTCGTCGTTCAACTCCGGCATGAGGTGGGTTCTCCTGTCGCGCCCCGGCCTGGCCGGGGGAGGGCGTATTCAGTCGTTGCGACCAGGACGTGGGCCTGTCTGTCCTTGTCGAGCCGCGAAGGGACCGGTGTGCAGAACGGGACTGATCGTCGGCCGAAAATCGGCCCGGCATTCAGGACATTGTCACAAACAAAATGCCAACCACGCAACCGAGGCCGACAAGCTGCGCGAACCGGTTCACACGGGCGCGGTACGTCCGACAATTCCGGCAGGGTTTCCGCCGCCCCGAAAGGCCCCGGAGGTGGGCGAAACCGCCCACCGGGACCGTCGTTCGTGTGTCCCTGTTGCTCCGTCAGGGGCATTATACGCTCTGCTCCGCTCGGATAGCGGGCAGTGTGCGGTTCCCGAAGGTGGATGACAAGAGGTAAAATCCGGCCGCCACGCATAACAGGTATTGAAAGCCGAGCAAGATGGATACGTTCTCGGCCAGACCCCCGACGGTCGCACCGGCAATGTTCGCCGCGAAGATCAGGTAGGGCCGGGTCGACGGCCCGAAGCTCACCGCGAACACGACTCCCGTAAAGGCGATCGGCGCAAACACTAACACACACGCGCCGATCATTTGCGCGGCCGGGGGTCGACCGAGAAAGGCGTTCAGACTGATCACCAACCCCAGCACCACGATGGCGAAAGGCCCGGCGCAATACGGTTCCAGCTGCTTCGGACGGAGACCCGCGGCGTACAACCACCCGGCCAAACTCATCACCAGGATGGCCGCGACCACCACCGGGTTCACCGTCCACCTCCCGCCGAACAGAATCGCCATGTGAACCACGGCTTTCGTCGCGTGCGACGGGAACCACCGGATGCAGGTGAGTTCCAGGAACCGGGTGAGCCAGCTGACAAGGAACAGGTCGGGGGCCGGTCGGTCGCGCACAAAGGCCGCGCGGAGACGGGTGGGGTTAAGGTCGTTCCGAATATTTACGACACAATCGGGCGAAACGGAAACCCGAACCGGGCCGGAGGGAGAATCGGTCGGGCTGGCTACTACGCGACAGCACCGGCGGTCTGAGGGTTGAGGTGCTCGCAGAGCCGGCTCTGCAGCAGGGACGAGAGGTTCGTCTCCCCGAAGTGTTGTCGTCCGTTGGTCACCCCGTTGGTCCTGGGTCGTGAGATCACCCGACGAAGTTCTGCAACCTGAGTCCGTTCGTCCGACGCCTGGATTGTCGCGGCTACCCGGTCGAAGTCGTCGAGCAGCTGATGGTACTCCACCTCATGTCCCGCGTCGTGTTGGACGGCGGCACTGAGTACGATCGCCGCGAGTCGAACGTTGGCCCGGATCGAAGGGTCTTCCAGCACGGGTTGCAACACAGCTAGCGATCCTTCCCGGTCCGGTGTTTGTCCACCGGTCGATGACACCAGAGCTTGGGCGAGCATGATTCGCACAGTCGGTTCTGTGGAATGGGTACGCAAGAACTCACGGCCGAGTTCGGCCGCCTGAGCCGGCTGTCCCAACTGGATGAGTTGATACCCGAACCGTCCCACATACTCAGGGTTGTCGGGATCGAACTTCGTGGCCCAGTTCAGGTGTTCCCCGGCCAGGGAAGCCTGGCCGAGTGTGCGGGCGTGTCGGTAAATCTCGAAGTGGAGGTCCGCGAACCCGGGCAGTTCGCGGACCTGCTCGCGGAGGAACTCCAACCGCTCTCCATTCCTCTGCGGGAACCGCGCTGCCAGACCACGGTAGTTTTGGAGGAACCGGGTAACCTTCTCCTCCAGCGTCCTGACTTCCCCCTCGCGTTCTTGGATCGCGGCCCGGATGTCACGCCGGTCGGCCGGAATCTTCCCCTCCTGATCCAGTTGCCGTACCCGATCGATGCACTCCCGCATCCGTGTCCCGTCGGTCGCCAGATAGAAGCACGCACCGGCCGAGAGCCAGTCGGCGGCGGCCCGGGCGAAGTTCCCCGCGTCGTACGCGATCCGGCCCATGCGGAGCCGACCGGCACCGGCCTCCCGGATGTGGAGTGCGGCCTTCTCGTACTCCCCCTCACCCCGACGGGCGTCGTGGCGGATCATGTCATTCGAGGACTCGGTAGCCAGCCTTCGATACTCGGGGTCGGCGAGCATGGTCATGAGTGCAACCCCTCCGTCCGGTTCCTCGGCGGGTCTCTTCGAACGATGGTGACACTCACCCACCGCTTCCGCAGGGTGGGGTTTCGGTCGCTCTGGGCACGTTTCTGGTCGAACAAACCGGACAGCCCGTCCTCCCACCGCCCCGCGATCTCGATCATCTCGTCATCGGTGTCGTTCAGGTAATAGTCGTGCCGCGTGCCGGTGTCCGACCGCCAAGTGAAGCGGCTCCCGGGCTCGACGTGCGCCATGACGGCAGCCGCGACCACGATCGCCGCCTCTTCGGTCCGGGTCGCCCGGTCGTCGTCCCTTTCCCGCCGGCTCTGGAGCTGCCGGTCAATCATGGGAAGCTTGGCGCGGATCGCGTCGAGGTCCCATTTCATCGCCAAGGTCGATTCGATCGTGCTCTCTGTGGCCGATGTCCGCCACGCCACCCCGATCTCGCGTTGGTTCGAGCCATCCTGCTCGAATGTTACGATCGTCGCCGGAATGTACTCGAACAGGCAGCACGCGTGTTCATCGAACAGCCGGATCAGGTCGTATTCCATCCCGGGCGACCCTGTTCCTTACTGAATCCACCTTGGGATTCTACCCGCCCGGTGACCCGGCCGGCAACGTCCGGTCGGCCGTGGGCTTTCCCCGCCGCCCCGGCTATAACGATGAACCACCGGCGCACCGGAACCGCGCCACCCCCCGGAGTGTACCGATGACCCTCCGTTATCCTGTTCTGGCGGCCGGGGCCGCCCTGCTGGGACTCGTCATGACCACCGAGACGTACGGCGACGAAGGGATGTGGTTGTTCAACAACCCGCCCCGCGCCCAGCTCAAGGAGCGGTACGGGTTCGACCCCACCGCCGAGTGGCTCGACCACGTCCGGATGTCGTCCGTCCGGTTCAACTCCGGCGGGTCCGGGAGCTTCGTCTCGGCCGACGGGCTGGTGATGACCAACCACCACGTCGGGGCCGACGACCTGTCCAAGCTCTCGGACGAGAAACACAACTACCTCCAGGACGGGTTCCACGCCAAGACCCGGGACCAGGAAATCAAGTGTAAGGCCCTCGAGCTCAACGTCCTGCTGAGCATCAAGGTCGTCACCGACGAGGTGACCGCGGCGGTCAAGCCGGACATGAAGCCGGCCGAGGCGTTCAAGGCCCGGCAGGCGAAGATCGCCGCGATCGAGACGGCCGCGACCGACGAGAAGAACAACATCCGGGCCGATGTGGTCACCCTGTACGCGGGCGGGCAGTACCACCTGTACACGTTCAAACGGTACACCGACATCCGGCTCGTCTTCGCCCCCGAAAAAGGGGTGGCCTTCTTCGGCGGCGACCCGGACAACTTCGAGTACCCCCGGTACGACCTCGACATGTGCTTCTTCCGGGTCTACGAGGACGACAAGCCGATCAAGCCGCAACACTACCTGGCGTGGAGCCCGGCCGGGTCCAAGGAGGGCGAGCTGGTGTTCGTCTCCGGGCACCCGGGGCGGACGAATCGGCAGAACACGTCGGCCGAGCTCAACTACCTCCGCGACACCGGGTACCCGTACCTGCTCCAGCGGCTGAACCGGCTGGAGGTGCTGCTGAACGCCTGGAGCGAGCGGACCGAGCGGAACCGGCAGCGGGCCGAGGAGGAGCTGTTCGGCATCCAGAACAGCCGGAAGGCCCGGATCGGCGGGCTCGCCGGGCTGCTCGACCCGAAGCTCATGGGCCGCAAGGAGGCCGAGGAGAAGCGGCTCAAGGACTACGTCGCCGCCCTCGACACCAAGCTCGGCGAGCTGCCCGCGTGGCACAAGGACGCGAAGACCGCGTTCGACGTGGTCGCCAGGGCCGAAAAGATCCGGGCCGAGCTGATCAAGGAGGTGACGGTGCTGGAGAACGCGGCCGGGTTCAACTCCCACTCGTTCTCGATCGCCCGCACCCTGGTCCGGGCGGCCGAGGAGCTGCCGAAACCGTCCGGCGAGCGACTCCGGGAGTTCGCCGACGCCCGCCTCAAGTCGCTCAAGATCCAACTCTTCTCGGACGAGCCGATCTACGAGGACCTGGAAGCCGTCAAGCTCGCCGACGGGCTCACGTTCCTCGCGACCACCCTGGGGCCGGAGAACGAACTGGTGTTGAAGGTGCTCGCCGGGAAGTCACCCCGGGAGCGGGCCTACGAGCTGATCAGCGGCACGAAGGTGCGGGACGTGGAGTTCCGCAAGAAGCTGTTCGAGGGCGGGAAGGCGGCGGTGGACGCCGCCAACGACCCGCTGATCGAGGCCGCCAGGCTCGTCGACCCGGCGTCCCGGGCGGTCCGCAAGCGGTTCGAGACCGAGGTCGAGGAGCCGAAGCGGCAGGCCCACTCGGCCCTCGCCCAGGCCCGGTACGCGATGGACGGGGACAAGGTCTACCCGGACGCGACGTTCACCCTCCGGCTGGCGTTCGGGACGGTCAAGGGGTACACCGAGAGCGGCCAGCAGGTCCCGGCGTATACTGCGTTCGAGGGGCTGTACAAGCGGTCCGCGGAGCAGAAGAACAAGGGCCCGTTCGAGCTGCCGAAGCGGTGGGAGGAGCGGAAGGGGAAGCTCGCCCTGAGCACCCCGTTCAACTTCGTCTGCACCGCGGACATCATCGGCGGCAACTCGGGCAGCCCGGTGATCAACCGGAAGGGTGAAGTGGTCGGGCTGATCTTCGACGGGAACATCGAGTCGCTGGTCCTCGACTTCATTTACGACGAGCAGACCGCCCGGGCGGTGTCGGTGGACAGCCGGGCGATCGTCGAGTCGTTGCGGAAGGTGTACGACGCGACCGACCTGGCCGACGAGTTGACCGGCGGAAAGAAGTGACCGGCGGACCGTGCACTGATCGATCGGGTTCGTGCGGCACAGGCGGGTTCGCCTGTGCCGTCCTCGTTTCTATCCCCTGAGGTCTTATGTCACTTCGTCCCTCTCTCGCTCTGATCCTCCTCGCCCTGCTCGCCGCCGGGCACGCCACGCCATCGACCCGGGCGGACGACACGAAGCCCGGTGCCGCGGCGACGCCGGCCGCCCCGCTCGTCACCAAGAACCGGGTGCAACTGAACCTCGCCGGGGCGGAAGTGATCCTCGCGGCGGCGAAGGAGAAGGCGGCGGCGGGTCGGTGGAAGATGAACATCGCGGTCGTGGACGACGGCGGCCACCTGCTCGCGTTCGCCCGGATGGACGGGGCCAGGCCGGCGAGTGCGGCCACGGCATTGACGAAGGCGGTCACGGCGGCCACGTTCCGCCAGGAGACGGGCCCGCTCCCGCCGAAGGGCGAGCCGGACCTGCTCCTGAACCTGAGCCTTCAGAACGCGGCCGCCGCCAGCGGCGGGAAGGTCACCACCCTCAGGGGCGGGGTGCCGGTGGTGGTCGACGGGCAGGTGATCGGCGGGGTTGGGGTCGGCGGTGCCAGCGGGGAGCAAGACGCCGAGGTCGCCAAGGCTGGCATCCAGGCCCTGCTCGACGCCCTTCACCGATAGCCGCTGTCGCCGTGGCCGGCAAAGTGCCACGGACCGCTTGTTGTCCGCCGTGTACCCGGAAGCCGCAGACCGCACGGGCGGACGGGGGTGGCGCCCGCCCAAGCGTAGTCCATTTACCGCATCTCAGGAAAGTAATGTCCGGGGCAACGGTAGCCGGGAGGCGTGGAAGAAGTTCTGCAGGCGTGGTTGGTTATCTCGGATGGGGTCGAGTTCCCGCATGATCGCCTCGTTGAGTTCTTGGGCACCCTGGGGTGGGAAGTTGCACAGCCGATCGTACTTCAGCCACGCCCACACCTGCTCCACCGGCATCCGCTCCGGCGCGTAAGCCGGGAGTCGTTCGAGGTCCAAACGCCCCTGGGACTCCTCGACCAATTGGTGGATCGGGTCGCCCTTGTGCATCGTGCCACCGTCCCAGATGACGACCAGCGGCGCATCCAGCCACTGCACCGCACCGCGGAGGAACTCGGCGACCGCGACGTTGTTGAAATAGCCGTTGACCCGCGTCTGGTAGGCCAGTCTCAGCCGGTCGCGATCGGGCGTCAGGCACAGGGCACCGGCCACCGATACCTTTTCCCGGTGTCGGGCCTTCTGTTTCATCTGGGGCGGGTGGCCGCATCAGGCCCAACTGCGACGGCGCAGTGGGGCCATAAGCAACCCGCTCTCGTCCATCAACACCAGGCTCGCGCCACGCCGGCGGGCCTTCCGTTTGATGCGCGGCCAGTCCTCGGCCAGCCAGCGAGTGATCTCGGCTTCGTCGTGTTCACGGGCAACTCGGCGGGGCAACTGCGGCGTGTAACCCCGGTGTCGGAGCCACGTGGTCAGGTAATGAGGATGGAAGTGGACGCCGAACTCCTCTTCGATGAGCAGCCCCACGCGTGGGGCCGTCCACAATTCCGTGGCAAAGCCATGCTCGATCGGGTTGTCGGCCAACCACCGCCGGACGATCTTCTCCTGGGTGGTCGTGAGTTCGGGTGGTCGCCCGGGAGCCGGTCGTGCGGCCAGCCCCGCGAGGCCTCGGCCGGATGTGGCGACCCAACGACGGACGCTGCGGGAATCGACACCGAGGAAGTCGGCGACCTCCTGAGGGTCGTAGCCCTCCGAGACACGTTGGACGGCGAGAAACCTTCGCCGCTCCAACTCAGCAGGTGATCCGATACTCCTCATGCGAGGGACGGTCGCAAACCACAAGCCAAGCGGACATTACTTTCCTGAGAGCCGATACCGCCGCCTGCCTCACCCGCAGATTATGAAGGAAATGTGGAAATTGGGTTCGTATGGTAAAAATCACTTTTTTCGGGCCCCGCGCCGACACGGTTTGTGAAGGAACAATGTCATTCACGGGCGACCGGCTCGCCGGCCGCCAAGCGGTGGCAGGTTTTGCGGCAATTCCCGGGCACCGCGGAAGAAAATCATCCAGGTTGCCCATCTTTACAATACCGTCTCGATCGGATTCGTGTTCGGGAATCTACCGGACCCGAATGGCGGCTCGATCGAGCTCCCGATCGCCCGCCGACGCGCCGCCCGCTCGATCCGCACGTACCTCCCACGCACAATTGCAACGACGATGCATAGCATATTCGATACATTAATCAGCCGATCAACGCCGGCCGACTACGACGCGTCCGGCGGGACCGGGGGTCGGCCAGACGGTCCGGGCCGCGAGCGCCCGCAGGAGCGCGCCCGTCGAGCCCACCCGGAACAGGTCGAACAGCGCCCGGACCCAGACCCACAGGTCCCGCCGGCACCCGCACCGGGCCCGGGCCGCCCGGGCCGCCCGGAACACCGGGCACCCGAGCTGCTGGCACTGATCCACCAGGAACGCCAGGACCATCAGGACCGCCAGGACGGTCGACAGGTGCTGCTTCCCGTGCCCGTAGTTGTGCCCCAGCTGGTACCCCTGGTTCTTCAGCGTGTGGAACGTCTCGTTCTCGATCTTCCACCGGGCCCGCCCGCCCCGCATCACGTCGTACACCGTCCCCGCCGTCAGCTCCTGGTCGGTGATCCAGCTGAACACCCGGACGTCCCCGGTCGGCGATACCTCCCAGTATTCCAGCACGCCGACCGCGACGTCCGGGTTCGATTCGTTCAGCGGCAGCCCGCGCTGGACCCGGTAGTGCCGGATCACCCCGGTCGGCGGGTCGACGGTGGTCCACACCGCCCCCCGGCCGGCGGCCTCGGCCGCGGCCACCGCGGCGAACAGGTACGTGTGGTCCCCGGGCCGGACGGTGATGATGTACCCGGCCCGGGCGGCCCCCAGGTCCCGCACGTGCGGGGCGTTCGCCGCCAGGTCGTCCTCGACCACGACGACCGGTAGCCGCGGGTGGTCCCGGCGGAACCCCCGGAGCCACCGCCGGGTCGCGTTCCGCTCGCAGTCGTTCTTGGCCCCCCCGTCCCCGTTGACGATCGGCTCGGGGGCCAGGGGGAGGACCTCCCGCCGGTCCGGGTGGACCACGGCCGCCCCGAGTAACTTGTGCCGGTGGGTGACGGCCCCCGACGCGTCCTTCTGGACCAGGCATTCCGGGCAATGGATGCCGTCGGTCGTCGTGGAGAAGGAGTTGGTCCCGTCGAGGGAGATCAGGTACCGACCGCCGAGGTACCCGAACCCGTCCAAGACCTTGCCCCGCTGGAGCCGGCGGAAGATGTCCCGGAAGCACGGGCGGAGGGCGGCCGGGTCGACCGGGTCGACCGGGTCGAGGATGTCCCGCATCCGGGTGTCACACGGGACGTGCCGGATCCCGAAGATCGTCCGGAAGTTGTCCGCCGGGTCGTGCCGCCGCCGGTCGAACGCGAGCAGGGACGGGTCCTTGAGGGCGAACAGGGCGAACGCGGCCATCAGGGCGTCCCCGAGGGGGACGTCGGCGGTCGCGGCCCGGTGGTCGGGGACGGCGTCGAACGTCGTCCGGACGAGGGCGTACCGGGCGTCGGCGGTCAGGTTCGTGCGGGTCCGTGGCGAGGGGAGGCCCATGACATGGACCTCCGGCCGGGGAAGGTTAAGATGGGCAGGCCGGGTAAGTATTTTCGCCCGGCACGTCGCGACGACGAAGGACGGGACACGCGATCAACCCGGGGGATTCCCACTGCCCGGGAATTGCTGCA
>JAQGHQ010000011.1 GCA_028288765.1 Gemmataceae bacterium | reverse complement strand
ACAAGGCGGTTTTGCTCGAGGTCGGCAGCGGGTCTTTTCAAAATATGTGGCTGGAAAGGCGATTTTGAGCCAGTAAGGCCGCGAAAACACCATGATTTCAACGGTTTGACCCGCTAAACAAGTACCGGAAGACAAGGTTGCAAGTTCCGCGTTTGCTTTTCGTGCCTCGTTATGGCCATTCTTCTTGTCCGGAACCAACACCCATGAAGATCACCCGTATTGAGCCGATCCCGGTGTGTGTCCCTCTCAAGAAGGGGCTGACCGCCAAGACCGCGCACGGGGAGCACGTGACCTCGCCGTACGTCATCGTGCGGGTCCACACCGACCAGGGGCTCGTCGGGCTGGGCGAGGCCACCATCTCCGGGCTGTGGTCGGGTGAGACGCAAGCGGGGGCGGTCGCCGCGATCACCGAGTACATCGCCCCGGTTCTCGTGGGCAAAGACCCGCGCGACATCACCGCCGCCCGGCGGGCGATGGACTTCATCATCAAGCTCAACCCGTTCACCAAGGCCGCCGTCGAGATGGCCCTGTGGGACATCGCCGGGAAGGCCGCCGGGGTGCCGGTGTACCAGCTGCTCGGCGGGAAGGTCCGGGACCGGGTGCGGATCAAACTCGTCGTCTGGGCCCGGGACGTGCCCGGGTCGCGGGCGATGGCGGAACAGCACCTGAAGCTCGGCGTGTCGTGCGTGAAGGTGAAGGTCGGGCTCGACCCGGAAACCGACGTGGCCCGGGTGCGGGCGGTCCGCGAGATAACCCCGCGTCACATCCCCGTGACCATTGATGCGAACTGCGGGTGGACAATCCAGCAGGCCAAACACTGCCTCCGGCAGCTGGCCGACGTGAACCTGTTGCTCGCCGAACAGCCGATCCCGGCCGGCGACCCGGCCGCGCTCGCCGAACTCCGCCGCGACACCCCGGCGCCGATCATGGCCGACGAGAGCGTCTTCACCCTCCAGGACGCGTGGCTGCTCACCACCCACCGGGCGGCCGACATCTTCAGCGTGTACCCCGGCAAGCACGGCGGGATCGCGGCGACGGCCGAAATCGTGGCGGTGGCCAAGGCGGCGGGGCTGCGGTGTACGATCGGGAGCAATCTGGAACTCGGGATCGGCACCGCGGCCATGCTGCACGTCGCGGCAGCCTTTCCGGAGGTCGATACCGAGACGTTCCCGGCGGACACGATCGGCCCGTTCTACCACGAGGCGGATCTGATCACCCGCCCGCTCGACCTCGGCCCGCCGTACGCGCAGATTCCCGACGGCCCGGGGCTCGGGGTGGAACTGGACGAGGGTCAGCTCAAGCGGTGGCGGGTGGGGTGAGCCCGAGCAGCGCCAGGCTGTCGCGCCGGATCAGCTGTTCGATCGCGGCGGTGTCCAGGCGGGGCAGCGCGGTTCCTTCCAGCATCGCGTTCAGCTTACGGAGCCCATCGATCGAGGCGGTCACGGTGGTGAACGGGTAGTCGCTCCCGAAGAGCACCTTGTCCCAGACCCCGTATTCCTGGACCAGCATCAGGCTGTGGTAGAGCTGGTACGGGCGGTAGTGCAGTGCGCTCACGTCGGCGTACACGTTCGGGTGCTTGCGGATCGTGACGACACACTCGGGCTCGTAGGGGTGGCCCAGGTGGGCCATGATGATTTTCACGTCCGGAAACCGGACGGCGACACGGTCGAGCAGCCGGGGCAGGGTGCAGTCGAGCGGGGCCTGCGAAATGAACGTCGTCCCGGTGTGCAGCAGCACCGGCAGGCGGTGCTTCGTGGCGTATTTCCAGAGCGGGTCGAGCCGTGAGTCGTCGGGGGTGAAGCCGGCATACATCGGGAGCAGCTTGATGCCGCGAAGGCCGAGTCCCTTGTGACCCTCTTCCAGTTCGCGCTCCCACCCGGTCTGGGTCGGGTCGACCGAGAGGAAGCCGATCAGTGTGTCCGGATGGGACCCGACATAGTTGGCGACATATTCGTCATCAACCCAGAGTCCGCTCAGCCTGGCCTTCCCCCCGAATACGACGGTTTTCGTGTCCGGTGTCGCGGCCCGGCGGTAGTCCTCGTACCGGACGGTCAGGTCGACCTCGACGCCGGCCCGCGCCCGCCGGGCCTGCTGCCGGAAGTCGTCGGCAAAGTGGAGTGGGTATTCCCAGGCGTGGCTGTGGACGTCGACGATCACGGGCCATCCCTGTGAATTTTGAGGGATCAATAGGATGTGGCTTGTTGTAGTCGTCCCGCGCGGTCCGCGCTGGAGTTCGCCCGGGTGGGGGAGTAGAATCTCCCCTGCCTACCACTGAGACCCGCAGACCCCGTATTTCGTGAGACGCGTTCCGAGCTGCCGGATCGACTCTCTCGCGATCACCCCACACCAGTCGTCACTGTGTCGGGTGGTGTCGAGTCTGTGAAGTCTTTCCCTCGCGATCGTTCGAGTACCTCCCACAGGACCCCTCCCATGCGTTTCCGCCGCTTGCGCATCCCCGCTGTACTGCTTGCGGTCTTGGCGTTCGTTGCCGTGCCGGATGCCCGAGGTCAGAAGCCGCCGACCGTCCCGGACGACGTGGTGTTCGAGGCCGGGATCGAGTACGCGAACCCGGACGGCCAGCACCTACAGCTGGACATCGCCCAGCCGAAGACGGGGGACGGCCCGTTCCCCACGGTGATCTGCATCCACGGTGGCGGGTTCCGGGCCGGCAAGCGGGAGGGGTACGACGGCCTGTGCATCCGTCTCGCCCGGCACGGGTACGTCGCGATGACGGTCAGCTACCGGCTCGCCCCGAAGTACCAGTTCCCGGCGGCGGTCCACGACACCAAGGCGGCCGTCCGGTGGGCCCGGGCCAACGCCGCGAAGTACAAGATCGACCCGGACCGGATCGGGGTCACCGGCGGGTCGGCCGGCGGTCATCTGGCGCAGTTCCTCGCGGTGACGGCCGACGTGAAGGAGTTCGAGGGCGACGGCGGCAACCCCGGGGTGTCGAGCAAGGTCGCGTGCGTGGTGAACGTGTACGGGCCGAGCGACTTCACCAAGTCGTACGGGAAGAGTGTGGACGCGGCCGAGGTGCTTCCCCTGTTTCTGGGGGGGAACCTGGAGACCGCCCGTCAGAAGCACCTCCGGGCGAGCCCGCTCTACTGGGTCACCCCGAACGCCGCCCCGACCCTGTGCATCCACGGGACGGAAGATAAGTACGTCGCTCACGAGCAGGCCGTATGGCTCGTCGACAAGCTGAAGGCGGCCGGAGTGGAGGCGGACCTGCTGACCCTGGAGGGCGCCGGGCATGGGTTCAAAGGGAAGGATGCCGAGACCGCCGACAAGGCCCAGCTCGCCTTCTTCGACAAGCACCTGAAGAAGTGACCGGACGAGAGACGGCTATACCGTGGCGAGTTTTGCTGGTTTGATAAGGGCGTACCCAGCCGTCCGCATTAGAGTCTCAGGTACGCAGTCCCAGGCGCGATGACAGGCCGTATCGTCTTCAGCCCCAACGGGGCGGCAGAGAATAGCCCAGGGCGTCAGCCCCGACGCTTTAAACATCTTCGTTTTGCGCAAACCATTGTCTCGGATAAACGTCCCGCGAGGACATGCCGTCATACTCGTGGGAACGGAATCCGATGACCTCCACTTTCGACCTCGAAGGGTGCCGCCGATTGCCGCGGGCCGACGCCGCCCTGCGACTCCTC
>JAQGHQ010000609.1 GCA_028288765.1 Gemmataceae bacterium | reverse complement strand
TCGTTTCTGATGAATTGGGAGGAAGAAACGACCGCTCGGGGACCGAGCGGACCACTTTGTAAAGACCCTCTCTCGGGAGTGGTCTGCTTGTGACCGGTCGGCCTCGGCGGTACGATGACCCACAGATCAACCTTCCTCGATCGAGTCCCACCCCGACATGAGCGAGCCCACCCCCGACGCGGCCCATGACCCTGTTCCCCCGGCGCCGTACCCCGCGCCGGCGGGCGGGTTGGGGGCGCTCCGCTCCACCGCCGTTCACGTCCTGAAGAACCGCGGCGCGGTGCGGAACGTCCTCTCCCTGTTCCGGGTCAACCAGCCCGACGGGTTCGACTGCCCCGGGTGCGCGTGGCCCGAACCGAAAGACCCGTCCCGGGTCGCCGAGTATTGCGAGAACGGGGTCAAGGCCGTCACGTTCGAGACGACCGCGAAACGGGTTGCCCCGGACTTCTTCGCCCGGCACACCGTCGGCTGGCTCCGCGGCCAGACCCACCACTGGCTGGAGAACCAGGGCCGGCTGACCCAACCGATGCGGTACAACCGGGCCACGGACCGGTACGAGGCGGTCTCCTGGGACGATGCATTCGCCCTCATCGGGCGGAAGCTCCGGGAGCTGGACCATCCGGACCGGGCCCTCTTCTACACCTCCGGCCGGACGAGCAACGAGGCCGCGTTCCTGTACCAGCTGTTCGCCCGCCGGTTCGGCACCAACAACCTGCCGGACTGCTCGAATATGTGCCACGAGTCCAGCGGCTGCGCCCTGACGGAGGCCATCGGGGTCGGCAAGGGGACGGTGACGCTGGAGGATTTCGACCACGCCGACGCCATCTTCGTGATCGGCCAGAACCCGGGCACCAACCACCCGCGGATGCTCACGGAGCTGGAACGGGCGGCGGAGCGGGGGGCAAAGGTCGTCACCTTCAACCCGCTACGGGAGCCCGGCCTCGTCCGGTTCACCCACCCGAAGCACCCGTTCCGGATGGTGTTCGGCAAGGGCACGGCGATCTCCACCCACTATTACCAGGTCCTCATCGGCGGCGACCTGGCGGCCCTGACCGGGATGTGCAAACACGTCCTCGAAGCCGAGGCGGCCGATCCCGGCAAGATCCTCGACCGGCCGTTCATCGCCGCCCACACGGACGGGTTCGAGACGTTCGCGGACGAGATCCGGCGGGCCGACTGGGCGACCATCGAGGCACAATCCGGCCTGACCCGCGACCAGCTCCGGGAAGCGGCCGAGGTGTACATGAAGGCCGACCGGGTGATCGCCTGCTGGGCGATGGGTCTGACCCAGCACAAGCACGCGGTGGCGACCATCCGGTATGTCGTCAACCTGCTCCTGCTCCGGGGGAACATCGGCAAGCCGGGGGCCGGGGCGTGCCCGGTCCGGGGGCATTCGAACGTGCAGGGCGACCGCACGATGGGGATCATCGAGCGGCCGGCGGCGGCGTTCCTCGGTTCGCTCAAGCAGGTGTTCGGGTTCGACCCGCCCCACCACCACGGGCACGACGTGGTCGGCGCGATCAACGCGATGGCCGACGGGTCGGCGCGGGTGTTCGTCGGGATGGGCGGGAACTTCGCGGCGGCCACCCCGGACACCGAGATGACGGAGGCCGCCCTGGCCCGGTGCGCGCTCACCGTCCACGTCAGCACCAAGTTGAACCGCAGCCATCTCATCCCCGGGGCAGACGCGCTGATCCTCCCGTGCCTCGGGCGGAGCGAGGTCGACGCTCAGGCGACCGGGCCGCAACGGGTGACGGTCGAGGACTCGATGAGCATGGTCCACGCCTCGGCCGGCAAGAACCCGCCGGCCTCGGCGCACCTGAAGTCCGAGGTCGCGATCGTCTGCGGGATGGCGAAGGCCGCTCTCCCGGCCGGCGGCGGGATCGACTGGGCCGCCTTCGCGGCCGACTACCGCCTGATCCGCGACAAGATCGCGGACACCCTGCCCCACCTGTTCGCCGACTTCAACCGCAAGATCGAGACGCCCGGCGGGTTCTACCTGGGCAACCCGGCCCGTGACCGGACCTGGAACACGGCGACCGGGAAAGCCCGGTTCACCGCCCACCCGGTCCCGGACATGTCCCTGCCGCCGGGGCAGTTACGGCTCATGACGATCCGGTCCCACGACCAGTTCAACACGACCGTGTACGACGTCCACGACCGCTACCGGGGTGTCCACGGCACGCGAATGGTCGTCTTCCTGCACCCGGCGGACGTCGCCGCGCGGGGGTTGGCCGAGGGGCAGGAGGTGGACCTGCACAGCCACACCCCGGAGGACGGGCTAACCCGGACGGCCCGGGGCTTCCGCGTCGTCCCATACGACATCCCCCGGGGGTGCGCGGCGGCTTACTTCCCGGAAACGAACGTGCTGGTCTCGAAGGACAGTATCGCCCGCGGGAGCCGGACACCAGTGTCCAAGTTCATCCCGGTCACCGTGACGGCCGCGGCCGGGGGGTGAGCGTGACCCCCAAGCCGACCGCCGACTGCGCCGTGGTCCGGTTTCCGTCCGGGACTGCCGAGTCCGACCAGGTCGCGGTCGAGGAACCGTTGGAGATCCGCGTGGACGGCGAGCCGCTCGCGGTGACCATGCGGACCCCCGGCCACGACGCGGAGCTCGCCGCCGGGTTCTGCCTGACGGAAGGGGTGATTGACGACCCGGACGACCTGGAGCGGGCCGAGCCGTGTACCCTTGCGGGGTACGGGAACGTGGTGCTCGTGAGTCTGGCCGGGGCCGCGCGGGAGGCCCGCCGCGAGCAGATCGCCCGGGCGCGGCGGGATCTATACATGTCGAGCTCGTGCGGCCTGTGTGGAACGTTGACGATCGACCGACTCGCCAAACAGGTCGACCCGCTCCCCACCGGGTTCACGATTCCCGGTGACACGCTCGGCCGGTTGCCAGGACTGATGGCCGAGGCCCAGGAGGTGTTCTCCCACACCGGCGGTCTGCACGCGGCGGCCCTGTTCACCCCGGACGGGCAGCTGCGCCTCTTGCGCGAGGATGTGGGCCGACACAACGCGGTCGACAAGCTGGTGGGGGGGTTGCTACTGAGTGGCCAGCTGCCGTGCGGTCCGGGGGTGTTGCTCGTGTCCGGGCGGGCGAGCTTCGAGCTGGTGCAGAAGGCGGCCCGGGCGGGGATCGGGTTCCTGGCCGCGGTCGGCGCGCCGTCGAGCATGGCGGTGGATGCGGCCGAGCGGTTCGGGATGACTCTGGTCGGGTTCTTGCGGGCGGACCGGTTCAACGCCTACGCCCATCCGGACCGAATTGGCCGCGGCCCGGGCGGAGGGTGAACACCGGCCTTCCTCAGAGGTCTTCCGCCTCATCGCGCCGGGCGGGTCAGGTTCTCCGCCCGGTAGCCCTTCGGCAACTCCTTTCCCGCCAGCTCCAGGCAGCGGGCGGCCGCGTGCGCCGGGGTCGTGCCGTCCGCCGGGTTCGCGGTCAGGATCAGCGCCGGGTACAGATTCACGCGCGTCACGACCGATTCCGCCGAAATCATCCGGAACTCGGCGATCGTGTTGAGCGGGACCATCTCCCCCTTCGCGCCGCGGACCTTGAGCGCGGCCAGGTCGTCCGGGCGGGTCTGGATCCCGAGGTCGAGTTGCATCACCGGGTCGCGGCCGGGGCTGAAGTCATTGACCCCGCCACCCGCGGCGATGCGGATCACGGCCGCCACGTCGGCGGCCGACACCCCCAGTTCCTTGAGCTTCGCTCGGTCCAACGAGATCCTGAGCTTTGACACCATCGAGCCGGGAGATACGGACATGTCTGTCACCGCGGCGTCCGCCGCCAGCTGCTTCGCCACCGCGTCCACAACCTCCCGGAGACCCTGCTCACCCTTGTCCCCCGTGTCACACACGGCGATCCGGACCGGGAACGGTTCACCACCGGGCGATACCTCACTCACCCGACAGACCGCTCCGGGAGTTTCGCGCCCCAGCCGGTCCCGGATGGACGCGACTGTCCGCCGGTTGTTCTCCGGCAACTTCACGAGGAGCGTCGCGGCGTTCGGCTCCCGGTCCTCGCCGAACTCCAGGCAATCCGGACTGCCGGGCAGTTCGCGGACGAGCCTGGATGCCCGGGCGGTGGCCTCCATCGTCCGCACCTGGGACGCCGACTCGGGCAACCGCACGTCCACGACCAAGACCCCGCCCGCGGACAAATCCGCGACCAGCTCCACTTGCACGTCCTTGAGCACCTTCGCGGCCCCCCCGACGGCCTTGCGGATCTCCTCCGCGGTCACCTTCCCGCGCCACGGCGTCACCGCCAAGAGCGCGGCCGGCTTTCCGTTCACCGCGGCGAACCCGCCTTTGCCCGGCCCGACTTCGATCCGGGCCACGTCCCGCAGGGAGACGACTTGCCCATCCCCGGTGGTCTTGACGATCACCTGCCCGAGGTCGTCCGGCTCCGTCAGCCGGCCGGTGATCGTCAAGGTGTACTGGAACAGCTGGCCCTTCGGCGGACGCCCGACTTGTCCGGCCGCGACCTTGAGGTTCTGATTCTCCAGCGCCCCGACCACGTCCGCGGCGGTCAATCCCCGGGCGGCCAGTTTGTCCGGGTCGATCCACAGCCGTAGCACGGATTCACCGGCCCCGCTCACGCGGACGTCGGCGACCCCGGGCAAGCGGGCGAGTTCGTCCTTCAAGAACCGTCGGGAGACGTTCGCCAGGTAAAGTGCGTCGTACTTCCCGTTCGGGCAGCTGACGGCGAGCCAGAACGTGGGCGGCCCGGTCGGTGCCTTCCGGACCGTCACCCCCTGGGTCTTGCACAGATCGGGCAGCGCCGGCAGGGCGAGGTTGACCCGGTTCTGGACGAGAACCTTCGCAGCGTCGAGGTCCGTCCTGGGCCCGAACCGGACGGTCAGCGTGTAGCTGCCGTCGTCGCGGGACTCGGACTCGAGACGGGTCATGCCTTCCACCCCGTTGACCTGTTGCTCGATCGGGGCGGCGATGGTGTCCGCGACCACCCGGGCGTTCGCACCGGGATAAGACGTGGTGACGCGGATGACGCCCCCGGCCGGGTCGGACCCCGGGGGCGCGGCGGCTCCGTCGCACGCCGCAGTGGACAGGGCGAACACGGCCAGGAGGAACGGCAGGGTCGTTCGCACGGTCGCCTCCGGTTCGGGCCGGACACGGGTATGATACCACTACCCCGGCCGCACGCATTCGTGATACGGCCCCTGGCCGGATGATCACTTCCCCGCCGGCCCGACAGTGACCCGCACCACCGTCTCGGACACGACGCGCAGGTTCCCTGGCCGCACCGCGGTCCCGCGGATCGTGAACGCCCGCTCCCCGGCCCCCGGCTGACTCCCGACCGCGACCCGGAACTCCACCTCGTCCTTGCCCGCGGGAGCGATCACCGGGTCCGCCGTGAGTCCCTCGGCCGTCAGTAACTCCAGGCGGACCGGCTCGCCCAAGAGCGGCGACCGGGCCACCCGCACCGGCACCAGGATCGTCTCGCCGCCCCGCACGGTTAGCTCCCGGTCCGCGTGGGACAGTTTCAGGAGGGCGCCCTCCATCGTCATCGTCACAAAGCCCTCGACCGGTCCGATCAGGGTGCGGATGGTCCCCTTCGGATCAGGCACCCGCACCTCGGTCACGATCCCCATCCGCGATGTCCTGCTCGTTTCTAACCATTCCGGCATGAAACACGGGAACTTGGCCTTCGTCTCCCCGGGCGGAACGACCACGGTCCCGCCCGTGACCCCCTGGACCTGGTACGACTGAACGGCCGCCTGCTTGAGCACAACTTCGCCGGTGAACCCCTCGAGCCGTTCGAGAACGATATCGGCCGGGTGGGTCGACCCGCGGGGCACCTTGCGGCCGGTGTCCTTGTCCACCGGGGCGGCCTTGACCCGCGCCTTCATCGTCGCCGCCACGAGCAGGGTCGGCGTCTCGATTTCCTCGGGCCCCCGTGGGGCGAGGTTGCCGCCGGCGGACGCGAGGGCGGGCCGGACGATCTGCTTCCCGCCGAGGTCCGCGGTGCCGCTGATCGTGACGAGCGAGGCACCCGCCGCTGCATTCGCCGCGGCTTCCACCGACACGGCGAGTTCGGGCTGCCCCGCCGGGATGACCAGGTTCGGCGGAACGGTGACCCCCGGCGGCAGCCCGGTGACGGTCAGCGCGATCGGCCCCTTGAAGTCGCCGGTCCGCGTCGCCTTGACCACCAGCGGCACCTTTTGTCCAAGGGGAATGCCGAGCTTCTGGACAGAAGCGTGCAGGGTGAAGCCGTCGGCCGGCGGGCGGACCGAGATGCGGTAGACGGCGGCCCGGGTGCCGGCCGCCCCGGCAGCGTCGCCGACAACGAGCTGGTACGCCCCGTCGGCGGGGACCGTAAACTCGAGCCCGGCGTCGGTGGTGCCGGGGAGGTCGTCGCCGCGGCCTACCTCCTTGCCGTCCGGGCCGAGCACCCGGAGCGTCAGGTCGAGCGGGGAGCCGATCCGGCGGGCGTCCGCCGCGATCGACCACCGGCCGCCCTTCTTCCCCTGGAGCAGGAACCGCCCCTCCGCGGTGGGTTGGTCGAGGACACCGGTCACCGCCCCGGGGACCGCGAGCGGGACGGGCCGGCCTCCGGTCGGGGCGATGGCCTCCGGGAGCTCGCCGAGCGAGAAGGTGTGCGTCGCCGGGCCCCACGGGGTCGATACTTGATACGCGAACGTCGCGGTGTCTGCCGCGGCCGGGAATGTCACCGGCCGGCGGACGGATTCGAGCCTGGCGGCGCCGGTCGCCAGCCCGATCCCGATGAACTCCACCGCGCGAGTCTCGCCGCGCTTGCCGACCGCCGGGACGGCGGCGACCACCCGCGGCCCGGGCGTCACCGCGAGCCGATATGTGAACGACCGGTCGCCGCCGTGATCGATCTCCCGGACGGCGACCGTGTACTCGGCCCCGGCGGCGGCCACGAACGTCAGCGCCGGGTCGGTCCCCTCGGTGTCCACGACTTCGGCCACCCGCCGGTTCTGGGCGTCGAACACCTCGATCACCCCGTGGAAGTTCGAGCCGAGCCGGCGGGCGGTCAGCTCGCAGGTCACGGGGCCGGCCTTCGCCGCGGTGAACCGGTACCGGTCGACCTCTTCGTTCTTCAGCAGCCGGCCGGACACCGTGACCGGCAAGGCCGGAAGCGACTGCGGTCCCTTCCGCGTCTCGTCCTCGAACAACTCGGTGCCGGTACCGACGACGAACACCCCGGCGGACGTGACCCCGTTCGCGTTGGCGGCCTGCCACCGGACCGGACCGGGCGGGAGGTCGGCCGGCAGGACGAACCGGGCCGGCAGTTCGCGCAGGAGGGGTGGGCCCGTTAGTCGCCCCTTCGCCCCGAACCAGTACGGGGGCGGAGGAATGAACAGCTCCCCGGGCGGGCCGAGGACCTCGAGCTTGACCCGCTTGTCGTGGACGAAGAACTGCATGTCCGGCGTCCACTCGGACCCGCCGAGTTGGACGGCCACGGTGCCGCCGGCCTTCCCACCGGGGGGGAACACATATCCCACTTCGGGGGCGACCTGGGCCGGCGCGGGAGCGGCGATGACGAGGACCGCGGCGAGCACGGATACGGCGGGAAGGCGGGTCATCGGCAGTCCTCTTGCGTGAATCCGGAGAGGCGGTCGCATTTTCGTCGGTGCCGGGATACCCGCGAGCGGGACGGTTCAAATGCTTACCCGACGTAGACCCCATCGGGCAGGATCGCCCCGCCGAACACACTCACATCCTGGAAGGTAACCGGCTCGCCCGTCCCGGTGAAGTTCTTTCCCAGGTACACCCGGACCTTGGCCACATTCTCCTCCCCGCTCCCGACCGCCAGGTCGGCCTTGGCATCCCCGTCCGCGTTCACCGCCGCCACCCGCGCCCCGCCCCGGTTGGTCGAGTCCCCCGCGACGAAGAAGTTGGCGATCGGGGCAGTCTCGGCCCCGACCACATCCCCTGCGGCGATCTTCTGCCCGGACAGGATGAGGACTCGCAGGCCGCCGCCCGGTCCGCCGCCGAAGATCAGGTCATCGAACCCGTCCCCGTTGACGTCCCCGGCCGCCACGAACATTCCATTCCGGAGGCTGGAAGCGTCGGCCCCCGGGAACGCGAAGAAGTCGTTCACCAACCTGGTCGGGGTGCCGGACAGGACGGTCCGCCCGTCGAAGATCGCGACCCGGGGCCCGCCGCCGAATCCGGCTGCCACGATCAGGTCCGGTCTGCCGTCCCCGTTGACGTCCCCGACCGCCGGTCGGGCACCGCCGCGGAAGTCCGGGTCGGCGATCCCGAAGAAGTTGGCCCGGGTGGTCACCGTCCCGCCGGCCCCGAGGGAGAAGACGCTGACCCGCGGTCCCCCGCCCTGGTCCGGGGTGACCACGAACGATGCCCGGCCGCCGGAGTCGAACTTGCCGCCGGCGACGAACCCGCCCCCGGTGAAGTCCCCGCCGAACGGGTCGAACGGGGCCACGAGTACGGTTTTGTTGTCCGCGCCGCTAATCACGGCCACTCGGATTGGGACTCCCGGGCCGGTGACCAGGATGGTATCCAGGACCCCGTCCCCGTTCACGTCCGCAACCGCCGTCCGGACATCGACGCCGGGTGACCCGAACGGGTTCAGGGTGGCTAGGGGGGTGGTCGAGTACACCTCAGGAACGTCCGGGGTCGTGTCATAAACGACCGCCGTTCCGTTCGTCGCTCCGCCAACCACCAGGGAGCCGGTGGCCGTATTGGTCAGGGCGAACGAAGCCGGGGTCGACGCCCCGGGTACGGTCGCGGTCACCGCATACCCGCCGGCCGCGGCGTTCGCCTTCACCGCCACGCTTGCCCGGCCGTCCGGCCCCGTGATAGCCGTCGGCCCGGCCGGGAAGGAGGCCCCGGCCCCGGACCCCGGGCCGGCGAACGTGACCACCGCCCCGGGCACCGGATTCCCGTACTGATCCGTCACAATCGCCACCAGCGGACTTCCGAACCCGATGCTGGCCGACGTCGCTTGTCCTCCCCCCGACACCGGGCTGATGACCGCTGCCGGCCCCGGGATGTTAGTCAGGGGGAACGAGGCCGGGGTGGCCACCCCGGAGACGGTCGCGGTCACCGCGTACCCGCCAGCCGCGGTGCCCGCCTTGACCGCCAGACTCGCCTGGCCGTTTGCTCCGGTCGTGGCCGTCGTCCCGGCCGGGAAGGTGACCTCGGCCCCGGCCCCCGGACCTGCGAATGTGACGACCACTCCGGGCACCGGGTTCCCGTACACGTCCGTCACCACCGCCACCAGCGAGGTCCCGAACCCGGTACCCACGGTCGCCGCCTGTCCTCCCCCGGACACCGGGCTGATACTCGTGGCCGGCCCCGGGGTGTTGGTCAGAGCAAAGGAGGCCGGGGTCGACACGCCGGCCACCGTCGCGGCCACCGTGT
>JAQGHQ010000608.1 GCA_028288765.1 Gemmataceae bacterium | reverse complement strand
GCCGCGGGGTGAGTTTGGACGCGCGGGACGTTTCCGCCGCCGGGACGGGCTCAAGCCGTGGTGCCATCCGTCCCCGCGGCGAGGTCCTGCTCGACGGCCGCGAACTCGAGGTTATCCCGGCGGCCGGTGTACCACTCCTGCGACGACCGCACGGCCGGCAGACTGGACCGCTCGGGGTGGTGCAGGTGGAACTCCCCGTTCTGAAACACCCTCAATTCCTCGGACTCGGGGTCGAGGACGGCCAGCTGCGCCCACCCGTTGGCGAGGATCCGGCCGACCATCTTGTTCCGGTCCATGATCATCAGCATGGCGTCCGGGGTCGTCTCGATCACGAACAGCAGGCGGAGCGGTTCGTGGATCTCGACCCCTTGCCACGGCAAGCCCTGCCGGAGGTCGCTCCGCGCCCCGTCCATCACCCCGAGAAGCGAGGTGACGTTGTGCGGGAGTTTCGTCCCGCAGCCCCACCCGGACCGGTCGACCGCGGAAAAGAAGTACTGGAGGTTGATCCCCTGGCAGACCGGGACCACCGCCGACAGGATGCGGGCCAGGACCGAGGCCTCCGCATCGTCCTGGGTCGGGTCGTACGAGTGCATGAAGCTCCGCCGGTCCAGGAAGAGCCCCCGGGTCCGCCCCCGGCGGCCGACCACGCAGACCGCGTTCGACGCGTTCCCGAACTCCGGCCGGGTCTGGGCCAGGTCCTCGGCCCGTTCCTGGGCGTGTCTGCGGGCTTGAGCGGGGGACGCGCTCAGCGGCGCCGACTCGAACCGCCGGCACCGCTCGTGGGCGTTCCGCTCGCACGTCTTGTCGAGCGCCCCCCGGGCCGCCTCGAAGTCCGGCAGGTGCGACTTCGGGAGCAGGTCGAGGTCGTAGTAGGTGATGGTGTCGGCCGCCGTGTTGTGCAGCCCGCCGACGAACACCGTGGACCCGGGGACCGGCAACCCCCGGGCCGCGAGGATCTCCCGCACCCGGGGGTCGTTCAGCATCGCGGCCAGGGCCCGGGCGTTCGGCCCGCCCGCGTTCCCGGAACAGGCCCCGCAGTCGTACGCCGCCTTGTGCGGGTTATTCAGGCAGTGCGACCCGTGCCCGAGCAGTACGACCAGCCGGGCGAACCCGGACGTCAGGCCGATGTCCCGCAGCACCCGCTCGCCGATGTTCGCCATTTCGTCGACGGTGAACCCGACGTGTCCGGCCTCCGGGCCGGGCGTCGGGGCCGTTCGTTCCAGCACGAGCCGGGTGAGCGCCGGCGGCTCGACAAAGCTCCGGGCGAACTTCACCAGCCACGAACTCAGCCGCGGGAACAGGATCCGGGTGACGAGGGGGAACGTCGCGAGCACCCCCGTACACGCCGTCAACGCGCCGACGGCCAGCCCCCGGGTCCCGAGGTGGAACTGGTGCGCCCCCCGGCCGATGACCCGACGGGTCTTTTGCCGCTGCCGGTGGGAATCGGCCAGCGGGTAAATCACTTCCTCCCCGACCCAGTGCTGCGGGCGGACCACGATCGGGCACAGCGCCGCCGGGTGGGCGTCGGCCGCCCCGCGGTAGTACATCGGGACGCTGAAGAACCCGGCCGCCCCGAACGTCTCGCAGTCCGGGGCCACCTCCTCCAAATGTCTTCGGAAGGACTCCTCCCGGGCGTCGATGCAGAACGCGGCCTGGAACCGCGGGGCCGAAACCCGCCCGGGCTCCCTCGCGGCGTAGGTCGCGATCGCGTCCAGCGCCCGGGTCCGATACCGCCGCTCGTAGGCGAGGTGAAAGAGCCGGCGGCGGGCGGGCTCGGAAAACGTCTCGATCTCAGACAGAAGCCCGGCCCAGTCCTGGGCGGACATCCCGTGCAGGTAGGACGGGCACCAGCCGAGGATCAGGGCGAGCCGGAACAGGACGAAGGTCCGTTGGTCCAGGGCCGGGCCGGTCGGAGTCCCGGCCCGGCCCTGGAGGTGGGCCCGCAGGTCCCGCAGGGACCCACCGTAGCCCAGGTCCTCCCGGGCGACGTGAGCCAGGGCCAGCCGCTCGAGCAGCAGGCGGACGGCCAGGAACTCGATGAACGTCCCGCGGGGGGCCGGGATGGCAACCCGGTCGCCCCGGACTTCCAGCTGCCGAAGCATGCTCGCCCAGCCGCGCAGGGCCAGGACCGTGGCCGGGAGGAACTCCTCCCACTCCCCTTCCGGGACCCCGAGGAGGTCGAGCGATTCGTGGATCGATTCCATAGCCCCGATGTTTTCGTCATCGAGCCGGGTGGCCTCACGGGCGAGGCCCCTTTGCCACCGGGCGGGCGACCCGGCGGACTGGCGGTGGAGCCGGCAGAACGCTTTGAAAAACCCTTCACCCCGATCGGGGAGCGGCCACGTCGCCAACCCCTGGTCGGCGTACGCCGCACAGAACGGGATCAACAAGTCGTTGACGAGCGCGTCGGCGTCGACGCCGCTTGCGTCGAGTACCAGATCACGGTGCCGGCCGGGGAACGCGGGTGGTTCGGGGGGGCAGGCCGGAACCCGCTCGACGCCCTGCCGGCAGACCCGCCACAGGGCCCGGAGGCTGACTTCTTCCCAGACCGCGTCCACCTGCTGGTCCGTCACCCCCCGATCGTCCCCGTGGAGGAGCGGGCGGAGGACGGACAACAACGGCCAGAGGACGTGGGCCCGCCGGGGGTCGCCGGGGGGGATTTCTTTTTTCCCCCCGCTCACGCCGTCGGAGTTGAGCAGGTCGCGGATGATCCACCGCTTGGCGTCCGCGGTGATCCGGTCCCTGGCCCACACGGCCACGTCGCCCTGAAACCGGGCGAGCGCCTCGGACTCCTCGAGATACCAGGCCAACTCCTCGGTACTCGCGGACACGGCCGGGGACCGGAGCAGGGACAGCCGGAGGTCGAGCCTGGCGACGAGTCCGGCGACGAGTTCCCAGGACTTCCCGCCCAGTTCCTCCTCGAGTTCCGCGCGGAGGTCCGAGATGAGGATCCGCCCCTGATCCAGTTCCTTGCGGTACTGATCTTCGGGGAGGAACGCCTGGCACCCGAACATCTGTGCGGCCTGGGGGACAGCCTCGGTGAATGGCAGGTGTTCGAAAGCATGAAGCGGGTTCTGGAATACGAAGGCGCCGATCGGCCCTTCCGCGGGCAGGAGACGGGCCGAATACTCGATGACTTCGTCGAGCTTCTGCAGGTGTGCCTCGTCGTGCTCGCCGCTCGGCGGCATCGCGTGGATGGAGGTCGATGTCTTGATGTCAAAGCACGGCATCGCGTCGTACCCTCGGGGCAAGGCGTTGAGGCTCGGGGTTGAGACGCACGGGGTCCGTCAGGGTTGCACGGCCCGCGTGGCGTCTGTTCGGGAGTGACGTGTCCAGGCGATCGAACGGCACTCCGGTGGAAAGGAGGAGTTCAGAATTCGTGGGGCAGGGGGAGCAAGCGGCCCCCGAGACCCGACGGTGTGGTTGTTGTTCGCCACGTACTCTGCAACTCCGAGCTCGGGCCGCGACACCAGTCACCAATTCGGGGTCGCGGCGGTGGGTAAGGCACGACAATCGGAAACGTTCTGAAGAACTGGCAAAGAGCAGAGGCCGGTCCTTCATTCAGCTCGGCAGAAAGGGGGAAGACACCCGACCGTCCCAAAGTTGGGGCTGCGGTCGGCAAGTTCGGTGGCCACCCCGGTCCGGGAACTTCCGCGCTGAAGCCGCGGCCACAAATGCGAGTTACATGCCAGGAGAAGTCATCAGGGTCGAATCGGTCGCAACATATTACTGGAACAAGATCTATGATTCTCTCAAGGAACTCCGGTGAAATGACGAATGCCTGGTTAATAGGCAATTCCTCATGCATCCGGGCATGACGGGTGATTTCAAAATGACCGAAGTGGTTTGGGCGGGCGCAGATGAGCTGCATTTTGCCGGACCCGCCACATCGCCCAGCACTCCCCGGGAGGATCATCGGTCGCCGCCTTTGGAACACCGGCCTGGAGAGCCTAAACCCCGCAGATTCCCGAGCGAAAAATCGCCTTTGCCGCCCGGCGCGAATATGCAATAATCACAACATCGTTACGCGGCCTCTCCGATACGTGATCCGGTTCGGACCCGGTCGTGCGGTGCTCCACCGTAGTGGGTTTGCTTCTCGTCACATGTGTCGGTAGACCGCAGGCACTGAGTTGGCCCCTCGCGGTCCGCCACCCTTCCTCCCCACGGGTGCGATCGCCCATCCACAGAGATTCCAACCCGGTTGACGGTCCCCAAATTCGCTCCTCTTCTCCCCGGCTACCGATAAGGAGCCGTCATGACCGACCTGGAATCACTCCTGAAGGCTGTCCTCAGCCATCCGGCCGAAACGACGTTGCGCGGAATGCTCCAGGACGAGTTGATCGCCACCGACTGCTGGGAGTGGCAGACGCTCCTCGGATTCATCCGCACGCACCCGGAGTCCGACGGATTGCGGCTGCTCGCGGCCGACTGGCTGGATGGCGAAGGGCAAGGCGCGCGTGCCGATTTCATCCGGGTCCAGTGCGCGCTGGCCTCGCTCATGAAGGAATACCCGGATTCGTCGGCCTCCCGCCCGGAGTACGACGAGTTCATGGCTATTCAGGCCGGCCTGACCCGGGTCATTTGCTCGACTCTCACCCAAGGGGTGATTCACCCCGCTCAGGTCACTTGGGAGCAGACTGAGGACGGGTGGGTCAATATTACCGGCGGCGGCGCCGCGATCGTGTACGACCGCGGCTTCGCGGCGCGGTGTCTGATGGACAGTTCGGTGTTTCTCGCCAAGGCAGGCGAGTTGTTCCGCAACAACCCGATCACTTACGTGCGGTTGACCGACAAGATGCCGGTCCGGGTCGCCGAAGGCTGGTGGTGGGCGGATTCCTGCCTGAACCCGGCCGACCCGACTTCCTGCACCGGCTACCTCCCGCCGGACCTGTACGAGGCGATGCTCGAAGGTGACCGGTCCGGGCGTCGCCGGAGTGTCCCGCGGAGCGCGGCGGACCTCACTTTCCCGACTCAGGACGCGGCCATCGCCGCTCTCTCCGGGGCGTGTCTGGTGTACGGCCGGGCCCTCGTCATGTCGGACCCGTACGCACGGGGGGGTATCCCGGAGCCGGCGCGGAACACATCGGTCCGTCGGTAAGCTGACCCCCCGAAGCAAGGTGAGCTTGGCAGAACCGGGGGAAGGCGATAGTAGGGGGGAGTTGCTCGCCGGTCTGCGGTATCGGGTCCGGTTTCCGGGAGATCCGGCCGGATCCTCGACCGGGCGACGACTCTCCATCCTCCGCCGGGGTCGACCCCGGTTCGGCCGGGAAGATCCATGCTCTGGAACGCCCTCATCCTGCTGGCCGCGATCGCGTGTGAGACGATCGCGACCGGGTTGCTCAAGATGTCCGACGGGATGACTCGGATCTGGCCGAGTGTCGGAATGTTGGTGGGGTATGTCTCGTCGCTCCTGCTCCTCTCCTTCGTGCTCAAGTCACTTCCGGTCGGGCCCGTGTACGCGATCTGGTCCGGCCTCGGGACGGCCGCGACCGCCCTGGTCGGGTTCTGGGCGTTCGGCGATCGGCTGCCGCTCGGGGCCTGGCTCGGCCTGGCCCTCGTGATCGCCGGCGTCGTTCTGCTGTCGATCTACCTCCCCCATGCCGACTAGCACCATTCGAGAAAACGGCCGGCCGTCGTATCGGATCGGCCCCTCCGGTTCCTGGGAACAGGATGGGGTGCAAGTTCCCCACCGGCCGGGCAAGTCGGTAACTTGCCCCCCACAAAAGGTCCCGGGTCCGAGGGTCAAGCATGACGAGCAGCCCGACTCTGTTGCCCCGCACCCAGCGAGCTGCGCGGGTTGTCGGCCCGGCGTTCGAGTTCGTCGACGAGATCGAGTGGCATCAACTTGAGAAGAACGGCGGGTTTGGCGCGCGGAGTCGCCCGCTGTTGGTCAAGGGCGCGGTGAAGCAGTGGCCGGCGTGGGAGCGGTGGTCGTTCGACCAGATCGCCGGGCTCACCCGGCCGGACGGGTCGGAGGCGGTGGCCCGGTTCATAACCGGCGTCGTGGAACAGGGAGCCACCCGCGAGCAGCACGACCTCCCGGTCGGGCCGTACCTCCGCGACCTCGCCCGGACCGCCGCCCGCCCCCTCCGCGAGGACGTCGGGCTCCTGTCCGAGTGCCGCCGCCGGACACTCCGCGCGGGCGACCAGTTCCATCTGGACTGGTCGTACATGAAGACCTTCACCCCCGACCGCCTCTACCTGTCGCAGTGGGACATCCTCCGTGAGTTCCCCGCCTTGCGCGGCGACTTCGACATCCGCCGCCTGTGGCCCGGCCGGCGGTGGACCTGGGAGTACGTGTTCCTCGGGCCGGCGAACACCGTCACCGGCCTGCACTACGATTTCCCGAACAACTGGTTCTGCCAGGTCCGCGGGACGAAGGAAGTCATCCTCGTCACCCCGGACCAGTCGCGGCGGATGTGCCCGTCGAAGAAGTTCGACTGGGGCGCGACCCTCAGCGAGATCGACATCACCAGGCTGGAAGAGCAGCCACGGGAGCTCGCGCGGTTCGAGACGGTCCGCGGGCTGTACGCCCGGGTAGAAGCCGGCGACGCGCTATTCATCCCGAAGCGGACGTGGCACTCGGTCGTCGCCCTGGAACCGTCGATCAGCCTCGCGGTCTTCGGGCTCACCCCGACCGAGGTCGTCATCGGCGGCGGGATGGCCGAACTCAGGGGGCTGCTGCACCGCCTCCGGCTCTACCGGTGGGGCAATTGCGCATGCCACAAGACGGCCGGTCCTGCTGCCGACAAGACGGTCTGATCGGCCCGGCCGACCCGAGTCTGCCCGGGGCTGATCCGGAGCCACCGGTCGGCCCCATCCCACGGTGGGTCTTACCGATGTCGTGTAAGACTTACCCATCCACCCGGCAAATCCAGGGAACCCGGAGCCCGACACACCAGCTCCGTATTCTCCCGAATCCAAGGTTCATCCTCTGGTTGCGACCGCGGCAGGGACCGCCGGCACGGCGGACCGCGGCGGTTGGCACGTGGGCTGCTTTACTTCCTTTCGTCCCCGGCAAGCTTCCCCCAAGCGAGCCGGGGCGGTGGTGGCCCAGAAGCCTTCCCCCAAGGCGGGCCGCCACAGCAGAGGACCGAAATCGGCCCAAGCCCATCCCCCCGGGCGACGGCCGCGGGAGCACCCCCGCTCCCGACCCTTCCTTCCGACACGTCCGACACTCTTCCCCCAACATCCCCCCGCCGGCCGCCTCCTTCCCCCGGGAGGCGGCCGGGTCTTTTTCCCGATGGCCTCGTCCGGGTGAACCCGAAGGCGCGGACGACTTTCCCGACCGAACTTTGCATGACCCTGCCAGATCGACTGGCGGGCCGTCCACGCCCGGGAGAAAATGAACGGGTCGGAGCCCCGAATACCCGAATGAACCGGGTCGAGGGTGAAACGGAGGGGAACATGACGCCACACGAACGGGAGCTAATCCTCGGGGTCGCGAACGAGTTGCGGACGGCCGACCGGTCGGAAATCGACCCCGAGGCCGACCGGTTGATCCGGACCGAGATCGCGTCCCAACCGAACGCCGACTACGTGCTGACCCAGCGAGTGATCGTCCAGCAGCTGGCCCTTCGCCAGGCCCAGGCGAGGATCGACGAGCTGGAGGCGAAAGTCCGGTCGGCCGGCGGGGGCAACTCCGGCCGGAGCTTCCTCGGCGGAGCGGGTGGGGCGGAGGCGCAGGCACCGCCCGCCGCCGGCGCCCAGCCGGGGGCCCAGCAGCCGGCCCCGGCAGGCGGCGGGGTCGGGAGCTTCCTGAAGACGGCAGCGGCAGCTGCGGCCGGGACAATCGGCGGACAGCTGATCTTCGACGGGCTACGCAACCTCGCGGCCGGCCACTTGGGTGGGCCGGGGGCCGGTGAGTTGTTCGGCGGATCGGGAGCGGGCGGGTTCTTGCCCGGAGGTCTGGGATCTTCATTCCCGGACAATCAGGTCGAACGGTCGACCCCGGACCGGGACCAGGACTGGGGCGGCGGTGGGGACTTCGGGTCGGATCAGAAGGGCACTGACGCCCAGGACGACCTGGAGGTCGAAGACGACGACACCTCGGATGAGGAGGAGTGGAAAGACGACGAGGCCGACGATTCGGGCTCGACCGATGACGGGGGCGGAGGAGATTGGTGAACGCGAGCAGATCAGTTTTTCGCCGAGCGGAGGATGAAAGCTGACCCGCGAAAAGGTCGGTCAGGCTGAAATTCTTGTGGCACAGGTCTCCAGACCTGTGAAGCCGCACAGGTCTGGAGACCT
>JAQGHQ010000600.1 GCA_028288765.1 Gemmataceae bacterium | reverse complement strand
CTACCAGGCGGGCGACCGGAACGCCGTCACCGGCCAGGTCGAGGAATGGGGTTTCGACAAGGACGAGGCGGGCAAGCCGCCGGCCGGGGCGGAGGTCTTCGGCGGCACCTGGGAGGTGCGGGCCGAGACGGACGCCCCCTCGCCGCCGAACGCCCTGTGCCAGACCGGGACGACCGACTTCCCGGCGGTCCGGCTCGGGGACAAGGTGTACACGGATCTGACCGCGTCCGTCCGGTTCAAGGCGATCTCGGGCAAGGACGACCGGGCCGCCGGGATCCTCTTCCGGGTCCAGGACCGGGACAACTACTACATCCTCCGGGCGAACGCCTTGGAGGACAACGTGATCCTCTTCCGCTACGCGGGCGGCTCCCGCAGCACCATCACGGAGGGGTCCGCGAAGGTGCCGTCCGGGCAATGGCAGGAACTGAAGCTGGAGGTCGCGGGGAATCGCTTCCGCGGCTACCTGGACGGCCGGCTCGTGGTGGCGGCGACGGACGACGCCTACCCGGCGGGCGGAGTCGGGCTGTGGACAAAGGCGGACTCCGTCACCTGTTTCGACGACTTCCGGGTGACCGCGGAGTGACCGGCCGCGTGAGGAGGGGGCGTCCCCCTACGACGTACCCGGCGTGGAACTCGTCCATCACGGCAAGGAATGCTCCTTCGAAGGAGCAACGCCTCACGACTGATCCTGCCGGCCAAGAACGTCAACGGGGTGGACACCGACGACGCCCTCCGGCGTCAGCTCGGGGCGGCTAGGTTGAATGCCATTACCGAGGGCCTCTGGCATCTGGAGTCATGAACGATCATGAACTCAACGCAACCGAGTGGTTCATGTGCGGCGCCCTCTACTATTCCGGCCGAGCGAGAGGACGGCGGGGCAAGAAAGACGGCGCCTTCAAATCGAACGAGGCATAGGCGAGGCCATGAAACTCGACGACGTCCTGCACGGGAATGACGCATTCGTCTTCATGGAGCGGTACGTGGACGAAGCGGCAAGAACCTACAGCCCTTTTGCGGGAAAGTCGGAAGTCGCGCCCGAGTACCAGCCGCGGAGCGAGCGGCCCTCGTTCGAGCTGGTCACGGTCTGCGCGCCCGGAACCCAGGTCTCGGTCTTCGAAGCCGATCCCGTGACGCGTCTCCGGCAATACTATGTTCGGCCCGAGAGCGTGCTTTTCGCGGTTCATCCGGAGATTTGGTCGAGTTCGGGAATTGACCACCTGGACGAACTCCACGGCTTGCCGAGGGGCAATCCGATCCGGGTCGCGCCGACCGCTTCAACGCGCACCGTTTTCGTGGCGGGAGGCGAGCAAGAAGTTCCCGCTCACTTTCTCAAACTCCACTATCCGCGCCGCATCTCGCGATTCAATCGGCGGCTGCGACGGAAGAACATCCACAACAGCGTCGAAGGTTCGCGAGACCTGGAGCAGGTGCGCCGCGATCGGTTCGCCTATCTTCCGGACTCCCTCGGTTTTACCTACGGCGGCGGCGACAACCCCTGGGGGTTTCTGGTCCGGGAAGCCGTTCCTCGACCGTACCAGGGGGAGAGGTTTCTGATCCCCTACTTCGCTCTCTATGCCGGGGATCTCAAGCACGCCGGCCATCCGCCGCTCCTCGTGCAACTGATCGAGCGCCTGGGCGTCGAGCCCATGTCCTTCGTCGTCGATGAGATCATGGTCCCGGTTCTCGACTGCTGGGCCGCGGTCGTCCGGGAGCGGGGCATCCTTCTGGAATGCCACGCGCAGAACGTTCTCCTGGAGATCGATCGCGACTTCCGGCCTCGCCGAGTGGTCCATCGCGACTTCGACGTCTGGGTCGATGCCGAGGCAAGGAGGCGGGCAGGACTCGACGTGCCGTTCATCGGTACGTGCATTGAGATCGATACGCCGTATCCCAAGGAGCAACACTACAGCCTCACCTACGACCGCTTCATGGGCCGTGAGCTTTTCGACTATCTCCTGGAAGTCCTCAAGCGTTTCTACACGGCCGATGCGGATCGGGTCCGCCACCAGGTGGTCGAAGCGTTCCACCGGCGCTTTCCCGACTCCGACTGCTGTTTCCCCGCGCAGACGACATTCTATTTTTCGAACGAGCTCTTGCCCGGCAACGATTTCAGGTTGATCGACACGAAGGAGGCGCCCGAGTGGCGCTAGTTTGACGCAGGTTGTGGGGCTTCGAGATGAAACACGCGCAGAACGGTGCGGGCCCATTTGTACGAACCGGAAGGAGCTCGGACTGACGGCGCCCGCGGCGACAATGCACAGGCGAGGCGGTCGGGGAGAGAAGCCCCGGGCTGAAAGTGAGGGAGGGTCCGATGAAGTGGGTCACGCGCGAGAAGGTGAAGGTGGACCGGGTGGCCTGCCCGTGGCTCATCCGGAAGTTCGTGGACCCCGACGCCGAGTTCCTCTTCGTGCCGGCCGACCGGGTCGCGGAGGTCGTCGAACGCGAGGGGCAATCCCGTTCGACGTCCCCGGGGTCGAGTTGGGCCACCACGAGGGCCGGTGCAGTTTCGAGGCGATCGTCCGCAAGTACCAGATCGACGACCCGGCGGTATGGCTGCTGGCAGAGATCGTCCACGGCGCGGACGTGAGCCCGGACCTGTACGGCCGGCCGGAGTCGCCCGGACTGAAGGCGATCGCGGAGGGGTTCCGGCACCTCGGGCTCAAGGACGATCACGAGGTGCTGACGAAGGAGTTCGTCGTCTACGACGCCCTCTACGCCGACTGCCGGGCGAAGACGGTGGAGGCGAGCTGTCCGGACACCCATCCGACCACGAACCGGAAGTGAGGTCAGTGGATGGCCGACGCGGCCGCGCCGCCCGCCGGACAGCGCTCCGGGCTGAACCGGAACGTGGTCGTGCTGATGGTGGTGATCCTCGTCGTCGGGGCGGGCGGGGAGCTGTGGGTCCGGTTTCTCCCGGCCTACCTCGACGTCCTCGGTGGCGGGGTCTGGGTGGTGGCCGGCTATGGCGCGCTCTTCTCGCTGCTCGACGCAGTCTACCAGTACCCAGGCGGGTGGACATGATGTAGGCCAGCCCGAGCGGGGCGAACAACCGGCCCTCGACCCCGGACAGGGCGAACAGCGGCAGGAACACGAGGATCACCACCGCCGTGCCGAACACGATCGCCGACCGGATCTCCCGGCTGGCCTCGTACACCACCCGGAGCGGGTGGCGGGGGTTCGGGCCGGCGTTGTTCTCGCGGAGCCGCCGGAAGATGTTCTCCACGTCCACGATGACGTCGTCAACCAACTCGCCCATAGGCGACACCGCCGACGACTGGCGTGCGTTCGGCTTGGCTCATGGATTCTGCTCCCGCGAATTCGACTTCGACAGGCCCCAGGCAGTACGTAAGCGTCCGGCGCTCCCCGTCCAAGCCGGGGGGCTCGCCTGATGAGCGGGTCTGACTGGGCTGGAGGCTGAACCCGGCACAGTATCGAGGGACGCGGGCGGTGCTGCCCCGGATCGCTGCGGCTGCCGGCATCGCCCCCGTTTTTCCGGACCGCACCCCCGCCACTTCGGCCAGCCGGGTAACCGCTGCCGTTCGGCCTTGCGCCGGCCCGTGTGTCGGTCACGCATTGACCGCCCCCAGGCAACCCAGTGGCGAACTGTGCCTCTGCCCGGCAGCGCGGTGGAATCACTCTTCCAGCCGGAGCTGCGAGCCGGCGGCGGTGCGTAGCTGCCCTGCCCAAATGGAAGGCAGGCGTGACGAAGGGGGCCAATCGGAAGCCGCGGTACGGGGGAGGGTGGAAGAAAAGTTGTCCAGTCGGCTAGAGATCTGCCACGGTCCAAGCGCCGGGTGAGAGGCCACGCGGAGGTGTCCGTGGCCTTCCCCACTGCCCTCGGTGCACCAGGGATGTGCAGATCGGCCTCGCTGAGCGCCAGGTGGAGCGTGGAAGCACCTCTCTCGCCGCCCGAAGCCCGGACGCAGCGTTCGCCCGGGCACCGCGGTAGCCTGCCGACGACAGGCTCCGGTTTGGCATGGCCCGTGCGTCTGGGTTGGGGGTGAGTCCGGGTTCCAGGCGTCCGCTGTGGAAGCCACTCGAATCCCTGGCCCCCTTAACAACTTCTGGAGGCCTTCGTGAAAACGTCCACACCCACGAAGGTCGCTCGAAGCGCGGCGCCGCAGACGGGACAGCGCGCACGCGAGATCCAGGCCTTTGGATCCGTGGTGCCCATCCCGATCGCCCTCGCCGAGCACACCCGCCGGGCGAGCGCGGCCAACCTGAACGGCGACCTTCCGCATCGACCATTCCCACCCGGGCGCGTGCCCGTGAAGTGTTAGCCGCGCCCTGCCGCCGACCACCCCGGTGGGGTGAATATGCTCGCCCGTTTCCCGAGGAAGACCACCCATGCGCTGCTCCCTGTCCCTGGCCGCTCGAGGACAACTATCGCGTTTACCACGTCGAAAACGGCAAGCGTGTCCAGATCGGAGGTGCTGAGGGTGATGTTTTTATTCCCGTGTTCATGGAAAATTATTGAACAGTTTGCATGAATGAGAGTGACCATGTGCTTGCTTCCGTGCGGCAGACCGAGAACGTTTGGGGCGGTGATCTTGGGCCTGATGATCACCGTGAACGTCAGAGCGGAGGACCAGCAGCCACTCAAACGCATCGCCACGATTCAGCTGAAAGGTGAGTCGGGCAAGCTCGACCACCTGGGTACTGACTTCGACCATGGTCGACTGTTCCTGGCGAACTACAGCAACAACACGCTGGACGTTGTGGATGTTAAGAACAACCGGCTTGTGACGCAGGTCTCCGGACAAAAGATGATTCACAGCGTCGCTTACGCACCCGATCTCGATCGTATCTTCGTCGGCAATGGGGAAGGCGCGTGTAACGTCCTCGACGGCCGAGACTACTCCCTACTCAAGTCCTTTCCGGTGCCTCGCGCGAATAACGTCCGCTACGATTCTCGGACGCACCGAGTGTTTCTCGCCGGGGAAAAGCGCCTTGCCGTGATCGACGGCAAAGCGCTGGAGCTACTCGCTACCATCAAATTGCCGGCGCCCCCGCACGGCTTTCAAATTGCGCCGAAGAATCCCCGAGCGTACGTGAATACCGGTGTGCCTTGCGAGGTCTCGGTGGTTGATGTGGGAAAGAATGAAATCGTGACCCGCTACCCGCTCGGTGATCACGAGGGAATGGGCCCCCTCACGCTGGATGAAGCCAACCACCGCATCCTCGTCGGTTTGTGGGGGAAGCCGCGACTCGCGGTTTTGGAGTCGGAGTCAGGGAAGGAACGCGCCAGCGTGCCTATTCCGGAAGGGAGTGACGACATATCTTTGGACGCCGAGAGCAAGCAAATCTACATCTCGTGCGGCTCCGGCTTCGTGGCCGTCGTTCGACAGGTTGATCGAGATCGTTACGAATTGGTGGCAAACGTTCCAACGATCAAGGGCGCCAAGACGTCAGCCTACGACCCAACGGCCAAACGACTCTACGTCGCGGTGCCTCGCCAGGAGGGCAAAGAGGGCCCGGAAATCTGGGTGTACAAACCGGTGCTGGCCGCCACCCCGGCCGCCGCGCAGGTGACGGTGTCCGTTGAGAAACCGATGTCCCCGCCGGCCTGGGCACTGCTCGAGCGCGACCTCCTGAAGGCCAACACCCAGGCCATCCGGGGGTTCGCCGGCCGCTACCAGGACGCGCGCGGCTACCTCCGGTGCACGGAGCGCTGGGGCGCCGTCGGCGGGCCCGCCGAGGCCATCGCGTGCTGCACCGACTGGCCCCTGCTGCACGCCCTGGGCGGCCCCGACGACATCCTGACCCTCTACAAGAAGGCCTGGGAGGGCCACCTCGTCCAGTACACGGCCGCCAGGACGAAGGAGGTCCCCTTTGCCCGCGACGGCATGTACTACAAGGAGTTCCCGGTCATGTTCGACTGGCTCCACAACGCCGAGGGGCTGACCCCCTTCAACGTCCAGGGGCTGTCCGACCCCGGCAACCGGGCCTTCCGGAGGCGCACGCACCGCTTCGCCGACTTCTACGTGGGCGAGGACCC
The DNA here is from genome assembly GCA_028288765.1 of Gemmataceae bacterium. GTDB lineage: Bacteria > Planctomycetota > Planctomycetia > Gemmatales > Gemmataceae > Urbifossiella. The sequence continues at coordinate 18,705 of JAQGHQ010000600.1, read as the reverse complement.
CGGCGCCCCAAACTACGACCGCGAGCACAAGATCATCCGCAGCCTGTTCAACGGCAGCCGCGGCCCGCTGCTGCGCAAGGCCACCGCGGTGGACTGGGCCGGCGACCCGCTCGAGGTGGAAAACCGCTTCCGGCTCCGCCACGGCGAGCGCAGCTACAAGGAGATGCTGGAGCACTTCAAGGACGACACCGACATCGTCGGCGACAACCCCCTCAACCTGCTGAGTACCACGCTGGCGCTCAACGCCTACATGCTCGAGAACGACGAGAAGTACCGCCGTTGGCTGCTGGAATACGTCGACGCCTGGCGCGAGCGGATGACCGCCAACAACAACCTCATCCCGACCAACATCGGGCTGGACGGCAAGGTCGGCGGGGCCGGCGGCGGGAAGTGGTACGGCGGGGTCTACGGCTGGGCCTTCAGCATCAAGGACCCCCAGACCGGCGCCATCGCCCACCGCAACCGGCACGACAAGGGGTTCGTCGGCTTCATGAACGCCTACCTGCTGACCGGCGACGACCGCTACCTGGCCCCCTGGCGCAAGCAGATCGACGCCGTCAACGCCCAGAAGAAGGAGGTCGATGGCGAGGTGATGTACCCTACCATGTACGGGGACAAGGGGTGGTACGCCTACACGCCGCGCAAGTACGCGAGGAACGCCCGGGAGCTGTACTACCTGTCGATGAAGGCGGAGGACCGCGCCCGGGTGGGCCCCGACCGCTGGCTGGCCTACCTGGAGGGCAAGGACCCGCGCTACCCCGAGGACGCCCTGCGGGCCGACCTGGAGCGCGTCCGGGCGCGCGTCAAGAGGATGTGGGGGGCCGACCTCACCACGCCCGACACCCGCCTGGCCGACGACCCCCTGGCCTTCGGCATGCCGGACATCACCTCCCTGGTGGAATTGACTACGGGCGGGCTGCACCTCCGCCACCTCGGGTCCGCACTGCACTGTCGGCTGCGCTACTTCGACCCCGCGAAGCATCGCGCCGGGCTGCCCGAGGACGTCGCCGCCCTGGTCGAGGAGCTGACGGCCGATTCCGTCACCGTCACGCTGGTCAACGTCGACCAGGTGGAGCCCCGCACGCTGGTCGTCCAGGCCGGCGCCTACGCCGAGCACCAGGTCGTCGAGGTGGAGGTCGGGGGGCGCAAGGAGAAAGTGGATGGGACGCAATTCGGGGTGCGGCTGGCGCCGGGGGCGGGGGCGCGGCTGACGCTGCGGGTGCGGCGGTACGCCAACCAGCCGAGGCTGGCCTTCCCGTGGGACGCCGGGCGGATGCTGTCGGACCGGGAGCGGCCATGACCGAGCCCGAGAGCGAAACGCCCCAGCGTCCGGTCGACCCCGGCGCCTCCCTCCGCAGCACCCGCCCGACGACCGGCTCCAGCTCGGCGGCCGGCAACAGCCCGTCCGCGACCAACCACTCGGCCAGGAAGCGGACGACCGCCTCTGGGGTAACGGCGGTGGCCGGCACGTCCACCGCGGGCGAGCCGTCGCCGTCTGCCATGCCAGTGGCGGCCACCGACCCCATTGGTGCGCCCTCTGCGGTCGAACAATAGGACTACCGGCACCGGCCTCCCGGTGGCCTACGAACTCCCAGAAGCCTGTATGCAGGCCGGGTCCGGTGCAGCGGCGGGATACATCTCATGGCCTCGTTGGCGACGGGCCGGGCGCGGTCGCCAATGGTAAAAGGGATCGCGGGTTGTCCCGGTCCCAGCGCGGAGCTTTCAGCCGACGCCGGAGCTTGGCAACCACGATGCGGGATCCGGTCGGCCCGTCGCCAAGGAGGTCATGCGATGCGCGCCTACAAGACTCAGCACGCATACTACTGCGGGGTCGATCTCCACGCCAGGAGCCTCTACATCAACGTCCTCGACGACACTGGCCGGACCCGGCTCGAACAGGATCTCCCGGCCTCACCCACCGCCTTCCTCGACGCCGTCCAGCCCTACCGAGACGGGCTCGTCGTCGGGTGCGAGTGCATGTTCGCCTGGTACTGGCTGGCCGACCTGTGCGAGCGGGAGACGATCCCGTTCGTCCTCGGCCACGCCCTGGCCATGAAGGCCATCCACGGGGGCAAGGCCAAGAACGACCGGCTCGACGCCGAGACGTTCGTCGGCACGGTGGCCCGGACGGCCGACGCCCTGGACCCGGCGACCCGGACCCTACTCACCGAGGTTCACGTCCCGAACCCGGACGACGCCCTGCGGCCGGGCATGTACCTGCAAGTGAAGTTCACCTTCGACCGGACCGTGTTCCCGGTCCTGATCCCGGCCGCCGCGGTGGTGATCCGGGCCCAGACCCCGGCGGTCGGGGTTCTTGACGGCAACCACGCCGTCCACTACCGCCCGGTGCAACTCGGCCGCGACTGGGGGACCACGGTCGAGGTGAGCGTCGGGCTCAGCCCGGGCGAGACGGTCGTGGTCCGCCCCGGGGACGACCTGCCCGACGGGACGGTAGTCGAGCCGGTCCCGCAACCCGCCAAGTAGCCGAGATCTGTAGGTCGGCTCCCCGGCGGGCAGAGATCCGAGAGTGGTTGTCTTAGTGTCTGTGCGAGAACCCCGAAAATCCCCGAAAACCCCCTCGGAATTCGAGGCGAAACCGAAGTTCTCGCACAGACTCTTATGAGTGGGACCGGGCATCCCGGGCCGACCGTGCCGCGCTCCATTCCCGCCCCCATTTCGGCCTACCCGGCCCCTGCAGTGTCTCCGGTGTCCGGGCCAACCCGAACAGGCGCCGGGACCACCTCCTCGTACACGAAACCGCATTGAAAGGGTCCCCGACGAGCTCCGGGGCGACGATCCCGAGCGGGAATGTGACCGCCGCGGGGGGTATCCGCAACGCCGTCGGCCGCGATTGTTAACTCGAATTAACCCAACCGCAATCGCCCCGCCCCAGGACGGGCCTTTAGACTTCAACTAGTCCCCCGGTCGGACCGCCGCCGGCCTCCCCGTTGCCGAGCAACACCATGAGCACCTCCCCGTTCAACCCGATCGAGTTCGCCCTCCGCCATCCGGTCACCATCCTGGTGGCGATGGTCGGCTTGGCCGGGGCGGGGGGACTCGCCTGGACCCGGATGAAGGTGGACATCTTCCCGGCCTTGAACCTGCCGGTGATTTACGTTGCCCAGCCGTACGGCGGGATGGACGCGTTTCAGATGGAAGGACTGATCGCCAACTACTACGAGTACCACTTCCTCTACATCTCCGGCATCCACCACGTCGAGTCGAAGAACGCCCAGGGCGTGTCGGTCATGAAGCTGTACTTCCACCCCGGCACCGACATGGCCCAGGCGATGGCCGAAACCGTTGGCTACGTGAACCGGGCCCGGGCGTTCATGCCCCCCGGCACCGTCCAGCCGTTCGTCATGCGGTTCGACACCGGGAGCGTGCCGGTCGGCTATCTAACGCTCTCCAGCGACACCCAGACGATCGGCCAGATCCAGAACGACGCGCTGTTCAAGGTACGGCCGATGTTCGCCAGTATCCCCGGGGTGTCGGCCCCGCCGCCGTTCGGCGGCAACCAGCGGACGGTCGTGATCCGGGCCGACCCGGAGCGGCTGCGGTCGTACAACCTCTCGGCCGACGACGTGGTCAAGGCCCTCACCGCCGGGAACTCGATCAGCCCGTCCGGCAACATCCGCACCACGGACGCCATGCCCCTAGTCCCCACCAACTCGATGGTGGTCAAGCCCGAGGAGTTGGGCCAGATCCCGGTCAAGCCGGGAGTGTACGTCAAGGACGTGGTCCGCCGCGACCCGGTCACCGACAGGCCGCTGATCGACGACGCCACCGACATCCCGTCCGGGTACGCGCTCGTCAACGGCCGCCGGTCGGTCTACATCCTGGTCACCAAGCGGGCCGACGCGAGCACCCTCGACGTGGTCAACGGGGTCCGCGAAAACCTGCCCCGGATGCAGGCCCAACTCCCGGACGACATCAAGGTCGGGTTCGAGTTCGACCAGTCCCCTTACGTCACCAACTCCGTCCGCGGGGTGGCGACCGAGGCCGCCCTCGGGGCCGTCCTGACCGGGCTGATGGTGCTGCTGTTCCTCCGCGACTGGCGGAGCGTCATCGTGGTCGTGCTGAACATCCCGCTCGCCCTGATCGGGTCGCTCGTGGCACTCTGGGCGACCGGCCAGACGGTGAACCTCATGACCCTCGGGGGGCTGGCGCTCGCGGTCGGCATCCTGGTGGACGAGGCGACGGTCGAGGTCGAGAACATCCACACCCAGATGGACCGGACCGACTCGGTCGCCCTGGCCGTCCGGCGGGGGAACGCCGAGACGGCGGTCCCCCGGCTGCTGGCGATGCTGTGCGTGCTGGCGGTGTTCATTCCGTCCTTCCTGATGCAGGGGGCGGCCCGCGCCCTGTTCACCCCGCTCGCGCTCGCGGTCGGGTTCGCCATGATTACCTCGTACCTGCTCTCCAGCACCTTCGTCCCGGTCATGTCCGTCTACCTGCTCCGCCACGTCGGGCACGCGGGCGGCGGCCGGCCGGGGTCGTGGCGACAGTCCTTCTCGGACCGCTTCGGGGCCGGGCTCGGGGTCGTGACCCGGTGGCGCTGGCTCCTGGTCCCGCTGTACCTGACCGTGGCCGTGGCGGCGATCGGACTGGCCGGGCGGGAGATCGGCACGGACATCTTCCCCCGGGTGGACGCCGGCCAGTTCCAGCTGCGGATCAAGGCCCCGACCGGGACCCGCATCGAGCAGACCGAGGCCCTGACCAGGGAGATCCTGGAGCAAATCCGGCAGGAGGTGGGGCCGGAGAACGTCGAGATTACCCTCGGCTACGTCGGGGCGGTCCCGTCGACTTATCCGATCAACAGCGTCTACCTGTGGATGGGCGGGCCGGAGGAGGCGGTGATGCGGGTGTCCCTCAAGCCCGGGGCGGCCCGGATCGAGGACCTGAAGCGGCGGCTGCGGGACCGGCTGGGGAAGCACCTGCCCGGGTGGCTGGAGCGGAAGTGGCAGGCCGAGGGGGTCGACCCGGACCGGGCCGCGAAGCGGTCCAAAGAGGTGCGGCTGTCGTTCGAGCCGGCCGACATCGTCAACGAGGTGATGAGCTTCGGCTCGCCCACGCCCGTCGAGGTGGTCGTCAGCGGGGTGTCCTTCACCGGGCCGAAGGCCGCCGAGCACCGGGCGTACGCCGACGCGGTGTACCGGAACCTGGCCGGGATCGGCCCGCTCCGGGACGTGCAGTTCGGGCAGCCGCTCGACTACCCGACGGTCGAGGTGAAGGTGGACCGGTATCGGGCGGCGGCCAGCGGGGTCACTGCCGACGACGTGGCGCGGGCGGTCACCCCGTTCACCTCGTCGAGCCGGTTTACCGTACCGAACTACTGGCGCGACCCGGCCAGCGGGATCGGCTACCAGGTCCAGGTCGAGGTCCCGCAGGTGCTGGTCAAGTCGGCCGGGAACATCGGGACCGCCCCGGTCGTGAAGGCCGGCGACTCGTCGGTCCTGGTCCGGGACGTGGCCGACGTCCGGGAGGGGACGATGCCCGGGGAGATCGACCGGTACAACATGCGGCGGCTGATCAGCGTCACCGGCAACATCGAGGGGGCCGACCTGGGGACCGTCGCCGACCAGATCAACCGGGCGGTGGAGGCCGCCGGCTCGCCGCCGCAGGGGGTGGAGGCGGACGTCCGGGGGCAGGTGACGGCCCTCCGGGAGATCGTCCGCGGGCTGGGCTCCGGCCTGGCGGCGGCGGTGGCCGTGATCTTTCTGCTCCTGACCGCCTATTTCCAGTCGATCCGGCTCGCCCTCGTCGCGGTCGCGGCCGTGCCCGCCGTCCTCGCCGGCGTTGCTCTCGCGCTCCTGCTCACCGGGACGACCCTGAACTTGCAGTCGTTCATGGGGGCGATCATGGCGGTCGGGGTGGCCGTGGCCAACGCCATCCTGCTCGTTACTTTTGCCGAGCGGTCCCGGAGGCAGGGGAAGACCGCGCCTGAGGCCGGGGCCGAGGGGGCCCACACCCGTGTCCGGCCGATCCTGATGACCAGCGCCGCCATGATCGCCGGGATGGTCCCGATGGCGCTCGGGGTCGGCGAGGGCGGGGACCAGGTGGCCCCGCTAGGTCGGGCGGTGATCGGCGGCCTGCTCGCCTCGACCGCCGCGACACTCTTGATCCTGCCGGCCGTGTTCGCCCTGGTGATGGGCCGGTCGGCCACCAGGTCCGCGTCCCTCGACCCGTACGACCCGGCCAGCGAGTACCACGTCCCGGACGCCGGCCCGACCACCCCGGAGATGACCCATGTGCCGTGACCCCGTCCGACTCGTACTCACCGCCCTCGGCGGACTGATCGCCGCCGGCTGCAACCGGCAGCCCCCGGCCGGGACTGCCGCCCCGGCCGGCCCGCAGGTGACCGTGGTGAGGCCGGAGATGCGGCCGATCAACCGGGTGGTGGAGCAGCCCGGGACGGTCCAGGCGTTCGAGGAGACCGCCCTGTTCGCCAAGTTGCCGGGGTTCGTGGGAAAGGTCGAGGAGGACCCCGATAAGGTGGAGCGGATCAGGAAGAACACGGACAAGAAGGAGTGGCCCGAGCACGACCGGTATCTGGACATCGGCAGCCGGGTGAAGAAGGACCAGGTTCTCGCGGAGCTCAAGATCCCCGAGCTGGAGAAGGAACTGGAGCAAAAGAAAGCCCTGGTCAAGCAGGCCGGGTCCGAGATCGTGCAGGCGGAGAAGGCACACGCGGCGTCGAAGGCCGGGGTCGCCTCCGCCGAGGCGGCGGTCGCCGAGGCGGAGGCCGGGGTGGACCGGGCGCAGGCGGTGTACGAGCGGTGGCAGAAGGAGGTGAACCGGGTCACCAAGCTGGTCACCAGCGGGGTGGACACCGGCCAGACGCTCGACGAGACCCAGCTGCAGTTCCGGGCGTCCGAGGCCGCCCGGAAGGAAGTGACCGCCAGGGTGGTGTCGGCCGGGGCGGTGGTGAGGAAGGCCGAGGCGGATCGGGACAAGGCGGTCGCCGACGTGGACGCGGCGAAGGACCGGCTGGAGGTGGCCAAAGCCGAGGCCGGCCGGGTCGAGGCCCTGCTGGGGTATACGAAGATCAAGGCCCCGTTCGACGGGGTGGTCACCCGGCGGGCAGTCAACACCGGGGACTTCGTCGCCGGGGGCGACAAGGCCGCCCTGTTTAGCGTAGCCCGGCTCGACCCGGTCCGGGTGGTGGTGCAGGTGCCGGAGGCGGACGCGGGGCTGGTCGCGGCCGGGCAGGACGTCTCGGTCACGGTGCAAGGACCCCCCGGATCCGCCGGGTCGGGGAAGGTGAGACGCACCTCGTGGTCGCTGGAGCCCGGGTCGCGGACCCTGCGGACGGAAATCGACCTCCCGAACGGGAAGGGGCTGGTCCGCCCGGGGATGTACGTGTACGCGAAACTGACCGCGGAACTGCCGGCCGCGTGGGCGGTCCCGGCGGCGGCGGTCGGGAAGGCGGGTGACGAGGCGGTGATCTACCTCGTGGAGAACGGGAAGGCGGTCCGGGTGACGGTCCAGCTCCTTCGCGGGGACGGCAAGGTCACCCAGGTCCGGGGCTACAGGAAGCCCGGGGCGACCGACTGGACCGACGTAACCGGGTCCGAGGCGGTCGCCACCCCGGCCGCGGCCCTGACGGACGGCCAGCCGATCCTCTGACGGGGTCACTTCATCCTCGACCGCGGCGGCCCGGCCACAGCGGGCGAGTACACTCACCTCATGAAGCTGTTGCTGGTGGAGGACGACCCGCGGACGGCGGCCGCCCTCAAGAAGGGGCTGGCCGAGAACGGGTTCGTGGTGGACGCGGCCGCGACCGGGGACGACGGGTTGCACCTGGCCCGGACCGGCGGGTACGACCTCGTCGTCCTCGACGTCCTGCTCCCCGGCCGGGACGGGTGGGCCGTCCTCCGCGACCTCCGCGCCGCCGGCTGCCAGACGCCCGTCCTGTTCCTGACCGCCCGGGACGCGGTGGCCGACCGGGTAAAGGGGCTGGAACTCGGGGCCGACGACTATCTCGTCAAACCCTTCGCCTTCTCCGAGCTGCTCGCCCGGGTCCGGACCGTCCTCCGCCGGGGGCCGGCCCGGGCCCCGGACGTCGTCCGGGTGGCCGATCTAGAGATCGACCCGATCCGCCACCGGGCGACCCGGGCCGGCCGGCCGCTCGACCTGACCCCGAAGGAGTTCGCCCTCCTCTCGCTGCTCGCCCGCCGGTCCGGCGAGGTGCTCACCCGCACCCTCATCACCGAGCAGGTGTGGGACGTCAACTTCGACCCGGACGCGAACGTGGTGGACGTCCACGTCCGCCGCCTCCGGGCGAAGGTCGACGACCCGTTCGACGTGAAGCTGATCCACACCGTCCGGGGGGTGGGCTATGTCCTCGAAGCCCGGGGCTGAGCCCCGCCCGTGGTCGCTCGCCGCCCGTCTCACCCTCTGGTACGCCGGCTCGGCGTTCGCCCTCGTCCTGGCCGTGAGCGGGTATCTGTACGCGGTCCTCGTCCGGAACTTGGAACGGGAGGACGACGAGTGGCTCGCGGCGAAGACCGCCACCCTCGTCCGCCGGGCCGCGGCCCGGCCGGCCGACCTGGCCACGCTCCGACTGGAAACCGAGATGGGCGACGTGCGGGTGGCCGAGCCGCTGCTCCTGCGGGTCCGGACCCCGGCCGGGGTGGTGGAGACACCGGGCATGGCGGACACCGTCCCGGCCGACGCCTTCCCCCCGCCCGGGCTGGTGCGGGACTTCCGGGCGGCGGACGGGCGGCTGCTCCGGCTGCGGGCGGACCAGTCACCGGACGGGGCGGTGGCGGTGGCCGCCGCCCTGGACCGGTCGGAGGACGAGGAGCTGGTGGCCGACTACCGCCGGCACCTGGCGGTCGTCCTCGGGCTGTCCCTGGTCGCGTGCGCGGCCGGCGGCTACCGGCTGGCCCGGCGGGGGGTGCGGGCGATCGAGACCGTGACCGCGACCGCCCGCCGGACCGGACCGGCCCGCCTGGGCGAGCGGCTCGCCACCGCCGGCCTCCCCGCCGAGGTGCGGGACCTGGCCGACACGTTCAACGCCATGCTCGGCCGACTGGAGGACGCCTTCGGCCGGCTGGCCCGGTTCTCGGCCGATATCGCCCACGAACTTCGGACGCCGATTAATTCCTTACGGGCGGAGGTCGAGATCGCCCTCACCCGGCCCCGCTCCACGGGCGAGTACCAGGACGCCCTGGGGTCGTGTCTGGAGGCATCCGGCCGGCTCGCGCAGCTGATCGATAGCCTCCTGTTCCTGGCCCGGGCCGAGAACCCGAAGACGGTGCTGACGACCCACCCGGAAGACGTCGGCCGGGAACTGGCGGCGGTCCGGGAGCTGTTCGAGGCGGCGGCGACCGAAGCCGGGGTCCGGCTCGCGGTCGAGGCCGAGCCCGGTCTGGTCGTCCGGGTCGATCGGGTGCTGCTCCACCGGGCGGTCGGGAACCTCGTGGCGAATGCGCTGGCCCACACCCCGGCCGGCGGAACGATCGCCCTCCGGGCCGCCCGCGTGGCCGGCGGGGTTCGGGTGGAGGTGGCCGACACCGGGGAGGGGGTAGCCGCCGAACACCTGCCGTACCTGTTCGACCGGTTCTACCGCGCCGACCCGGCCCGATCGTCGGGCGGCGGACGGGTCGGGCTGGGGCTGGCGATCGTGAAGGGGATCGTGGAGCTGCACGGCGGGTCGGCGGTGGTGGAGAGCGAGCCGGGGCGGGGGGCGGCCGTGGCGTTGACGTTCCCCACCGGATCGGAGATGACCGAATCGTAATCCGGCCGTCATCTTCTCGTGATCCGGGCCGGGTATGCTCACCCCCATGAGGACCCAACCCACTCGCCGGGCATTCACGCTGATCGAGCTGCTGGTGGTGATCGCGATCATCGCCGTGTTGGTCGGGCTGCTCTTGCCGGCCGTCCAGAAGGTCCGCGAGGCCGCCGCCCGCACCTCCTGTCAGAACAACCTCAAACAGGTCGGTCTGGCGCTCCAGGGTTATCACGACGCGAACCGGCGGTTCCCGCCCGGGTACGCCTCCGGCGTCGGGCCGAACGGCGAAGACACCGGCCCGGGCTGGGGGTGGGCCGTCTTCATCCTTCCGCACCTGGAGCAGCAACCACTATTCGCCCAGATCGACCTCGCGGTCCCGATCGAGGCCCCCCCACACGCGGCCGTCCGCACCACGCCCGTGAAGCCGTACCTGTGCCCGGCCGACACCCCGCCGCCGGCACTCGCGGTCGGCCCCCGGTCGGCGTCCGGGCAGTTGCTCTCGACCACTTGCACGCTGGCCCCGGCGAGCTACGCCGGGAGTTACGGGGTCTCCGAGCCGGGGGTGGACGGGGAGGGAATACTCTTCCGCAACAGCCAGGTGAGGATCGCCGACGTCACGGACGGGACGAGCCAGACGCTTCTGGTCGGGGAGCGGTCGTACCGGTACTCGGAAACGACCTGGGTCGGGGCGGTGACCGGGGCGAGGACGGCCCCGCCGCCGGGTTCCCCCCTGCCGCCGGAGGTGGACGAGGCGTCGAACCTGGTCCTGGGTCACGTCGGAGAAATGGTGGACGGGGCGGCGCGGCCCCACGAGATCAACAACTTCAGCAGTACCCACCCGGCCGGGGCGATGTTCGTGTTCGCCGACGGGCACGTCCGGTTCCTCACGTCGGGCACCGACTACCAGACACTCAAGGCGTTGGCCACCCGCAGCCGCGGGGAGGCGATCACGGGGGACTACTGATGCGGAAGCTGTTGATCGGGGCGGCCGTCCTGTTATGCGGGTGCGGGAAGGGGGAGGGGGAGAAGACCCCTGTCAAGCTGGAGGACGTCCCACCGCCGGCCCTGAAGACCGCCAGGGACAAGGCCCCGGACGTGCAGAGCTTCCACGAGGCCTACCGAAAGAAGGACGGAACCTTCGAGATCCGGGGGAAGACCAAATCCGGGAAGGTGGTCGAGGTCGAGGTCAAGGCGGACGGCACGTTCGTGGACATCGAGCGGTAGACCCCGCGCGTCGCACGGTGCCGCACGGCCGAGATTCACGGAAACTTCTCGCGCACCCGCCCGGGAGCCGGTCCACCACCGCCACCGGCGGACCCAGTCCTCACCCCCGAGCAGGAACCCGACCGACGCACCTGACCCGTCATGTGCGGAAATGTTGTCAACGGCCAGCGGCGGGCGGTCAGCGGTTCGGGCGGGCTATCGGTCCTCGGGTTGTCAACAGATCGGTGCGAGAGGATGAGCCGAATCAGGCCAGTGGGGTGCGGACGGACGGAGCGGGCTCGCCGGCTCTACGTGCGTTCGCCGGTACCGGCTGGAGCGACCCAGTTGCCGGGCGGGACTCCCACCCGCAAGATCTCACCGCCTTTCCACGGCGCACATCGAAGGGTGTTCCGCTCGGGGAGGGTCGTCACGAGGGTATCGAGACCCGAAGCAGCCGCCACGCCCAGAAGCTCAGGGCCGCGGCAATCAGGCCGAGGCCAGGCCCTTCCAAGTAAAACCAGGGATCGGCGCCAAGCGCGGAGATTCCGCGATAGTCCGCGCGAGGTGGGCCACGGCAATCAGGCCAAAGATGCTTCCTGTGGTGATGAGATACGCCTTCACCGAATCACTCCTGGTCGAGGCAAACGTGCCGCGCCGGGCTCAACCGGTTAGGCTACCGGGCAGCACGACCGTCGAGACGACGCGTGGGCAGGGCCCTTGTATGTCTATCCCTTCCTGCGCATTGCAGGCAGCCCGCGGGCCGGGTCGGGAAACTGAACCCGCAGCCCATCACCCAAGCTGCCAGATCGTCGGCCCCCACTTTTCTGTAACAGTACATACGCCCGGCGGCCGGTGTCTCGCGCATGAGAGTCCCATCGGAGAAACGTCCTCCCGGAGCCGCGCCCTTGGTCATGACGGCCGCGGGCGTGGAGAGTTCTGGCACCGCCCGCCCCCGCCGGGTAGACCCTAACCCACACCCGCCGAGGCCCTCCCGTGCGTCACCTTGCCGCCCTACTCGCCCTTTCTGCCGTTGCAAACAGTTCACCATCCGCGGAGCCCGACGCCCGAACGGCGGCCGACCGCGGCCTGAAGTTCCTGGCCGAGGAGGCGGTCGGGTGGAAGGAGGATCGCAAGTGCGCGTCCGGCCACCACGCCCCGATGGGCCTGTGGGCGCTGAACGAGGCCAAGGCCCGCGGCTTCAAGGTGGACGACAAGGCGGTGTCGAACCTGACCGGGTGGGTCCTCGCCAAGGACGACCCGGCGAAGGTGAACCCGAGGCAGCCACCCCGGCCGGAGGTGACGGTCAACCAGACGCCGCTCATGCTCGCCCTCGGGATCGAGGCCGGGGGCGTCGCCGGGGACACGCGGGACGGGCTGAAGGCGTTGCTCGGGTTGGTCCTCGCCGGGCAGGACAAGGACGGGGCGTGGCGGCTGCTCTACGTGTGGGAGCCGTTCGGCTCGGCCCCGGACGTGATGACCACCCTGGTGCTGCTCGCCCTGACCGACCCGAACGCCCCGGACCTCGGGGCCGAGGGTCAGGCCGCGCGGGAGCGGGGGCTGAAGTGGCTGGAGGCGGCGAAGCCCAGCGACACCCCGCAGGCGGACGCCCTGCGGCTCCTGCTCTGGACGCGCCTCGGCCGCCCGGCGAAGGAGCGCGAGGCGATCGCGACGCGGCTCGCCGGACGCCAGAACGCGGACGGCGGGTGGGGCCAGGAGGAGGGAGCGGCGAGTGACGCCTACGCCACCGGGCAGGCGCTGTACGCCCTCGCCGCCAAGGGCACGAAGGCCGACGACCCGGCCGTGCGGAAGGCGGTGGCGTTCCTGGTGAAGGCGCAGGAGAAGGACGGGTCGTGGGCGATGGCCTCCCGACCCGGCGGTCCGGGCGGGAAAGCCGCCAGGAACGTCGCCCCGATCACCTTCGCCGGGACCGCGTGGGCGGTGCTCGGGCTCGTCCGGTGTTCGCCTACCGATGGGGCGAAGCCTGAGAAATGAAACCCACCGGCGCGTAGGGAGATGAGATCCCGTGCGTTGGCACCGAGCGGCTGGCGCGAGAGCCCGCCGCCCCGTGAACCCGCAGCCCCAAAGGCCGATTAGTTGGGGTGTAATTTGCCTCGTGTTGGACTCGGTGAGGACACCTCCCCCACTCCCCGGATCACCGATCAGGTTCGTTCGGCGTTATGATCTGCTCGGGAGCCTGCCGGTCGTACGCGCGGCCGCTCGTCTTGGCAATTATCCGGCCGGGGCCGGCTCGGCCTTCGGGACCAACTCGTACCCCAACGCCGCCGCCCGACGCTTCAACGACCGTCCCGCCTGGAACTGGATCTTCGCTTCGTAATCCTTTGCTGCTTGCTCCACCGTGTACCGGGCGCGGATGCGGGCCAGCGCCTCGTGGGCCCGTTCGGGGTCACTCACCCGGGCGGTTAGGAAGTACCGGCGGGCGGGCCTCCCGCACCCGACGTGCGTGGCCCCGCCCTCGTTCACCGGGTTGTACTCGGTGTACCCGTCGGCGTGGACGAACCCCTTGTACGCCTTGAGGACCGTAGCCGGGGCGCCCCCGGTCGGCCGACCGAGAGGTCGAACACGAGGTAGCGGCCCCTCTCCGAACCGGGCATGAGTCTTTCGATCTCGCCGCGGCTCTCCAGTGGCAAGTGACTCCCAAAACCGTTTCGGCGTTTCGCATCTCGCGTACCTGGACGTTTTGGTCGTCGGACCACCTGTCTCCCTTCGCCGTGTGGACGGCTCTCCCGTCCTCGGACTACTACGGAGACTCCGTCGCCGTGGGACTCGCGTCCCGTAGGCGATCCCGCGTTCCGTCGGTGTTGAACGTGTCGAGCGTGACGTAGGCGTCCCGTTCATCCCCTTGAATGGAGTCGTTCTCCATCGCCCCACCAGGCGGAGGAAGCCGATCGCGAAAGTCGGACGATCCGCTCCTCGGGCGCTGCGATATCGGCGCTGTAGCAGCGGGTGTGCGGTTCCACCACTGGGGATTGGGATTCAGGCCGTGTCGCTTTCGCCATACCACGCGGGCCTCGCGGGCCGGCACCGTAAACGCCTTCGAGTGACTCCCGCTTCTCTGGCATGCTCTTTTCCCCTCCAGCTTTCGCCTTCAGGTAAACCAGACGGCCCAGAAACCACCCTCCGAGTTCCTCCTGACTGGGTCAGGGAGTCAACACCACATTCCGCGGCGCACGATTTCCCGCCTCCGGCTTCCCTGAATTCCCTCGCAACAAGGCATGCACAGGTCGCCAACGATGAGCCGCTCACGCCTTCAATGGCCGGAAACCCAGCCCCTAAAGCTGGGCATAGAACGACTCGCCCTCCGGGACACGGTAGGGGCGCTGGCTGCGACGTCTCAGATGACTCATCAATCGGTTCACCGCGAACCAGTTCAGCTTGGCAACCGCCCTGCTCGGTTGGCCGGGGCCGGAAGCAACCAGGCGACGACTTCGAGCTGACCCGTCCGCCTCGGTTCGCGCCGAGGTCGGGACCGGCTGGTACGGGCAAGTGCTATAATTCGGGGCGACAAAGCACAGCTTGTCGGGTCACTTCCGTGACGCGGGGCAGGGGGCCGGACAAGATGGACGAGCCGCGCGTCTTCATCTGGTCGGGCGGGCAGCCCAGGGACCCGGGGTCGTCCCCGGACGCGGTCGATCACCTGCTCGCGCTCCCGCCCCCGGCCCCTCTACGGCGGTCCGACCACATCGCGTACCGGTGGGGCGATTCGACGTTCGACATCCACGCGGCGGCGTGTTCGGTCCGGACCACCGCCTGGGGGACCGGACACATGACCTGGCTGCACTGCAAGGCGACGACCGCCGGGGCAATCGCCGCCGACGCGACGGCGCGGCTCATGACCGTGCTCATCCCGGCACACTACGTCACCCGGATCGAGCCTGGGCTGCGCTTCCGCACCGCCCGGTACGTGCGGTCAGGGGACGTGGGGGTGTTCCCGCCGAACCGGCCGGTCCCTGCGGACGGGTTACCGTTGGCGGAAATCGAGCGTATTATGGCCGAGCTGTTGTCCCCGGAGCTGAACTGATCTCCACCCGCATGCCGTTCCCCACGACGACTGCCAAAACCGCACCGGCCAGGCCGAGCAGAGATCCCCGGCCGAGACTCGGTCGTTCGGCCGAAGTCGGCCTTCTTGCCTGGTGTCGGAGACCGGTTGTTTAACCGGGCTGGTCAAGTATCCTCACCTTGCCGTTCGTTCCACGGATCGGGTCGCTCCTGCTCCCGCCGGAGAGCGGTACGACGAAAAACGAACCACAACAGCAGATCCAGGACCCTGGCGATCGCCACCAACTCGTCGGCCGTGGACCGGTCGGTCCCGCCCTCGATCCGCTCCACCCGCCGCCGGCTGAGCCCGGACCGGGTCACCAGGCCTTCACTGACGGACCCCCAACAGGCTGACAGCGGCGGCCGGCCCAGGTGATTGCCGGGCTCGGCATCAGACCGGAAACTCGGCCTGCAAACGTTCCGTACCGGGGTCCCGGGCGTCCGGCTATTTCTCATCCGGGGTTTTCAGTCGCGGCCGGGGACCGGAGGTCGGCGATCGGGTCGAGTGCCGGAGGAAGGTGTCGACCCCGCCGCATGTCCGTCCGCGTATTCGAAGTCATGGTGCAGCTCACCGGTAGAGAACGCCCTGCCTCGATCTGCCTCGGAGTTTTCCAAAACTCGGGCGTCGCGCGCGCGCCTCGGCCCACGTCCGGACAACCGCGGTGTGCTGCGTTCCTGGGCAGAGGCACCCCGTCCGTCCGTTCGATAGGTCTGGGCAACGGGCCCGGTCTCCCGCGCGTCCCCGGTTCCGGCCCTCCCGGCCTACGCCTACCGGGCGCCTACCGGCGACAGAAAAGTTTCCTCTTGACATCGGTCCCGCACTTGCGATTGTAGAAAGTGGATTGAGGTGGGGATGCGACACTGATCCCCGCACCTGTCCTGAACCCGGTTGGCCCGGGCCGTATCAGGGAGCGATCCCTGCACACCGCCCCATAGCGGGGTCGGCCGTCACATCTGACCGCCCGCCAGCTAGGCGGTCAGCTCCTGTCTCCCGTACCCGGTGGGCCGCTCACCGCGACTGTCCGCCGCCTGCGGTCCCTCTACCAAGCGTAGAATCGTCCGTCCGATTCCGGCCTCCCTTCGGTGGCCACCGATCGGCCGGGACACCCACCGCGCGGTGGGACGATGGTCTGTACCGGCCGCGTGACCCTGCTCACGCAGTCTCCCCGCTCGCCGGGTGTTGCCCGATCGTCGGCCGACTGGCCCGACCGGCCTGTCCTGCGTCCCAGGGCCTGGCTGCACGTCCCGCCGCAAGGCAGTCACATGTGTCGGCCTCCAGCCGCGTGACCGAGTTGGTCACGACAAGTCACACATGTTGTTCCGTCCGCCGGTGGCGCCCTCGCCACTCACTCGTCGATGGGTCGAATACTCGTCCCTGCGGATTTTCACACACTTTATCACAGGATTATGTCATGAATAATCGAATATCAACTAAGCTGTCGGGGTCGCGCGGCCCCGCCGCTCCGGGTCGACCCCGGAGCGGTCGACCCGGACCGCTGGGCGCCGCCGACCACCCGGCCGGCGGGCCCGGTCCCGCCGTCCCCGCGGGCGGTCCTGAGCCGGAAGATCCCACCGCGGTCCGGGTAGTGCCCACCCCCGGCCACACCCCGCCCGTCCGGGCCGTCGTGCGGTTGTTCACAACCCGCGACTGGGCGGGGCGGGAGACCGTCATGCTCCGGGTCGCTAACGAGGGACCCAGGACCCTTCCGGCGTTCACCCTGGCGCTCGCGCTCCCGCCCGGCTCGGGGCCCGGCGAGTCCGCTGTTGAGGACCTGCACGGGTTCTATCGCCTGTCTCACCATTCCGACGAGACCGTCCGACCCCGATCGGGGACCAGCTTCGTTTTGCTCGGGGACCTGCTCGAGGATGTGTCGCACAGATCCGCTGTCGTGCATCCGGACGACGCCTGGTGCCGGCTCCTGGCCGGCGGGCAGGAGATCGGCCGGGTCCCGGTACGGGGCCTGCAGGCGTTCCTTGGGCAGAACGGCCAGTAAGGCTCCGGAGCCTGGGTGGTGCGGGGGCGAGTGTGAGCCCCTCCCCCCACACCGCCCGGTGTCGAGCAAGGTTTCGGGGCCATAGTCGGTCGCCCGCGGGGGTGAACCGGCGGCCCGGGTGTGGAGGCAGGACGTTCCGACCCTCACACCCGACCCACCCGAATTCGGGCGTCTCATAACCAGCAGGCCGCGGCGCGAGCGTCCGACGGCACCGCTCGACCTGGAGGATACTTGATGTCTCGCAACCGACGAACGGCGGAGCAACTGCGGGCGACGGCGTACCATGAGGCGGGGCACGCCGTCGTCAAGCTTGTACTCGGTCTGACGGTCGACCGGGTCAGCATCATCCCGGATGCCTCCCGTAACGGGGTGTGCGCCGGCCCGGCGGTAGAAGGGTATGAGCCGGGGGAATGGGAAGGTCATCTGGGGAATCGCAAGGGACCTGATTGTGAGCCTGTACGCGGGGATGCCGGCGGAACGGCTGGTCGACCCTGATCCGCCGGAAGTGCACGGGGGGCAGGACGAGTCCGATGCGATGGTGTTGTCTGTGAAGTATAACGTCCTGCCCGGGGGGTGCTGGGTCAGTGACGATACCCACAAGGAATATCTCAACGATCTTCGTCGGGTGGCGTACCGTCTGGTCGGGATGTACTGTGAAGTGGTCCAGGCGCTCGCGAACGAGTTGGTCGAAAGAAAGGAACTCGACCGGGAGGAGATCGAGGAGTTCGTCCTCCCACTCCTGGAGGGGCGGGAACTGGACCGGACGGAGTTCCGTCCCCTTACGGCCCGCCGTCCTCCTCGGCGGAGAAGGAGAGGATTTCCTGAGCGGGGAAGGAGATGACCCCGGCGGCGCCGGGACGTCCGGCCACTTCCAGCTCGGACGCCCTGCTCATCCCGGCCGGCCCGGGCCGCTCGCGGCTCCGTCAGGTATCCCGATCGCCACTGGGCCGTCCCGGGTGACCATACCAGTGGGCAATACACCCGGGTCACA
This sequence comes from Gemmataceae bacterium, assembly GCA_028288765.1. Lineage (GTDB taxonomy): Bacteria > Planctomycetota > Planctomycetia > Gemmatales > Gemmataceae > Urbifossiella. The sequence continues at coordinate 722 of JAQGHQ010000600.1, read as the reverse complement.
GTAACCCCGGTGCAGGCATCAGTTGGAGTGTCGCCCGTTACCGAAAATGTGACAGGGGATGATCATCGTGAACCGGTGCGGGACGTGCTCGGCAACTCGCGTAGGCGTGTGAGCGCCCACTCGCGACCGCCAAGCAGATCGGATCCACGAGCGGGCGATTATTGCCGCCGAATCGACTGGTCCAACCCCGGCTGCCGGTATTCCAACCGCTCCGGAGGGCGCCGGAATACCGGCAGCCGGAGTTGGCGCGGGTGCCGTAAAAGCCGATTCGGCGGCGTCGTCGGCAACGCGTACGGAAGCGGGCAAGGGACCCGGATTCGACCGACCTTGATGCTCGCGGTGCTCGATGCCGAAGTCGGGCGGGGCTCTCCGGACGACCGCCGGCCTTTGGCCGGGCCACCGGCTCCATGCTTCGCAGAAGACCCGCTACGGCCGCTCGCACCTAGACCTCGCATCGCCACCAGGACCCTGCAAAATGGATCGCGGCCCTCGGCCGTTGCAGTCATGCGACCCCCGGGGCCACGCCGGGTCACTTCACTTCGAGGTTGATGTTCTCGGAGTGGCTGTTGAACTCCGGGGCGTACATGCACTGCAAGCTCGCGAACCCCGTCGGGTACCGGCCCCGGTGCTGGACCCGGACCGCGTACTCGAACACGTAGTTCCCCTTCGGCAGGTAGTCGATGAAGAAGTGCGTCGCCGTGTCCTTCGTCGACTCGTAGTAC
>JAQGHQ010000599.1 GCA_028288765.1 Gemmataceae bacterium | reverse complement strand
GAGTCTTCGAGGCCCACCAGTGTTAATCGCGGTGGGCCTCGAAGACTCGACCCACCCTACAAAACCCAGGCAGTGTTAACCGCGGTGGGCCACGAAGACTCGACCCACCCTACAAAACCCAGGCAGTTCAACCGAGCAAGTCCCGATTAAATCCCACGCCCGGCCGCGAGACCGTTGAGCAGCTCGCACAGCTTGAGAATGCGGTCCCGGTCGAGCGAGGGGTAATTGCCGATGTAGAACCCGTGGAAGTGGACGTGGTCCGCGTTCGGGTACGCCTTCCAGGCGTCCTGGCCGAAGAGCCGGCGGAGGTACGGCTGCCGGAGCTGGTTCCCGCCCCCGGCCGTGCCGCGGCGAAACTCGACCCCGTGCCTCCGGAGCGTCGTCATGACGCAATCGCCCAGGGCCGCGTCGGGCTCCTTGAGGACGAGCGTGAAGGCGTAATTACTGCTGCCGTCGGTGGCGAAGTCGGTGCGGTACAGGTCCGGGTCGAGGTGCCGGAGGAACAGCTGCAGATTCTCCGTCCGGCGGCGGTTCCCCTCGTCGAGCCGCGGGAGCTGGGACCGGCCGATCACCGCGTTGATCTCGGTGCTGCGGACGTTGTACGCCGGGAACGCGAAGATGAAGTCCGGGTTCAGGTCCGGGTACGCGTCCACGTAGTCCCACTTCCGGCCGTTGCAGTCGAGTTCCCGGACCATCCCGTGCGACCGCAGCATGCGCACGGTTTCGTAGACGTCCGGGTCGTCCGTACAGACCATCCCGCCCTCGATCGTGCTGAGATGGTGGGCGTAGTAGAACGAGAAGTTCGAGGCCAGCCCGAACGTGCCGAGCTTCCGCCCCTCGAACGTCGCCCCGTGCGACTCACACACGTCTTCGATGAGCGGGATGCCGCGCTGCTTGAGCTCGTCGAGGAGCTTGGTCGAGATCGCGTTGTACCCCAGGACGTGGGTCAGGAAGACGGCCCGGGTGCGGGGCGTGATCTTCGCCAACACCTGTTCGTTGTCCATTCCCAGTGTGCGCGGGTCGATGTCGACGAACACCGGCTCGAACCCGCAATGCAACACCGCCGCGATGTCCGACACCCAGGTGATCGTCGGGACGATCACTTCGCCGCCGGCCCCGTGAAGTTCCTTCAGTGCGGCCAGGGTGACCAGGTTCGCCGACGACCCGGAGTTCACGAACACGCTGTACGTCACGCCCAGCCAGCGCGACCACTCCTCCTCGAACGCGCGGACGTTCTTCGACTGGGTCAGGATCGGGTCGTCCTGCTGGAGGAACCGGCAGACGGCGTCCAGGTCCTCGCGGGCGATGTTGTTCTTCATCAACGGCCAGTCGAGGCCGGCGGCGCGGGCGGGGGTCGTGCTCGGCATCAGAAGGGCCCCTTGAATACGATGCTCTGGAGGTCGGGCCGCTCGGCCGGTAGCCAGCCGCAGGCACGCTCCTCGACGAGGTCGCGGGCGGCGGCGGCGATGGTCCGCGCGTTCGGATAAAAGAGGTCTTCGAGGCCGGGGGTGGTCGGGCAGGTCGTCGGGGCGAACCCCATCCGCTTCAGACGGAGGTCGCGGACGCCCTGGAGCCGTTCGGCGACCTGGGCGACGATCTCGGCCGCAGCCCCGCAGTTCAACCAGGCGGTATCCACGACCAGCAACCGGCCGGTCCGCTCGACGGATTCGGCGATCGTGTCGATGTCGAGCGGGCTGAGCCAGATCGGGTCGATCACCTCGGCCTTCACCCCGACGCTTTCCAAATACTTCGCCGCTCGCAGGCATTCCACCTGCATGTAGGAGATGCCCACCAGCGTGACGTCTTCCCCCACCGCGGTCACGCGGGCTTTGCCCGGCGTGACCGTATAGCTCGCCTCGGGCACCGGCCCCTTCTGGAAATGCAACAGGCGGTGTTCGACGTACAGCACCGGGTTGTCGTCGCGGACCGCGGCGGCCAGACAGCCCTTCGCGTCGTAGGGGGTCGACGGGGCGACGACCTTGATCCCCGGGACGTGCATGAACAGGCTGTGCAACCCCTGCGAGTGCTGCGCGCCCTGGCCCCAGCTCTTGCCGATCATCGACCGCACGACCAGCGGGATATTCACCCGCCCGCCGTACATGTACCGGCTCTTCGCCGCGACATTGACCAGCTGGTTCATCGCCAGCAGGAGGAAGTCCATGCGGATGTGGACGTGGATCGGCCGCAGCCCGGCGAGGGCCATCCCGATCGCCGCTCCGGTCATCGCGTCTTCGGACAACGGCGTGCCGAAGACCCGCTCCGGGCCGTACTTTTCGAGCAGCCCGCGGCACGTCCCCTGGATCGCCTTCGGGTCGTCCACGTCGAGCCCGAACACCAGCACCGCCGGGTCGCGGGCCATCTCCTGATCGGCCGCCTCGCGGACCGCGTCGACGAACGAGAGCGTGCGCTCGGCCGCCGGGGCGGACCCCGGCCGGATTCCCAGGGCCGCTCCGGCGTGTCTATCGCTGAGCTGCGGTGAGGACATCGAATTCCTCCTTGAAGATGTCGGTCATGAGTTCGGCGGAGTCGGGGAACGGGCTCGCCTCCGCGAACGCGAAGGCCGCCGCGATCTCAGTTTCGACCTCCGCCTCGATGCCCGTCCGCTCCCCCGCGGGCAGAGCGTCGCCCAGCCGCCGGACCGGGTCGGCCGCGACCCACGGTCCACACTCTGCCGCGGCCCGGTATCCGAGCTGGTAGTCCTCGCCGGGGCCGACGTGTTCGCGCCAGCGGTACGTTGCCACCTCGAAGAACCACGGCCCGCCGCCGGTCCGGACCTCCGCGAGCGCTTCTTCCGTCCGCCGCGCCAGACCGACCACGTCATTGCCGTTGAGCCGGGCGGAGGGCACACCCGCCGCCTCGGCCCGGGCGCAGATGTCGGCCTTCCCCTGCCGGCGGATCTGGGGCGTGTGGATCGCGTACCCGTTGTTCTCGCACACGAACAGGACCGGGAGCTGTTTGAGCACCGCGAAGTTGAGCGTCTCGGCGAACACGCCCTCTTCCGTCGCGCCGTCGCCGAAGAAGCTGACGACGACCGCGTCCGGGCGGCGGTGCTTGAGCGCGTAGGCGTACCCGGCGGCGTTGGCGATGGTGGTGCCGACGACCGCCGACATCCCCATCACCCCGGCCTCGGGATCGATCAGGTGCATCGACCCGCCCTTGCCCTTCGTGCAGCCGGTCGCCTTCCCGTACAGCTCGGCCACCATCGCGTTCAGGTCGCCACCTTTTGCCAGGTAAAGCGCGTGCCCGCGGTAGGTGCCGAACACCACGTCCTGCGGCCGGAGGGCGGCGCACACCCCGACCGAAACCGCCTCCTGGCCGATCGAGAGATGGACCGGGCTCTTGATCTTGTCGGTCGCGTAGACCCGGGCGACCTCTTCTTCCAGCCGGCGGATGCGGTACAGCGATCTATACAGCTGCGCGCGCATGGACGGTGCCCTCCGTGACGCAATGTTGCAAGAACCAGTGGTACGTATCGGCCACCGCCGTGCGGAAGGCGGTGGCCGGCCGCCAGCCGAGGGCCAGGAGCTCCGACGAGTCGAGGCCCTTGAGCGGGGCGCCGTCGGGCTTGCCGGCGTCGAAGACGAGCTGACCGCGGAACCCGACTACGTCGGCGACAACGCGGGCCGTTTCGGCGATGCTCAAATCCGCCCCGCCCCCGAGGTTGATCGGGTCCTCACCGTCGTACCGCTCCATGACGAACAGGCAGGCGTCGGCGAGATCGCGGGAGTAAATGAACTCGCGCTTCGGGGTGCCCGTCCCCCAGACCGTAAGCACCCGATCCCCGCGAACCTTGGCCTCGTGCGCCCGGCGGAGCAGGGCGGGGATGACGTGCCCGGCGTCGGCCCCGAAGTCGTCGTGCGGACCAAAAGCGTTCGCCGGGAATGCGGTGACGAAGCGGCACCCGTACTGCCGGCGGTACGCGGTACACAGCTTCCACCCGGCCAGCTTCGCGGTGGCGTACGCCTCGCTCGTTGGTTCTACCGGCCCGGCGGTCAGCGACTCGACCCGCAGCGGCTGGGGGGCGTGCTTCGGGTACGCACACGAGCTCGCTAGATACAGGAGCTTCGTCGCCCCGTACCGGTGGGCGGCGTCGAGCACGTTGGTGATCGTGCGGAGGTTGTCGAGCATCAGATCGGCCGGGCGGGCGCGGTTCAGCCCGATCCCGCCGGACTTCCCCCCCACCAGGAAGACGTATTCCGGCAGGGTGTCGGCGAAAAACGCATCGACCTCGGCCGCGTCGGTCAGGTCCGGCTCGTACGGCCCGAGGCCGACGAGCTTCGAAAACCCGTTCTCGTGGAGCGCACCGAGCAGGGCCGCGCCGACCAGCGTCTCCCCGCCGGCAACGAAGACCCGGGCCTTCCGGTTCATGACGCCTCCGCGAGATCGGGGCGGACGAGCTCCTTGAACGTGTAGCCGCCCCGGTCCCGGGCCCGCTCGGCCTCCTGGTAGTCCACCCCGGGCTCGTAGAAGATGATCTGGCTGCCGGCCGGCTCGAACTCGAACGGGACCTGGATGCGGCCGTCGAGCGCGTCGATAATCTCGCGGTGCTTTTCCGGCGGGGCGAACAGGAGCAGGAACCCGCCCCCGCCGGCCCCGGTCAGCTTGCCCCCGACCGCCCCAGCGGTCCGGGCGCGTTCGTACAGGTCGTCCACCTCGCCGTTCGAGACGATACTGCTCAGGCTCCGCTTTGCCTGCCACGCTTCGTGGAGCAGGTCGCCGAACGCGAGAATGTTCATCCCGCTCGCGAGCACCTCGATGCTCTCGTCCACGAGCTCTTTCATGATCCGCAGCTGCCGGCGCCGGGTCTCGATCCGGGCGACGTAGCTCTTCGCCACGTCCGCCGCGGTCCGGGCGATCCCGGTGTACACGAGCAACAGGTGGGCCTTGAGCTCGGCCACCCGGCCGGCCGGGAGGACGAGCGGGCTGACCTCGATCTCGCCGTCCGGCTGGAACCGCACGTGCTTCAGGCCGCCGTGCGCGGCCAGCACCTGGTCCTGCGACCCGACCGTCTCCTTGAGCACGTCCTGTTCGATGTGGATCGCCTCGCGGGCGAGCTGGTGCTTGGTCGTGATCTCCCCGCGGAGGGCGTGGAGGGCGTTCAGCAGGCTGACCGTGAAGGCCGAGCTCGACCCCATCCCGCTCCGGGCCGGCAGGTCGCCGTCGTGGTGGAGTTCGACCCCGCGATCGATCTTCAGGAACCGCAGGGTCTCGCGGACGGCCGGGTGGCTGATCTGGTCGACCGTCTCGCACGTCTCGATCTTCCGGTAGACGATCCGAAGACGGTGCTCGAAGAACGGCGGGAGGTGCCGGCAGGTGAGGTAGCAGTATTTGTCGATGGTGGTGGCGAGGACGGCCCCACCGTGCTGCCGGTACCAACCCGGGTAGTCGGTGCCGCCGCCGAAAAAGGAGATCCGGTAGGGCGTTCGACAGATGATCATTCCGTGATCCTCGGCCCGGGTGTGGATCGCACACCCCGGCGGCCGGGGGTGATCCGTCACCCCCGGTTCAGCGCAAGACCGCCCGGACGATACGAGCGTAGTGTCAGAAGTTCCCAAAACCGGGGCGGGGCTGTCAAGCCCGGCCGTGAGGAGCAGGGTCGGTTTCCCGGGAGCCTATACCCCGGCCACCATCGAGACTCCGACCGCACCCCCCGGTGGGGCGACCTGTGGGCGGGCAAGGCCTACCGTTTGGTAGCTCGTCATCCGCGAAATGCCTGACCACGCGATTGCACCCGGGTTTCACCGCCCGGTTGCGTGCCGGTTTTTTCCCGGCTAGGGTGAGGATGCCCCGCACCCGCGGTCCGGAGGACCACCCCGATGCGCCACCCGGCCTACGCCCTGTTCTTCGCGGTCGCATTCTCCCCGATCCACACGGCCGGCGTGCAACCCCCGGCGAAGAAATCCGACCCGTTCGCCGAGGCCCGGCTGCGGCTCCAGCGGGGGAACTACGCCGAGGCCCGGGCCGGGTTCGAAGATCTCGCCAGGGACCCGAAACTCGCCCCGAAGGCCGCCATTGGTCTTGCCACAACATGGCGGGCGGAAGGGGAGTACGGCAAGGCCCTCGCCGCCCTCGACGACGGTCTCAAGATCGCCCCGGACGACCCCGACCTGCTGGCCCACCGGGCGGACCTCTTCTACGCCCTCGGGAAGTGGGACGACGCCCTCAAGGACGCCGAGCCGGTGATCGCGAAGCACGAGAAGCACTTCCTGGCCCGGTGGGTCCGGGCCCGAATCCTCCGCGACAAGGGCGACATGCCGGCCGCCGACAAGGAGGTCCGCTGGTTCGTCCGCGAGTACACCGACGCCGAGAACGCCGACCGCCCGATCACCGACCCGGATCTCCTGCTCGTCGTGGGGCAGGCCGGGACCGAGAACGCCACCTGGAACAACCGCCCCCAGCAATTCAGTTTCGTCCTGAACGAGGTGTACCGCGACACCCTGAAGCACGACCCGGACTGCTGGCAGGCCGAGAACCTGGCCGGGCGGATGCTCCACGAGAAGCACAACCGGGCGGACGCGCTCGACGCCTTCGACAAGGCCCTGAAGATCAACCCGAAGGCGGCCGACGCGCTGGCCGGGAAAGGGCTCGTGGCCCTGGAACTGTTCGACCTGAAGGACGCCGAGCGGTACGCCGAGCAGGCCCTGGCGGTGAACCCCAAACACCCCGAGGCCCTGCGGCTGAAGGCCGACGTGCTCCTGATCGGGGGCGACCTGGGGAGCGCCGAGCGGCTCCTGACGGCGGCGAAACTCATCAACCCCCGGGACGCGGCCACCCTCGCCAGGCTCGCGGCGTGCTACCACCTGATGCAACAGCCGGAGGCGGTGGCGGCGGTGGCGGCGGAGGTCGGGAGCTTCGACGCCAAACCGGCGGTCTTCTACCACGATTTCGCGGCGTGCCTGGAGGGCCGCAAGCAGTACTCGAAGGCGGAAGAGTATTACCGCAAGGCCGCGGAGCTGCGGCCGATGCTCCCGGGGCCGCGGGCCGGGCTCGGGATGCTGCTCATGCGGACCGGGCAGGAGGGCGAGGCCCGCCCGGTGCTCGACGCCGCCCTCAAGACCGACCCGTTCAACGTCCGGGTGTCGAACTCGCTCCGGGTGCTCAAGCACCTCGACGGGTACCAGACGGTCGAGACCCCGCACTACGTCCTGCGGTTCGACCCGAAGTCGGACAAGGTCATGGCCGCATTCCTCGCCGACCTCCTGGAGGAGGTCCACGCCGATCTGAAAGGCCAGTTCGGGTACGAGCCGCCGGGTAAAGTGCTGGTCGAGGTCTTCAGCACCCGGGAGATGTTCAGCGGGCGGACGATCGCCCTGCCGAGCCTGCCCGACCTGGCTGCCGGGGCGTGTAGCGGGCGCGTGGTGTCGATCCCGTCTCCCCGGGCGGCGGCCGGGCGTGAGTACAACTGGGCGCGGGTGGTCCGGCACGAGCTCACCCACGCCTTCAACCTGATCCAGACCGACTACCGGGTGCCGCACTGGCTCACCGAAGGACTCGCCGTTCGCAACGAGGGCGGCGACCGCCCGGCGGCGTGGCTGGCGGTCCTCCGCGACCGCTACGCGGCGGGCAAGCTCCTCGACCTGGACAACATCACCCTGGCGTTCGTCCGCCCGCGGTCCGAGGACGACTGGCCCCTGGCCTATTGCCAGGCCCTGCTCTACGTCGAGTACACGAGCAAGACGTATGGGGAGGGTGCGGTCGGGAAGCTGCTCGAGGCGTACCGGGCTGGGGGGGACACGGGCGGCATCCTGAAGCGGGCGCTCGGGGTCGAGAAGGCCGTCTTCGAGAAGGGCTACCGGAAGTACGTCGAGGAGGTGGTCAAGGCGTCGGGGCCGCGGCGGCGGGTCGAGAAGGCGATGACGATCGCGGAGCTGGAGGCGGCGCACAAGAAGGCCCCCGACGACCCCGACCTGACGGCCCGGCTCGCCGGCGAGTACGTCCGGCGGAACAAGCCGGCCGAGGCGAGGAAGCTCGCCGACGCGGCACTCGCCAGGGAAAAGGGACACCCGGCGGCGGCGGTGGTGAAGGCAAAGCTCCTGGCCCGGGACAAGGACGAGGCCGGGGCCCGGGCGCTCCTGGAGGAGGCCGCGAAGGAGAACCCGGACGACCCGCGGGTGCTGGCGGCGCTGGGTCGGGCGTACATCGAGGCGAAGGAGTGGGAGAAGGCGGCCGGGGCGTTCGAGCGCGGCCGGAAGACCGCCCCGGTAGACGCCGACTGGCTAACCGAGCTGGCCCGGATCTACGGCGTACTGGACAAGGACGCGGAGCTCATCTCGGTCCTGGCGCAGATGGCCGCCCGCGACCCGGACGACCTGTCCGTCCGGGTGAAGCTGGCCCGCCTCTACCTGACGGCGGAGAAGCCCGCCGCGGCCGAGCGGGTCGCACGGGACGCTCTGTCGATCGACGTCATGAACGCCGACGCCCGCGCCACGCTGGTCGCCGCCCTGAAGGCCCAGAAGAAGGACGCCGAGGCCGAGAAGATCGCGAAGCGGTTCGAGTGAGTGGGTGCCGGGGACGGGTCGAGAGACCGTCCCCGAAGACGCCGAGTCGTCATCCTCGTGGCGCGGACCTGCGGGCCCGTGCGGGAAGCGTTCATGCCGAAGCAAGTGAAGTGTCATTGTGGGAAGCGGGCGAGCTGTAAGCTTTGCGGCGGGAGCGGGTTCTACGAGTACGAACCCGGGCCGCGGGGGTGGATCCCCTTCAAGTGTCCGACGTGTGTGGGCAAGGGCTGGGTCGAGGAACCGGGGGTCGATCGGGAGAAGTGCCCGACCTGCCGCGGGACCGGCACCGTCGACCCAGCCGATCCCCCGTCGCACGGGATCTTCGACATCATCTGGAAGGCCCTGTTCGGGGCGTGAGGCACCCGGCGAGCGGGTGGGTTCATACCGGCTGTTTCTGCAACTGCCAAAACGGCGGGTATGAACCCGCCGCTCGCCAGCTGCTTCAGCAGTTCTACAATCGCCGGTGCCGTTTCATTCCCCCCGGAGCCAGTCCCATGTTCGCTGCCGTGACGCGCCGGACCTTCCTCAAACACTCCGCCACAGCCGCCGGCGGCCTCGCCCTCGCGCCGGCGGCCCTCGCCGAGGAGAAGCGAGCCCCGCTCTTCAAGATCTCGCTCGCCCAGTGGTCGCTCCACCGGGCGTTCTTCGGCAAAAAGCTCGACCCGCTCCAGTTCGCGGCGATCGCGAAGACCGACTACGACATCCACGCGGTCGAGTACGTGAACCAGTTCTACAAGGACAAGAAAAAGGACGACGCGTACCTGAAGGACCTCAAGAAAGTGGCCGACGACGCCGGGGTCCGGAGCGTCCTGATCATGTGCGACGGGGAAGGGGCGCTCGGCGACCCCGACGAGAAGAAGCGGCAGCAGGCGGTCGAGAACCACTACCGCTGGGTCGAGTGGGCGAAGTTCTTGGGCTGCCATTCGATCCGGGTGAACGCCGAGACGAACAAGGTCGGCACGCGGGAGGAGCAGGCCCAGCGGGCCACCGACGGACTGCGGAAACTGACCGAGTTCGGGACGAAGCACGAGATCGGGGTGATCGTCGAAAACCACGGCGGGTTGTCGTCCGACGGGGCGTGGCTGGCCGGGGTGATGAAGGCGGTGGACAACAAGTACTGCGGTACCCTGCCCGACTTCGGCAACTTTTACAGCTACGACCGGTACAAGGGGGTGGACGAGCTGATGCCGTCCGCCAAGGGGGTATCGGCCAAGTCGCACGACTTTGACGACAAGGGCGAGGAGACGCACACCGACTACCACAAGATGATGGCGATCGTGGTGAACAAGCACAACTACCACGGGTTCGTGGGGGTGGAATACGAAGGGGGCAAGTTGTCCGAGCCGGACGGGATCAAGGCGACCAAGAAGCTGCTCGAGGTCGTCCGGGCGGAGCTGGCGAAAGGGTAGCAAGCAAGCCGTTCACCACGAAGGCACAAAGGGGTCACGAAGACCACGAAGCGAATCGTTCTTGAGGTGTTTTCTTGGTGATTCTTTGTGGTCCCTTTGTGTCTTCGTGGTGAACTCTTTTCGGAGGGCCCGGTCATGCCGATTTACGTCTACGAGATGGTCCTGCCGGACGGGAGCGGGGGCGAGCAGTTTGAAATGTTACAGGGGATGAGCGAGGCCGCGCTGACTACGCACCCGGACACGGGCGAGCCGGTTCGACGAGTGTTCGGCACCCCGAACGCCCCGCGGGCGTGGACGGATAGCCAGGGTAAGGCCAAGACCTCGGACAAGAACCTCGCCGCGAAGGGGTTCACGAAGTACGTCAAGGCCGGCGACGGCACCTACGAGAAGACCACCGGCGCCGGGCCGAAGAAGATCAGGCGAAATTAAGATGAACGGCGGGCGGAAGCCCGCCGTTTGCCTCGGGCATACCCTTGCGCCGACCCATGGGTCACGTCTGGTCGGACTGATGCCCCTGATTCGGATCACTCCCAGTCACACCTGACGGACGGAGGTGGGTCTGTTGGTGGCCCTTCTGCCGCAACACCATGCGGTCCGGCGGCCGGACTGCTGCGGTCGCAGGCTTTATCTCACGGAAGTCGATGAGTCGATAGTCATAATAACGATGTTACGATTTTCTGAAGCGCCTGGATTTATGGGTGATTTCACGATTCTGGTCAGGACGGTCGATGTCGAGAGTGGCTTGGCACGGTCCCTGCTTTATCCATCCACGTCGAGAAGTCGCCGGGTGGTTAGCACGGTCAGAGGGGAGAGGCTGATCGGGTTGGCCATGCGGTCGAGTTCGAGCAACTACCACCGGTGTCCTGACGAAGGGGAGAGGTCGTCAGGGCATCGGTGGTTTTTTTCATTTGGGCGTAACCGGTGGAGCTCGGGACCGACGTCCTGGAAAGCCAAGGAGTTTGGACGGGGGATCGACGAAAGCGGCCTTTTGGAGCAGAGCGTGGGTACCTAACCCGACACGCCCACCCCCAAAGGCCACCGCCATGATCGCACACGACGTCGAACTCGGCAATGCCGCGGACCTGATCGCGCGCCTCAACCACCTGGTCCAGTACGTCCGCGGCCCGGACCGGCACCCGGGCGGATCAGGTCGAACAGGGCATCTTCGACCGACGCCTGGCCCGGGGCCGCCAGACCTTCCCGTGGTTCTCCGACCTCGCGGGGACCGGCGACCTCGGGGACCACGTCACCCTACCCGACGGATCGACCGCCGGGCGCCCGGACCGGACCCATCCCCGGCCCTACCGGTCGGGGTTCGGCCCGTCCACCCGGGACCGGGTCTGCGACGGCACCCGGGAAGGACAGGAGATCGTCTTCGTGCCCCTGGACAACCGGCTGCACCTGCCCGGCGGGGACGACCCGGACCTGCTCCGGAAGTGGGGCGCGGCCTCGGGCGCGGAGTCCTCGTTCGCCCGGGTCCGGGAGGCCCTCCGGGGATGCTCCGGATCGACCAGCCCGTCGACTCGTTGGAACGGAACACCCGCCACATGGCCGGGTCGGGCGAGGCGT
>JAQGHQ010000573.1 GCA_028288765.1 Gemmataceae bacterium | reverse complement strand
GGCGTGAGCCCCCCAGTAACGTCAACGCCTCGGTTGCGTCTTACGTGACTCGGGGGGCTCACGCCCCCCGCTCGCCAAGATTTCGACAAAGCACGACCGGGGCACTCTCGGTGCGCCAGTGTCCTGCCCGGTGCCTTCAGCGGGTCCCGTACCGCTTCTCGGCCTCCGTCCAGTCGGCCAGCCCGACGATGTCCTCGAACTCGTCCAGGTCCGTGCTCTGGCCCTCCGCCAGCGGCCGGCCGGCTTGAAGGTCGGCAAGCGCCCGCTCGGTCGCCCGCGCCACCCGGAAAAGCACCGTCGTCGGGTAGAGGATCATCGAGAACCCGTGGGAGCGGATCTCTTCCGGCGGGACCCATCCCATCTTCCCGCCCCGCTCCATCATCGTCGTCGCCAGCGGGGTGCCCGCCAGCGCCTTGCCCACCCGCTTCAACTCCCGGGCGCTCCGGAGCCCCTCGGTGTAGACCCCGTCGGCCCCGGCGTCCCGGTACGCCTCCCCCCGGCGGATCGCCCCGGCCACCCCCTCGGCCCCGCGGGCGTCGGTCCGGGCGAGCAGGAACGTGTCCGCACTGTGCCGGGCGGCGGCGGCGGCCCGGATCTTCCCGACCATCTCCTTCACCGGGACCACGTCCTTCGTCCCCATCTGCCCGCACCGGATCGGCGACACCTGGTCCTCGATGAAGATGGCGGAGATCCCGAGATCCTCGTACCCGCGGACGGTCCGGACGACGTTCTTCACGTCCCCGAACCCGTCCCCCCCGTCAACCAGGACCGGGAGCGGGGAGGCGGCGATGATCTGCCGGATCGCCTCGTTTTCCTCGTAGAAGTGGATCAGGTCGATGTCGGGGAAGGCGTACCGGGCCCCGGCCAGGGCGAACCCGCCGACCTGGTAGGCTTTGAACCCGGCCCGGGCGATCAACCTGGCGGTCAGGGCGTCGTGGGCGGCCGGCAGGAGAAGGGGTTCCGGCCCGGAGACGAGTTCCTTCCAGGTCGGGGTCTGGACGGGTGGGTGGAGCATGCATCGCCCTCATCGCGGCCGGACGGGACCGGGTCAGCGGGGCAGGTGCAAGAAGCGTACCGGCGGAGGGTGGCGGAGCGGTTAGGGTGTCGGCGCCGGCCGGGACCGGGAAGCGGCGATGATCTGCCGGCCGGGTTCTACTCGGAGAAATGGATCGGGTCGACGTCGGGGAAGACGGCCGGGCCCCGATTAGGGCGGCGCGGGCGGCGGGCAGGAGGAGGACCCCGGCCCGGGGACGAGTCCCTTCCGGGTCGGGCTCGGAGCGGGTGATCGGAACGTGTCTCGCCCTCGCGCCGGCCACCCGGCCGGCGCGAGGGCGAGACGATGAAGAACCCCGGCCGCGACCGCCGAGCGGTCGCGGCCGGGGGAGAGGGCGGTGAGGCCGGTCTCAGGGGGGGGCCTGGGCCGGCTTGGGCGGGGCTTTTAGGTTCGGGCCCTCCGTGTTCGTGTCCTTGAGGCCCCGGCTCCGGAGGCTTTTCACCGTCGCCGGGCTTTCGTCCTTCGAACACCCGCCGAGGGCCGCGAGCGCGACCACGAGTGCGAGAATCGGTAGTCGGTTCATGTACGCGTCCTTGTCGGTGGCGGGTCGGTTCAGGGCAGGGTCGCGACTTCGCCGCCGGCCCGGCTCCCGTACGCGGTCATGACCGCCTGGGACGTGCCGTAGGTGACCATCCGGACGCTCCCGTCCGCCATCCCGAAGTTCGCCCCGCTTGGGTGGAGGCTCCAGAAGTGCGCCTGGTCGCAGTTGTTGGTCACTGTCCCGGCCTGGAACTGGTACATGTTCCCGCCGCACGAGTACCCGCCGTTGAACCCTTGCGCCAGGGCCGGCGGGTAGTCGGTGTCCGCGGTCCCCAGGACGACGTCCCCGGTCCCGTTCTGGGAGTACCCGTTGCTCGGGTTCACGTACCCGGCCCCGGCGAACCACCAACCGAAGAAGTAGTCGTTGCTCGGCGGCCGCTCCCCGAGCATGAACGTGTTGCTCGTCCCGTCGGAGATCCCGACCATGGTCACCTTCTTGTTGCAGATGACCCCGTCGTCCAGCCGCTGCATCGTCCCCCGGACCCCGACGATCCCGGTGAACGCGACCTGGTACCCGCCCTCGTCCTGGGTCACCAGCTGCCGGCTGTCCATCGGGCACGCCCAGACCTTCAACGAGGTGCTCAGGCCGATCTGGCCGGACTGCCACGGGTAGTAGTTCCCCGCCTGGGCGAACGCGTCGGCCTGCCGGTACAGGTTCTGCTGCTCGACGTACGGCAGGATCTGGGCCATCCAGCTCCAGTACCAATGCGGCGACCAGTTGAGGGTTTCGATGGCCTGGGGCATCGCGCCGTTGGCGTCGTGGAAACTGTGGCAGGCGAGGGCGATGTTGTGCAGGTTGTTCTGACACTGGGTCCGGGCGGCGGCCTCGCGGACTTTTTGGACGGCCGGCAGAAGGAGCCCGATCAGGATCGCGATGATCGCGATCACCACCAACAGCTCGATTAGCGTGAAACCGGAACGACGAAACCGTTGCGATGCGAGTCGCATGATACCTCCTCGAACTCGGACAGAAGTGAGAGGAAATCGACAGGCCCAGACAGGATCGACAGACCAGACCGGATCGACGTGCTCAAGGGTCGTGGAAGAATGGCCGCGAGAGAGGATCGGCCGGGGCGGCCCGGGTGCGAGGCCCGGTCCGGCCGGTCGGATTTCCCGCGAGGGAGAGAATGCTTCACGAACTGGGAGGGTGATTCGTCGACGCGCGAGTCTCTCGCTTATGATTAGCCGATCGATCCCGAGCGTACAAGGTAATTTTTCCCCATTTCTTTGGGTCGCGGGGAAGGCGGTCGCGCCCGACGAGCAGGCCCGGCCGGCGGGAGAGGGGCGACCGGCCGTGACCTCTTCGGTCCCGGTTTGTCGCCCCTCGACCCGTGTCCGACCCGGGAGGCCGGTGCGGTCACGCCCGATTTCATCCCCGGTCGCGACCTTGCCAGGCACTCCGGCTCCGAAGCAGCTCGGGCTGCTTCGGGCTTGTTGTTCAAAGTGTCCAGAACGGGTTCGGCGAAGCTTTACTCCTTAATGTCCCTAAGCCGACTCCCACCCGCGTTTACTTAATGGGCTCGATGTCTGGCGGGGCGGGGACGCTCCGCTTTTTATCCTTGCCCCCTTTCATCTCGCCGGCTGGCTCGGGATTCTTAATAGTCGGGTTGGAAGAACCTCCACACCCGATTGTTGTCAGGACTGGGAGGGCCAGAATCATCGCTGCCAGAAATCGACGGATCAGCACGGACTCACCTTTTGAAGAATGTATTAATAGTAGATGGTCGAGGGGGACAGAGCCATTGGTCCCTGTCCCCCTCGCAGGTTTTATTCCGGCCAGGGGGTCAGTAATCGTTGGTTATGACGTATCCGTCACTGCGCCCGGCGAGGGCGCGGTAGGTCAGAGCGCTGATGCCGGGCCGCAGGCCCCTGACCGAGCCGTCGCCCATCGAGAACTGGACGATCCCCCCGGTGTGCTTGCTCGAGAATTGATACCAGTGGGACGTGGTGAACCCGGTCGGCAACCCCCAGGCTACCGGCATCCCACTCGCCCCGAACCAGCCCATGTGGAAGTCCCGCGTCTGACCGTTGCCCCCCAGGGACTCGCCGAACGCGAGGGTCTGGGAAGTCCCGTCGGAGATGTCGGTCATTTTGACCTTCGAGTTGACGTAGTAGATGCCGGGGTAAAGGTAGTACGTGGGGTTGGCCCGGCCCGTATACGGGCCGAGGCCCCCGGCGCACCCGATGTAGTTGCCGCCGCCGGGTTGCCGCGACGCCATGTTACCGGACAGGTCATACATGTAGTCGATGCAAACGTTGGGTTTGTTAAAAGAGCCGCCGCAATCGTCCCCGGCGCCGTAGAAGTCGATCATCCCACCTTGCGACGGCGACAGGATGATGTTCGGGTCGTCCACCGGGCACTGGTAGTTCTTGATCAGGGCCTGAGTACCGGGGAGGGGGCCGGTCTGGTTGCCGTCGGAGCTGTATGGCGGCGTGCAGTACGCCCAGGCGTCGACCGTGGACGTCGGGGAGAAGTAGGTTTGCGGGAATTGCTTGTACAGCGGGTCCTGCTCCATGTACGGGAGGAGGAACGCCAGGGTCCCGGTCATCGGGCCCGGATAGGTCGAGTACGTACCGTACCCGCCATTCGGGTTGACCAGCCCTCCCGGCGGCAGGATTCCGTTGGCCGACTCGTAGTTGTGCGAGGCGAGCGTGATCTGTTTGAGGTTGTTCTGACAGGTGGAGCGGGCGGCGGCCTCGCGGACCTTCTGGACGGCGGGGAGGAGCAGGCCGATCAGGATCGCGATGATCGCGATCACCACCAGCAGCTCGATCAGGGTAAAACCGGAACGACGAAACCGGTGCGATGCGAGTCGCATGATACCTTCCTCGGTTCGGTCTGACGATGTAAGAGGGGGACGACCGACTCAAACGGTTCGGCGAGCTGGGAGAATAACCCAGTCGCCCTGCTCCGGCGGAAGGGGTGCGAGATCCCGCTTCCGGTACGGCCAGATCAACGCCCCGCGGGGGAGCGATTTCGCGCGCTCTAGGAGAGGTTAATCAACCTTGAGAGAGACAAGATTAAACTGGGAGAAGCTAGACCACCGAATAACGAGTCTCAATTATCAGTAACCTGGCAGTTCGGATTGTGCAAGCAAAATTTCTCAAAATTTTCATCGATTGTTGGGCGGTGGGGGTTGCACCCGGCGGGCGGGTCGTAGCCGTCCTCGTTCCCTTCTCCCTCACGCCCGGTCCGGCTTGAGCCGCCGGGCGAACGCCTCGACCGCCCGCTCCTGCTCGGCCGTCTCGATCGACCCGGGGCGGAGGTCGCGGACCTTCGTCACCGCCTCCTTCGGGGTCATCCCCCGGGTGACGAAGTACGCGGCCAGGACCGTCCCGGTCCGGCCGAGTCCGGCCCCGCAGTGGACCGCCACCCCCATCCGGGAGGCGTTCGCCTTACGGATCGTGTCGAGCAGGTGGTCGAGCTGCCGGTCGGTCGGCGGCTCCATGTCCGGGACCGGGACGTTCACCACCATCAACCCGGCCTCGTTCACCCAGTCCCGGCGGACGGGGTTCTCGGTCAGGGAAATGAGGACGTCGACCCCGTTGCGGCGGAGCCAGGCGAGGTCGGCCGCGGACTCCGGGTGCGCGAGGGCGGCGAGGTGCGGTTTGTCGACCCAGGTAAACCCCGGCGGAGGCATCGCTCACCAATCGAGTGTGTCGGAAACGGGAATACCGGGGATCCGGGGCGACCGGGCCCGTGGGCACCCAGTCACGATATCCGATACCCCACCGACCCGGTATCCCCGACCGAAGTCTTTCGGCGTTCGGTCGGGAGTGCGGTCCGCTCGCTCCGCGAGCGGCTCCAGCGAGGGGACTGGAAGAGCCCCCGGCAAAACGGCGGGGTGGCATGTCCACGGCTTGGCGTGGACATGGGAAAGACTGTGGCCGAACCGGTTGCCCGGGTACCTGTCG
>JAQGHQ010000570.1 GCA_028288765.1 Gemmataceae bacterium | reverse complement strand
GTTTCGTGCGGCAGAAAACGGAAAAGAAACCGCGGGTGAAGGCCACTCCCCTGGCCCCCAAGAGCAAGACAGCAGCTGGGATGATGATGTCGAAGAACGTGAAGGCCGCCCCGAAGGAAAAGCGGGGCTCAGGGCCGGAGCGGCGGCCCGTCAAATAGG
Organism: Gemmataceae bacterium; assembly: GCA_028288765.1. Lineage (GTDB taxonomy): Bacteria > Planctomycetota > Planctomycetia > Gemmatales > Gemmataceae > Urbifossiella. Next base: position 6,251 of record JAQGHQ010000570.1, on the reverse strand, counting down.
ACGATCTCAAGCCGACTTGAGCAGTTTGAGATGAACAGCCCCCGGCGCCTCGGCGTGCGGGAGTGCGATTCGGGCGATGTGGTCGGCCCGGTCAGAACGACCGTTTTTTGGCGAGCTTACTCCCCAGGTAGAGTCGGTTCATCTCTCGCAATTCCGCCACCGCCCCGGGGCTGGTGGCGATTCCCTGTTCGAGAGTCAATGCCTTCATGGTTTTCATGTTGTGCAACAGGACGACGGCGATGTCGTCGGCCGTTTCGGGACGAAGCTGCGGCGAACGGAGCATCAGGATCTGAGCGATGCGCCGGAGGGCAGCGCTGCGGAACTCGGCCCGCTTGCCCGACCACTCGGACCGAGCCTCCAGCAAGGCGAGCACCGCCCGGGTTTCGCCGTGTAACTCGACCAGGATGTTCACCAAAGCGTCGGCCAGGTCGTCGACCGACAACGAGACCGCCCGCCCTTCGATCGCCCCGAAGGCCGCGTCGACGAGTTCGCCGTACCGGTGGATCAAGGCGTCCGCCAGGACTTCCTTGTTGGGAAAGAAGCGGTAAAGCGACCCGATCTGCGCGCCGGCGCGGGCCGCGATTTCCGCCATCGTCGCAGACTCAAATCCTCTTTCGGCAATGACGGCGGCGGCCGCTTCTATCAGGCCAGCAACGCGGGCCTTGCCACGACGACGTTGAGGCTCGAGCGCGCCGCGTTCGCGGTTCGGTCTTGACTTATTTGAGTCCATCCTCAATTATCTCATAAGTTGAGATGCTGCTCAACTATCCTAAAGGATCCCCCCCATTCGTCAAATTCGAACGGCACGCCCGGTCACCCTTCCACACTGAAAGGCGATGCTTATGCTCCGGCTCGACCCCAGGTCCACCGCTCTCGTCCTCATCGACCTCCAGAACGGCGTCGTCGGGATGCCGCTCGCCCCCCGGTCCGGAGCCGAAGTGGTGCAGGCCGGCCGCCATCTCGCCGACCGCTTCCGGCAGGCCGGGGCACCGGTCGTGTTGGTCACTGTCGACTTCGCGGCGGACGGTGGGGACGTGCTCCGCCAGCCCGTCGACAAGCCCCGGCTGCCGGGCGGCCGGCCGGCGGGGTGGGCCGACCTGGTCGACGGCCTCGCCCGGCCGGGCGACCTGCTCGTCACCAAGCACCAGTGGGGGGCTTTCTACGGGACCGCCCTGGACCTCAAGCTCCGGCGTCGGGGGATCCGGACGATCGTCCTCGGGGGGATCGCGACCAACATGGGGGTCGAGTCGACGGCCCGGCAGGGGTGGGAGCACGGGTACGCGGTAGTGGTCGCCGAGGACGCGACGGCGAGCCGGACGGCCGACATGCATGCGTTCGCCGTCGGGACCATCTTCCCGCTCATCAGCCGGGTGACCGCGTCCCGGAACATCGAGCTCCGGAACGACTGAAAGGAGTCCGTCGCCATGGCCGACACGTTCGTGCCGCTCGCGCGGCTTTCCCGCCCGGTGCAATGGGGCGTGCTCCTGGCCGCTTCCGCCGGGCTCGCGGCCCTGCTCGACCTCGCCGGGTTGCCCGCGGTCCTGATGCTCGGCCCCATGATCGCGGCCATTCTCGTCCGCATCGGCGGTGGCACCATCCGCGTTCATTCCGGTCCTCAAAACGTGGCGATGGCCGTGCTCGGCTGCATGATCGCCAACTCCTTCACACCCGCCATCCTCGGCACCGTCCTGAAGGAGTGGCCGTTGTGCCTCGCCGTCGTGACGTCCACGGTGGCGGCGAGCAGTGTGCTGGGGTGGGTGATCGCCCGGTCGCGGGTGATTCCCGGGTCGACGGCCGTGTGGGGCCTGTCCCCCGGCGGTGCGTCCGTCATGGTGCTGATGGCCGAGGAGTTCGGGGCGGACGGCCGCCTCGTCGCGTTCATGCAGTACCTGCGGGTCGTCTGCGTCGCCGCGGTGGCGGCCGTGATCGCCCGGTTCTGGGTCGATCCGTCCGGGGCGGCCACTCCCCAGACGGCCTGGTTCCCGCCCGTCCACTGGCCCGCGTTCGCGGCGACGGTGGCGATCGCCGGATTCGGCGCGGCCCTCGGGCGCGTCACGCGAATTCCGGGCGGCCTCATCCTCGGGCCGATGGTGGTGGGTGCCGCCCTTCGCGCGGCCGACGTGGTGGCGATCGAACTCCCGCCGAGCCTGCTCGTGGCGAGCTACGCGGTCGTCGGCTGGCGGATCGGCCTGGTCTTCACCCGCCCCGTCCTGGCCCACGCCACCCGCGCGCTCCCCCAGACGCTCCTGTCCATCGGCGCGTTGATCGCCTTCTGCGGCGGGGTCGCCGCCGTTCTGGTAACGGCGCTCGGCGTCGATCCGCTGACGGCCTACCTCGCCACGAGCCCCGGCGGCCTGGACTCGGCCGCCGTCATCGCCGCGTCGAGCCGAGTCGACCTTTCGTTCGAGATGGCGCTCCAGACCATCCGCATCGTGATGGTGCTGGTCCTCGGCCCTTCGATCTCTCGCCGGATCGCTCGCCGGCTCCAGCGGCAGACGGCCCTGCGCCGGGGGGATGGAAGGCAGCGCCGAGGCGACGACGCCACTTCGGGGAGATACCGACTCGGAGAGCATGTCCCCTTCTTCTCAAGGAATGGCAGTCAAAGATCGGTCGTGACGTTCGCCACCGCACCGGCGACCTTGCCCCGTTGACCGCGACCCGTCCTCTCCCGGGCTTCGGATCAAGGAGCCGGAACGCCGGCTGAGTGGCTTGCCCGAGCACCCGTGGACCGTATCCCAACCGTGTCGCCCGCTCTCTCGCCGATAGCTCTGATGCCGGCACGGCCCTTCGGTGGTGACCGTTCTTAACGGCGCTGACGAGTCCCCAAACGAGTTGACCCCGCCCCTCGACCAGACAGGCTGTTTTCACCATGACTCCACCCGACCGGTCCCGGCGTTCATTCTTTAAAACCTCAGTCGCGCTGGCGGGGACCACACCCCTCATGAACGGGTTGCTCCAGGCGGAATCGGGAGAGGCCGCCGGCCCGCTACTCGCCTACGTCGGAACCTTTAGCTCCCCGCTCCGCGACGTGCTGCCGACCCAGGTGGACCTGCCGCCCGGCAACGGCCGCGGCATCCACCTCTTTCAGGTGAACCGCGCCACCGGGGCGCTGACACCCGCCGGGATCCACGAGTTGGGCACGAGCCCGAGCTGCCTGGCCCTGAATGCCTCCGGGACCCGCCTGTACTCCGCCAACGAAACCGACCGGGTGGGCGAAGGCAAGGAGGGCACGGTCAGTGCCTTCGCCATTGCTCGCGCGGACGGGAAGTTGAAGCTGCTCAACACTGTCCGCTCGGGCGGCGCCGGCCCCACCTTCGTGAGCGTCCACCCGTCCGGCCGGTTCGTGCTGGTGGCCAACTACTTCGGGGGCTCCGTCGCGGTGCTGCCGGTCCTCCCCGACGGCAGTTTGGGCGCGGCCACCGACGTCAAGAACGACGCCGGCAAAGTCGGCCCCACCAAGGCGACCAACGCCCCGCCTGGCGGCTTCGCCTTCAGCGGGCACGACCGGACCCACGCGCACATGATCCAGGCCGATCCCGCCGGCCGCTTTGTGCTGCACGTGGACCTGGGCCTGGACAAGCTCTTCGTCTGGAAGTTCGACGACAAGAAGGGCGTGCTGACCCCGGGCGAGCCGCCCGCCGTCTCGCTCCCCCCCGGGGACGGCCCCCGGCACTTCCACTTCCACCCCAACGGCCGGTGGCTCTACTCCATCCAGGAGGAAGGCTCGACCGTCGTGCTGTTCGACTACGATGCCGCGGCGGGTCGGTTGGCCTCACGGCAGACGATCTCCACCCTGCCACCCGGGTTCGCCGGGAGTAACTTCTGTTCCGGGATCCTGGTGTCGGCCGACGGCCGGTTCGTCTACGCCGGGAACCGGCTGCACGACAGCATCGGGATCTTCTCCGTCGGGCCGAACGGCGTCCTGACGTATGTCGGCGAGGAATGGACGCGCGGGAGCTACCCGCGCAGCTTCACCATCGACCCGACCGGCCAGTTCCTCTACTGTTGCAACCAGCGCGGGGACAACGTCACGGCCTTCCGCGTGGATCGCAAGACCGGCGGCCTCAGCTTCACCGGCCACTACACTCCCGTCGGCAACCCTTCGGTCATCGTCTTCCTCGACCTGAAAACGGCGGGTTGAAAGCGGGGTTTCTTTGGCGATGCGGCGGTGCCGCCGGTTCCCCTCCGGGGGCGCTGCGCCCCGTCGCAAGCGACCCGCGTGCCGCGGCCTGCGGTCAACCTATCACGGTTCTGGTTGAACGAGCATCGAAGCCGCGCTATAGTCGGGACCCAGACGAGGTGAAGAAAGAAATCCCGTTCCACATGGCCGGGAACATCGCTTATCTCCTCCTCGACAAGAACGACTTAGCACGGTCATTTCTTCTCCTTGAGGCTGTCCCTCAGCCGAAGGAGGTCGACCTCGGCATCCGCCCGCGCGGCGGTAATGAGGAGGGCGTCCATCTGGAGTATCCCTCCCACGTCGGCCCGGGACTTGGCCATCCGCTCCTGCTCCCGCAGGGCGTCGACCCGCAGCTGGAACCACTTCACCCGGTCCGCCGGTTTGTCTTCGAGGTCCGCCCCGTTGACGGCCAGCCGGTCGACCAGGCCCGTCAGGTCCAGCCGTGCCGCCGCGCCCGCCCGGACCGCCGCCAGCTGGATCTTCGCCGCCCCCAACCGCGCGTTGAAACTCTCCTTCTGGAGTTTGCGCACCGGGCCGTCGGCCGGGTCCGCCGGGACCGGCTTCAGCTCCCCGATCCGGTCGGTGACCGACCGGGTGTCGGCGGGGGCGGCCGGAGGCTCGGCGTTCACGGGGGCAGGGCTGAACGTGAGCACCATCGACCAAGACGCGAGGTGAGACCGAACCCATCGTTGCATGATCACGGCGCGACCTCCCACCAGGAACGGATAGCTTGGATGCTCGCAATCCCTCCCACATTTTAAACACCGCGGACAGACGTGGTTCCCCTGCATGCAGCGGCCGGCGTCCGGACCGTGGGCGGCCGCGTGCCGACTTCTCCATCGAGTGGTGGTGGCCGTCGGCCCCGGGCGGTGGACGGGCGCCGGTGAACCTGCCGGCCATTCAATCCTTCGGGTAGACGACGGGAGGTGCGGTCGCCGATGAAGGGGAAGCACACCAAGAACTAAGGAACACCGACGAAATAACTCCCGCGCCAACCGTTTTTCGCTCGGGCCGTGGGAGCTGCCTATGCTGGCCAAGCCCAGCGACGCAGGAGGCTGCTCTCGTGACCCCGTACCCCGAAGATGTCGAGGTGGCCCTGATCACCTTCTTCGGCTCCCCCCGGGACAAGGATCGCCGCCGATACGCCGCCGGCGAGGCCGCCAAACTTGGCCCGGGCGGGCGGGCCTACCTGTCGCGGTTATTGGGCATCGACTCCCGCACCATCCGCCAGGGCGAAGCCGACCTCCAGAACCTCCCGGACGTGCCCCCGAGCGCGTCCGGAAAAAAGGGGCGGGCGAAAGCGGACGTTAGACGCCCACCCCCAGATCGCCGCGGGCTTCCGGGAGATCCTGCGGGAGCAGACCGCCGGCAGCCCGGTCGAGCCCGAGGTGATCTGGACCCCCCTGACGGCCACCGACCTCGCCGCCCAACTCACCGCCCGCGGTCACCCGGTCAGTACCCACATCGTCGACCACCTGCCCGCCGCCCACGCCTGCCGCCGCCGCAAGGCCCAGAAGTCGTTGCCGAGGCGAGAGCAGGAGGATCGAGATGAGCAGTTCGTCACCACCGCCCGATGGACCCGGGAGTACCTCGACCGGGGGACCCGGTCCTGAGCATGGACACCAAGAAGCGCGAACTCAGCGGCCCCTTCTACCGCCCGGGGGTGTTGCCGACCCGGGAGACGGTCCGGGTGTTCGATCCCGACTTCCCGAGCTTCGCCGACGGGGTGGTGATCCCACACGGGTTGTACGACGAGCGGCTGAACCGGGGGTACACCCACCTGGGGACCAGTCATGACACCAGCGAGTTCGCCGCGGACGGCCTGGTGGACTGGTGGCAGGGATTCGGCCAACCCCGGTACCCGCGGGCGAAGGGACTGCTGCTGAAGTGCGCTGGTGGGGGCAGCAACAGCGCCCGCCCGTACCCGTTCAAGGCGGAAGCGGAGCGGGTGGCAGACGCGACCGGGTTGGGAATCCGGGTGGCCCACGACCCCCCCTCCTGCTCGAAGTACAACCCGATCGAACGCCGGCTGTTCTGCCACCTCGGTCGGGCCTGCCGGGGGGTGATCTTC
>JAQGHQ010000322.1 GCA_028288765.1 Gemmataceae bacterium | reverse complement strand
CACAGCCCAGGGTCGCGAGCGCACCCTGGGCTGTGGACTCCAACCCCTCCGGGGTACAGACACCTTCGATCCGACGTCTGCGGATGTGGGTAAGGCAGAGCGCTCCGCGTGGGAATGTGGGGGGAGGGAGCACCGGGGAGAAGGGGGCGTGGCGACCGAGACGGGTCGGTCTTCTCCTCCCGCGTCGCGGGGGCCGGACCACCCGACCGGGATCCGGTCGCCCGGTCCTTCCGACGGTCGGTCGGGGTGCCCGCGGCGCACGCCCGGTCCGGCCGCTCTCCGACGGACCCATCGCCGGTCACCTGGTCGTGGCAGGTTTTGTCAGTGTTTGGCAGCCCCGGGGCCGGATTTTCCTCCTCCGGGGCCCGCGTCCCCACCTCCGGCTCGGCCGCGGAGGCGGGAGGGGTGAGCGGACCTCCTGGCCCGGGCACGCCCGGAGGCGGGGACGGCACCCCCACCGCGGGTTCCTGGTTCGGCGAGGGGTCGGGCGGCCGCCCCGCCTCCGGGCCGCCCCCGGGCGGGGCCCCGCCCGGACCACCCGGTCTGTCCGGTCCGCCCGGGTCGGGACCGTCGCCCGGGTCGTCCTCGTCCGGGTCGTCCTCCGGGGGTGGCGGGTACTGCCCGAACCGGGCCTTGTGCTTCGCGATCCGCTCCAGCCCGCTCACCCGGTCCTCGAGCTCGACCTGCTCCCGCATCGTCAGGGTCAGGTCGACGACCGCCTTGGCCGCCTTGAACCCGACGTGCGGGTTCGGGTGCCGGACCAGCTGATTCAGCTGGTAGCAGGCGTCGGTCAGCCCGGTGGTGAGCATCCCGTAGGCCGGGGAGAGGGCGGCCGCCTGGATCGCGCTGAGGCGGTCCCGGAAGGTCGGGTTATTGAGCCGGCGGAAGACGGTCCGCTCGCTGACGTGGGCGACCCGGGCGGCGTCGGGGATGGTGTCCCCGCGGGCCAGGGAGCAAACCAGGACCTCGTCCGCGTACTCCTTGCTCGGGGTGGGCATGGGGGCCCTCCGGGTGGCGGGGGTGGCGGGCCGGCCGCAGAACCGGCCAAACAAGATGCATGGTAATGCAAGGCCATTGGCATTGCAATACATGGATGCGGAGAATTTCTCGGCCGGGGGTGCGGGCCGCGTGGGCCCCGCGGGCGGGGCGCCGGCGTGTCGGAACGGCGGCCGGTGTCGCCGCCCCGGTCGGGACCGCTCGCCCCGCGAGCGGACGACGCGGAAGCCCCTGGGTAGCGGGCGATCGAGGTCAACCACCTCGCCCCCGGCTGCTCCCGGGGTAACGGGCTGTCGACGCCGGGATGCGGGGAGGGAGCGATTGTCGCGTCGAGCGAGACGTCTCAGAGAAACGGCCGCAAAGAAGCACAAAAGAGGATGGAGTCTGCTCTTTTGCGATTCTTGTGCTTCTTTGCGGCCGTTTCCGATCGGTTTGTTCAACCGAAGAGCAGCAGCACGTTCCACGGCGGGGTCTTCTCGAACTCGCACCCGACCTCGAAGTGGTCGGCGTGCTTGCGACAGCTGCGGACGATCACGGTGACGAACCCGACCGTGTCCGGGGCGTTGACCGCCTTCACCTGGAGCGTGCTCCCGGGGGCCATCGCACTTTGCATCAGGATGCGGAGCCCGCCGGTCGACCGGTCGACCACGAACCCGTCGTTCACCCCGTTCCGGAAGCTCGTCGACGAAAGCACCACCCGGACCGGCACGCCGTCCCGGCGGACCGCCCCCCGGCGGTCGGCGTAGGACTGTTCGGGCGGGGCCCAGTTCACCGCTTTATCCTCGTCCACTGCGCGGGCCGAGGACGGGACCGCAAGGGTCGCGGCGTCAAGGGCCAGACCACCACCACGACGCCGCTGTCTGAAGAACAACATGCTGAGGACGAAAATCGCCACCGCCCCGCCGGTTACGACCGAAAGGTTTTCCCCAACAAAGGTCCTGATGACTTCCAGGTACTGCGCGACCAGCATCGGCGAGCTCCCACCCCGGCTACCACCAGCCGGTCCCGCTACCCGACCCCGAGCGCCCGCCTGACTCACGAAGTCAATACGGAAACGGAGCGCGGCCGGCCTGGCATCAAAAGCCTAGCACACGTCGCTGTAAACCGGGAAAAATCCGCACGACCGGTTGAACCGTTCAGGCCGGAAATGAATCGAGCTCACCCGAAGGACCGGGTGAGCTCGGACGGCCGACAGTACTCTCACATCCTCTTGCAAAGGAGGTGAGATAAGAAGTTACGGCTTCAGGACCCCCGGCATCGCGTTGCTATCGAGCTTGTACTGCATCTTCTCGGTGGTGAGCTCCGACTCGACCCGGCCGATCTTATCCTTCACCTGGACCTTCACGCTCCCGGTCATGGACACCTCGCCGGTTCCGGCCAGGAACGAGAACGAGTCGCAGGTCCCTTCGGCCCCGAACCCGACGAACCGGACCTTCCCGGTTGCGGTCACCGCCGACAGCCCCTGCCCCTTCTCCGGGGACTTGATGTCCACCTTCTCGCACACCACCTTCATCACCAGGTCGTCGCCGTGGCGGACCTCGAACATCGGCTCGCCCTCACCGACCCGGAGAACGATCCGGAATCTGGTTACGGCCGGGGTGGCGACCGCGGTCGCGAGCATCGGCTTGGCGGGGGTCAGCTCGACGGCAGGCTCCGGGACGGGGGGGGCCGCCGAGATGACCGGAGCGGTCGGCGGGACCACGCCCCCGACGGCGGGCACGGGCGGGCCGCCGGCGGGCTTGGTGAACTCGACCGGAGTCGGCTTCGAGGGAAGCGGATCAAAGCCGATCGGTGAAACAGTCGTCGATTTCGGTATTTCGGGTCCGCCGACCACGGCGGGCGGGGCCCCGGGCTTACCCGCCGGAAGGGGCGGTTCGACGGCCGCCGGAATCGCCGACTTCGTCGGCTCGGTGGTGGTCGGCGGGACGACCGGAGTGCTCGGGCCGGACGGCAACGCCGGCAGGACCGAGGCACCGACCGGGATCACGTCCGGCTTCGGCAGGTCCGACTTCTTCGGGTCGGCCGGCAACGGTAGCGCGGGCAGGTCCGCTGGCTTGGCCGGCTGCCCGGGAGTGACCGACGGGGGCGGCACGGCCGGCAGCTTCGGGGCCGGCCCGACGGCCGGGCTCGCCGGCAGCGAAGGCAGATCGGCGGCCGGAACGGGCAGGTCGAGCGGCGGCACGACGGGACCGGTCGGCTTGGCGGATGGGCCGCTGCCGCCCGGAGAGACCTTGGGGGCCTCGGCGGTCGCCAGCGGGTCGGCGGCCCGTTGGGTCTTCATGGCGTCCGGCTTCGGACACTGGCCGGCGATGGCTGCCAGACCGCCGAGCGACACCCCGAGTACTCCGGCCATCACTTTCCAGCGGGAAATGGTCATTGCCTCTTCTCCTGCGCGGGATGGCAGCCGGGGGAAACCACGGGCGTTCCGATACCCGAGGGGCCCCATCCCCGGTGAGCGGGCGGGACAATATCGCCCGTCTCTCCCCGTGTCTGCGCCACTTCACAAAACCACCCGACCGCCCCGCCGGGCCGGGCTTCGCAGCTGACCATCAGCGGCGCGAATCCCTACGCTGACCATCACCCGTAATCCCCCGCAATCCCTCCACCCCACTACCCCATGTCCCGTCCCAAGGTGTTCGTCGCCCGCCGCATCCCGGACGAGGGGCTGAACCGGATCGCTGCCGCGGCCGACGTCGACGTCTGGCCGGATCGCCTTCCCCCGTCGTCCGACGTCCTCCGGGAGCGGGTGGCGGACTGCGAGGGGCTCGTCTCCCTTCTCACCGACCGGGTAAGCGCCGCCCTTCTCGCCGCCGCCCCCCGGCTGCGGGTGGTGAGCAACTTCGCGGTCGGGTTCAACAACGTGGACGTCCCGGCCTGTACCGCCCACGGGGTGTGCGTCGGAAACACCCCCGGGGTACTGACCGACGCCACAGCTGATATCGCGGTGACTCTGCTCCTGGCTGCCACCCGCCGGCTCGGGGAGTGCACAACGGACGCGAAGCAGGGCCGGTGGTTGACGTGGGAGCCGCTCGGCTGGCTGGGCCAGGACCTGGCCGGGCGGACGCTCGGGATCGTCGGGATGGGGCGGATCGGGTTCGCCACAGCGAAGCGGTTACACCACGGCTGGGGGATGAAGGTGCTGTACACCGCCCGAACCCCGAAACCGGATGCGGACCGGAAACTCGGCGCGCAACACGTGGAGCTCAATACGCTCCTCGCGGAAAGCGACTTCGTGTCGGTCCACGCCGACCTGAACCAGACCACCAAAGGGCTCTTCGGGGCGGAGCAGTTCCGGCGGATGAAACCATCGGCGGTGTTCGTGAACACGTCCCGGGGGCCGCTGGTGGACCAGCCCGCTTTGGCCGCGGCCTTGCGGGCCGGGACGATCTTCGCCGCCGGCCTGGACGTGACCGAGCCGGAACCGCTGCCGGCGGACCACGAGTTGTTTACGCTGCCGAACTGTGTGATCGCCCCACACGTCGCCAGCGCGACCGTGGGGACGCGGGACGCGATGGCCCGGCTGTGCGCGGAAAACCTTCTCGCCGGACTCCGCGGCGACCCACTTCCGCACTGGGTGAACCCCGAGGCAGCTGGCAACCGACGGGCGTAGGGGCGACTTCGCGCACCGGCGAAGGACGGCCGGCATGGCCGGCCCTACATAATCACGCCGGACGGACCGCTCAGCGCTGGCCGCGGAGCCGGCGGTTCGGGTCCACCTCGATGACCCCGAACGCCTGCTCGTGGCGAGCGACCACCACCCGCAGCACTTCCGCCAGTTTCTTGGCGGTGACGAAGTTCATCACCAGCCGGTGGGTGAGCTCGATCGGCTCGGGCCCGCTCGGGCCCATCACCTGGGAGTACATCCCGAGGTCGAGCAAGACCTCGTCCGGGTTGCCGGTCACCCTGAAGAAATTGACGTACACCGACGCCATCTCCGAGTCGTCGATCGACACCTGGATCTGCTGGCCGGCGGCCTGTTGGCCCTGCAGTGCCTGGGGTTGGGCGGTCGGGGCGGTTTCGTCGGGCATGAGAGGATTCCTCGGGTCGGGGTCAGATGGTCCACGCGGCCTGCTCCGCGGTTCCAGTCAGTGTAGCTCCAATCGCTCAATCGCCCAGAACGTGTAACAGTCAAACCGCCCCCCGCGGCTTCCGGAACTCCGCCGGCACATCCCTGGGACACGGTCGGTCGCCACCCGCCCACGCGGCCGGATTGGCAGCGGAGCGCCAAGGCTTTACGGGCCGACGATACCCCGCCCGGAGAAGCCGCCTCGGCCGGGCTCGGTCGAGGTGGCCGACGTGTGCGAAGGGCTGTGACGAGTCAGCCCGCGTTCTGGGGTGAGGCGTGGGGAAATCCCGGGGGCGCGGCCGGCACCTTGATGGGCTGTTTGCAGATCAAGCACGGTACGACCTTCCCCTGATCGGTGTCCTCGACCAGCATGAACTTCCGACACTGGGGGTTCGGGCACCGGACCGCGAGAACCATGACAAACCCCGGAACAAGGAGAGCCCGGGGACGGCCGTCCCGGGGCTCTGATTTTGGCCGATCTCGTCACCGCCCGCAATGGTAGGAGTTACTTCTTCTTTTCCGCGGCCTTCACAAACTTTTCGGGGTTCTCATTGAACGCATCGCGACACCCGGAGCAACAGACGTAGAACGTCTTGCCCTGGTACGATACGGCGATCGTTGCCGCCCCGCCGGTGACGATGCACTCCGGCTTCTTGGCGCTCGCCCCGAGCGACTCACCCTCCTTATTTCCGGTCAGCTGGAAGGCGGTGGCGAACAGCCCCTTCCCGCCGTCCTGCTTCTCCACCTTGAACGAGAACCGGATCCCGTCGGCCAGGGTGTTCATGGTCAGCCGGACCACGTCCCCGGTCTTGGCGTCCTTTCGCTCGAGCTTGAGTCCGCCGCTCCTGAGCAGGTCGCCCTCGAACACATGCTCGGCCTTGTCCGCCCCGGCCAAGGCGAGCTGGTACTTCTTCTTCTCCACGTTGTACTTCAGTTCCCCGCCGGAGAAGTACTTTCCCTTGCCCTCGCCGAACGACACCTTGATCGCCGGCTCGTCGGACTTGAACTTCCAGCTCCAGTCCACTTTCTCCTTCCATGCCTCGGTCTTCGCCCCGACCTTCTGCGTGCCCTCCAGGTTCCAGATCCCCATGAAGTCCTGGAGTTCCTGGAGAGCCTTCTTGGCCTTCGCCGCGTCCGGCGCGGCAGGCTTCGGCGGGTCCGCCGCCCCCGCCAGGCCGACCATCGCGGCCGACACGACCACCAGACCCATTACCCGTCGCACCATCGTCGTCCCCCCGAACGGTGGGTTGTGTTCCGAAAAGTCTTCCTCCGACACCGGTTCGACGCCCGACCGGGCCGTCCGGTTCCCGACATATCTAGCGTACCAGGCATGTTGCAGGTGATGATCTACTAAACCGGCGGGCCGGGCCCGGCCGATCGATCCCGGTGGTAGAACCGGCGTCGCCCACGGCCCGACGATCGAAAGACTCCTCAGCCCACCAGCAGCGCCAGACCGGCCAGGTTGTCCAAGGCCTGGTCGATGACGGTGGCGAGCGCTGTCCGGAGGGCCGCCGGGTCGGAGAGCGGCCGGCCGTCCTTTTGCACATTCATTTCGCCCGCGAGAACCTTCTCAATCATCCGGTCGAGCAGCACCGGACGGGCCCGCGTGCCGTCCAACAGGGGCACGAGTCTGAGGTCAAAATCGGTCAGACGTACCACCTCGTGGCGGCGGTTCGCCACCACCGTCTCGCCCGCCGCCGCCCGCTCCCGGGCGGACTCCATCGCCACCGGCTTTTCACCCACCGAGCGGGAGACCGGGATCGCCGCCGCGTGCAACTCGACAAGGTCCGACGAGATGTACGTGTTCATCAGCCCCTGGGCGAGCGAGTTGGCCCCTCTCTCCGCCTCCGCCGAGTCGACCGGCGGGCCGCCGAGCATGACCCGGGCCTCTTCCCAAAGGTCTCCGAACGGGATGGTCCCCGGCCACCGCCGGCCGAGTACGTGCATGGCCGCATTCAACAGTGGGCGGGTAGTGGAGAGTGTCATCCCACTCCGGGTCTTGTACTCGATCGGGACGTCGGAGCGGATATCGGGCTCGGCCGTTCCGACCCGCTTCCCGCCCGACGCGACGTGCAGCCGCCGCACGCTCTCCGGCTTGATCGTCCAGTCCGGGACGGACTCTTCGCGGACGAGCAGGGTCTCGCGGAACGTCCGGTTCCGGAGGAAGTCCATGTACTGCTCGGTCTGGATCTGGTCGGTGGCGAGAAGACTCAGCGACTTCTGCACGTCCGGGCCGAAATTGCCGGTGACCATCGTCCCGACCCTGGCCTCGCCCAGGTACCGGAGGTTGTGTTTCCGGGCCATCTCGACGAACTGGTGGAAGTACATCGGCTCGTTCACTTCCTCCAGGTGCTCGTGGTAGAGGTACTGGTCCGTCTGTTTACGGATGCTCTCGAGCTCACTCTTCAGGAGCGCCGAGTACGGCCCCTCCTGGCGGACCGACTGGGCCAGGAAGTCGAGCAGGGCGCGGGCCTGTTGGGTGCGATTCTGGGGGGTGTTGAACCGGCCCGCGTGGTACCGCATCATGTCCCGGATCATCCCCCGCATGTGCCAGCCGGGGTAAGTGTTGTAGCTCACGTACGCCACCCCGCTCGGCGAGAGATGCTGCCGGCAGAGGTCGAGGATCTTCTCCCGAACCGCCGGTGGCACCCACGAGAAGACGCCGTGACAGATGATGTAGTCGAACCGGCCGTAGGTCTCGTCCACGTCGGTGATGCTGGCGTGCCGGAGGCTGACGTTCCTCAGCCCGAGTTTGCGGACCAGCTGCTCGCCGTCGGCAATTTGCCGGGCGGACAGGTCGACGCCGACGCACCAAGTATCCGGGAACGCCTCGGCCAGGGGGATGATGTTCCCGCCCGCGGCACACCCCAGCTCCAGCACCCGGCATTTCTCGACCGGGGGCGGAGTCAGCCCGAACAAGGTGGCCACGACCGCTAGCCGGCTCGGGTGGGTCTGGGCGTAGGGGTGGCTCTCGTAGGGGACCTCGTCGTACGAGTTCACCGGGGCGGCAGGGGGCAGCATGGCGCGGCTTCCTGGTGTCGGGCGGTACGGCAGTGCTGTCTTATGTAGGCCAGGCCGAGGCCGTGCGAAGTCCTGCCGGCTTCGTCCCGCTGCCGGGACTTCGCACGGCATTGCCCCTCACCGCTTTGTCCACTCGTTGCTGTGTTGAACCCCTCCGTGGCGGCCCGCGCCACGCGAGCCTTTCAACACAGCATCCACTCGTGAGAAAGAAGACATCCGGAAGTGACCTGGGCGTACCCGGTCGGGCTCGCGATGGGATGGTCGCGCCGTCCCAACAGGACCGCACGTCCACCCGCCGGAGACCAGTTGCGCGCTTCCCAGAAGCGGTTCCAGAACCCCAGAACCCCCCACGCCTTCCGGCAAAATAACCGAGGCGTATGGTTAAGATTGGTTAAGATTTTCTGGTTTTCCGTCCGCCGCGCATCCCCTTGGACGACTCAACCCGGCGGTGGTTAACTCTCGTTAACTCGTTAACTATACATTTGTTCAGATAGAGACTCGCGCCCCGGTGATTTGGCGGCGACACCATCCGTCCGAGCCCGACCGGGTACGCCCAAATGACTTCCACACGTTCGGGAAATCGATCCGAGTCTTCGTCGTCCATCGACACCCGGGGTCCCGGCGCGGCCAGTTGTTGGGAGCGAGGGAGTGTCACCCTCTCCCCGCCGGGGAGAGGGTCGCGGCGAAGCCCGCGGGGTGAGGGGCGGCAGTCCCACCGCTCCCACGTGAAGACCCCTCTCCCCAGCGGTGAGAGGGGATGAAGGAAGACCTCTTGGTTGCCACGCCGACCCACCGGAATCTCGGAAGGAATTCACGGAGGCCCCCTCGCCCCAGGCAGTGGCCGGGAAGGGCTCAGGACCCGGGCCAAGTTGACGGTTGTCTCTCGCCGCGGGGCGCGGGCGTGTGTATCATCGGCGCATCCCCGCCTTGCGCGTTTGCCCCCACCCCGAGGTCACATCATGCCCCGTCGTCCCACCTGGGCGCTGTCGCTATTCGGATTCGGACTCGGCGTGCTGGCGATCGTCTCGGGTGGCGGGCTGCCGACCGCGACCGGCCAGCCGAAACCGCTCGTCGTCCCCCCTTCCCCCCAGGCCCCGGTGCTGACCTCCGCGGCGAACCTGGGTGCGAAGCCGGGCGCGACCGTCGAACTCGCTTTGCCCGGGACCAACCTCGCCGACCCGACGGCGGTACTCCTCAGCTGCCCCGGAAAGGTGACGGTCGTCGAGGACAAGAAGCCGGACCCGGCGAAGCTCAAGGTGAAGGTGGAACTTCCGGCCGACGTCCCCGTGGGGCTGCACACCCTCCGGGTGGCGACCAGGGCCGGGGTCTCGAACTTCCGCCCGTTCGTGGTCGACGACCTGCCCGACGTCCCGGAAACGGAAACCAACCGGACGAAGGACACGGCGCAGCCCGTGCCCGCCCCGTGCGTCGTCACCGGCCGGACTGACGCCGAGGCGTCTGACTTCTTCCGGGTGAAGGTGGCGGCCGGCCAGCGGCTGACGTTCGAGGTGCTCGCCCGCCGGATCGGGTCCCCGCTCGACCCGATCGTCGTCCTCCACGACGCGCTGACGAAGCGGGAGCTGATCGACCTGTACGCGGACGACACCCCCGGGCTCCAGTCCGACTGCCGCCTGACCCACACGTTCAAGGACGCGGGGGAAATCATCGTCGAGGTCCGGGACACGACTTACCGCGGCGGGGCGGACTTCTTCTACCGGCTGCGGATCGGCGACTTCCCCGGGGCGACGACCGCGTTCCCGCTCGCCGTCCAGCGGGGGCTGGCCGCGAAGGTCGGGTTCGCCGGCCCGGGGACCGACGACATTCCGGCGGTGGCGGTGAAGGCCCCGGCCGACCCGGCGGTCGCCGCCGTCAACGTGGCCCCGAAACGAGCGGCCGGGGTGAGCGGATGGCCGGTCCCGGTCCAGCTGACCGACGAACCGCAGATCGTGGAGCAAGAGCCGAACAACGAGATCGCGAAAGCGAACAAGCTGCCGGTCCCGGGCGGGGTGTCGGCGAAGTTCGGCGAGAAGGGAGACGTCGACCACTTCGCCATCCCCGGGAAGAAGGGTCAGAAGCTCGTCATCGCCGCGTTGACGTATGAGGTCAACGCCCCGACGGAGGTCCTGATCCGCGTCCTCGACGCGAAGGGGGCGGAAGTCGCCCGGAGCAACCCGGCCGCGGTCCCGACCAGGCTGGAGTTCACCCCGGGCGCGGACGGGGAGTATGTGATCGCCTGCGAGCACCTGAACTACCTGTACGGGCCGAACGAGGTGTACCACCTGTCCGTCCACCCGACCGCCCCGGACTTCGAGATCACTCTCGCCCTGGACCGGTACGAGGCCCCGGCCGGCGGCGGTACGGCTGTAGCCGTGGCGAACGTGGCCCGGCTGAACGGGTACGCCGGGCCGGTGGAGCTGAGCATCGCCGGCGACGCAAACCTGGGCGGGAGCGTGACCGTCCCGGCCGGCCAGACGCAGGCGTTCGTCCCGCTCCTGGTGAAGGCCGGGGCGAAGCCGGGGGCGTACCCGTTCCGGGTGAAGGGAACGGTCACCGTTGAGGGCAAGAGCGTGGTCCGATTCGCCACCCTCACGGACGTGGTGAAGACCAACCTCGGGGGGATCTCGAACCCGCCCCAGGAACTTTTGAACGGGTGCGTGGCGGCGGTCGTGGAGAAGCCGGCGTTCACCCTGAAGCTGACCGCCGACCCGCCCGCGGTCGAGAAAGGGAAAGCCGGCAAGCTCCTGGTCGAGGCGACGCGGGAGAAGGAGGCCGACGGCGACCTCGCGATTGCCCCACTCTTCGTCCCGCCGAACATCACGCCGGCGGTCAAGCCGATCGCGAAGGGGCAGACGAAGGGCGAGGTGGGGCTGACCGTGGCCCCCGCCGCGGCGGCCGGGCCGGCAGAGGTCGTACTGCGGGCGACGACCAAGATCGGCGGTAAGGATTACGCCGTGACGCCCCCGCCGATCGTGATCGACGTGATCGAACCGAAAAAGGTCGAGCCGAAGAAAGAGGAGCCGAAGAAGGACAAGAAGTGAGGCCCGACCGCGAGAATCTCACAAAGCCCAGGGCTCACGCCCTGGGCTACTCTCCGCCGCCCCCTTGGGGCGGAAGACCATGCGGTCTAGACCGCCACGGTTCAGGGGTATCCTCTCGGGGGGGGGGGGAATATGTGGGGGGGGGGACTAATCTGGGGGGGCGGATTTTAT
>JAQGHQ010000516.1 GCA_028288765.1 Gemmataceae bacterium | reverse complement strand
GCCGGTGGAGCGGATCACTCTGGTGGACGTTCCCGGGCTGGTGTTCTGGGTCGAGACCCCTGAAGACCGCCCCGGGTGGCGGATCACCGCGGGCCTGACAATCCACCCCCGGCGGCGTGAGCCGGACGGGCTCCAGCGGTTCGTCGACTACGTCACGCTGACTACCCCGAAGGTCGAGGACCTTCCCCCGAA
Source organism: Gemmataceae bacterium (assembly GCA_028288765.1). Lineage (GTDB taxonomy): Bacteria > Planctomycetota > Planctomycetia > Gemmatales > Gemmataceae > Urbifossiella. Next base: position 3,532 of record JAQGHQ010000516.1, on the reverse strand, counting down.
CCCGGCCCGGAGGTGGTCGGCCGAGCGACACTTCCCTGATCGCCCAGGGCTCGTCGCGGGTTTCTCGGGTGCCGCCGCCGAGGTCGTTGAAGTGCTCCGGGACGCGGCCGGGCCACTGTGGCCTCGGCGTCAACGTTGACGGCGTAAATCATCCATGAAGGATGGGTTCGGCAGGCAGAGGTCAGGGGGCCCTGATCGTCTCGAATGACTCGCCGCTCCACCGCCGGCCGGCGATGCCTCGGGCCCGCCCGGACTCCCGCCCGCTCGGCCAGACTGGACCGGTGAGCCGGTGCATCTGCTCGCCGAAGGCGTGGAGCAGGGCCGCCGGGTCGACCGGCCTGATGAAATGCAGGTCGAACCCACATGCCGCGGCACGGTCTTGCGTCGCCGCGTGCGGCCAGGGTGACCAGTAGGGGCTGCCGCCCGCCGAGGGCCCGGATACGGCCCGCCGACCCGGGACGATACTCCCCGACCCGCCCGCGGGGGTTAGTCAGCCGAACAGGAGGAGAACGGCCCACGGCGGGGTCTCGTGGAACTGGCACCCGATCAGGTAGAAGTCGTCGCCGGTCCGGCACTGCCGGACCGTCGCCCCGACCCACGGGGCCCCATCGGCCTCGGCCCGGAAGAATACCCTGCCCCCCTCGGCGAGCGGCCGGTGGACGGCCACGCACAGCCCGGCGGTCGACCGGTCGAGCACCAGCCCCTCCTCGGCCGCCCGCGCATCGGCGACCGGTGCCGGGGCCACCCGGACCGGGGTCGGACGGCCGGCCCGGCGGACCGCCCGCCGCCGGTCGCTCCACGCCGCGTCCCGGGGCAGCCAGTTGAGCATCCGGTCGATCTCCTCGTCGAGGGCCCCGCCGGCGTGGGCCCCGACCTTCTCCCGCAGGGTGCGGGCGGGCCGGGGTCCGGGCCGCAGCAGGACGGCGAGCAGGGCGGCCCCGGCGGCGGCCCCGGCGAGGTGGAGGGGGGTGATGTCGGGGGGCACGGCGGCCTCGCGGGTCGGGAGGCGGGCGTTTCCAGTTACATAGCACGCCCGGGTCGGCGGTGTCAGAAAACGTCGACGGGGAGGCAGGGTCGGCGCGTCCGGGCCGGGAGAATGGGTTCACCGCGGTCACCCGGCGTGACGGGCCGGCCGCGGCGGGCAGATGCCGTCGTTTTGAGACACCCGGACGCCCGACACAGGTGTCCGAAGCGCGGTTCTGACGACGGTAGCGATTTCGCGACGCCCGACGGCCGTGGCCTGTCGCCTCGCCTAACCCCCGACACTTCCCGTAATCGGTCCGGACGGCGAAAGTGAGGAAACCCACGGGCCCTCACCGATGATCCCATCCGCCGCTCTCTGCGTATTCCTCGCCGGTCCGGTCAGCCCCTCGGTTCCGGCCCCCTTTCCCGCCATCACCATGACGAAGGACGGCCGGGCGGGCGATCCGGTCAACCTCCGCCTGACCGGGACGCGGGACGAGATGATCCGTGCCTTCTGTGCCGCCGGGTGGTCGCCGGCCGATCCGGTGACCGTCCGGTCGGCGGTCCGGATCGGGGTGAGTGTGGCCCTGAATCGGCCCTACCCCCGGGCCCCGGTCAGCGACTTGTACCTGTTCGGCCGGACCCAGGATCTGGCATTCGAGCGGTCGGTCGGTGGGTCGGCCCGGTCCCGTCACCACGTCCGAGTCTGGCAGGCCGGGTGTACCCCCGATGGCCGCCCGGTGTGGGCGGGGGCGGGGACGTTCGACGCGCGCGTCGGGCGGAGCCCGGCCACCGGGAAGCTGACTCACCGGATCGCCCCGGGTGTGGACGCCGAGCGGGATAGCATTCTGGCCGACCTGAGCCGGGCGGGCGGACTGTCCCAGACCCGGCTCGTGCCGCGTGACGGCCCGTTCGCCGGGCGGAATGGCGAGGGGGATTGTTACTTCACGGACGGAAGCATCGGAGACGGCGTGTTGACGGGCGGTATGGATTCCGGGCTGGTTGTGGTCACCAGGCGGATCGGCCGGAGAAAATGACGGGTGACCCGTGATCGTCCGACGACGGTGTCCGCGGGCGGTTATCCTCCCGCGGTCCCGCGCCGGCTTGTTGCCAACCCGATGACCGACCACCCGCCGGACCCGCTGCTTGTCGCGGCCAACACTTCCGACCTGGCCGGGCCTACCAACGCACAAGCCCCGGGGATGTTCTTGGCCGGCGGCTGACGCGGGAGTCCGGGACATGCCCGCCCACGAGGTGCAACAAGACGCAGCAATCGGCAGAGGGAGGGACCTCCGCAGGGTGTTTTGCTTGCGGAGGTCCCTCCCCATGTGCCTCTCGGGGGCGTCGCGGCCTCACTTCTTCTTGGGCGTCGCCTTCTTCCCCTTGGCCAGACCGAGGGCCTTGGCCGCCGGCTTGACCACCTTCTTCTCAGCGGCCTTCACCACCGTCTTGGCCGCGTCCTTCACCGCCTCGGCCGCCGTCGTGACCGGACCCTTCTTCGCGGGCATGAGCATTCCCCTTCCGTTCGGGCGGTCGTCCGCCTCTCGCGGGACCTATCCCGCCTACCAGCATCCCCTGACGGCGAAGGGTCTGGATACACCGAACCGCGTCATTCATCGACAAAGGTCCGGCCCGGCAATCAGGGAGGGAGAGCTCCCTCCCGTTCCGATCCTGTCGTAAGTCGGCACGGGGAGTCCGGGTAGACCGTAACCCTCCCGCCCACGGCGGAAGTCGTGTACCTCTCACACCGGTCGACCCGGCTCGACCGTGGTTGGTCCGCCGGAGGGTGCCGGCGGCTTGCTCCGTGCCAGGACGCCCCCGGCGACGAACAGCCCCGGGGCCTTCAGGATCAGGTTGTAGACCCGCCCCTGCTGCCCGGTGGCCGTCCCCGCGACGCCCGCCGCCGCCCGCCCCACCGCCAGACCTCGTCTCCCGCCTTGAGTTCTCCGGCGGGGCGGAGCCCGCCGCCCACCCGGGCGAGCGGCCGGGTCTCGGTCGTCACCAGGGTGCCCGCCGCGGTCTTCACCTCGATGAGCCGGTTGGTGGTGACGAGGACGCCCTCCACCCGCCCCCCCCGGAGGGCGTGCCGTCCGCCCCGACCGTGCTGACCACATCCCCCGCGCTGACCGTCTCGACGGCCGCCGTGGCGCCGTCGGGCCGGAGGATGGGCGTGCCCGCCGGGAAGCCCCCGGGGTGGCACGGCCCCGGTTGTGGTGGCATCCGGAGTTCGATGACCGACTTCACCTTGTCCTTATCGTCGTGTACCAGGAGGCGGGACCGTCCGCGACCTACGGGTGACCGACGACCGACGGGGTCGCGGCGGCCGCGGTCGGGATCACCAACCTCACCGTGAGCAATGTCCAGGCCGACCCCAACACGATCGCCGGGATCCCCCTTCAGGGTCCGCCAAACGCGAATCTTACGGCTCACGGACTCGACCCATCTGGTCACCTCTCGGCAATCCTCCGAACGACCGTGTTGGCTGGTTGAGCCTCCACACCTGCGCGTCGAGCAAGCCCGAGAACGAGAGGGATTAGTGGCCGACGGGTTGACTGCCCGAGTGGAGTAG
>JAQGHQ010000499.1 GCA_028288765.1 Gemmataceae bacterium | reverse complement strand
GTTTCTCCGGAGAAACCGGCTCTCTCGCCCGCGGTTCCTGGTTACGATTCCTCCCAGCCCGCCGCCCATATCGCCTCCTCCTGACTCGACCCAATTCGCGCGTACAGGTCCTCCGGCGTGAACCCGTCCTGGACCGGTTCGCCACGGTGGAACGCTTCCGCCTTCTGGTGGCAGTCTTCGCACAGTGTGATCCCGTTCTTCGGCACGTACCCGCCGTTCGGCATCTCGTTGCGGTCGGTGATGTGATGGGCGTCCAGCTCGCTGTCGGCCCGGTCCGGGTCCGATACGAATCCGCACCCCCGACAGGCATACCCGTCGCGGGCGAAGACGGTCGCTCGAAACTGCTGCCGGATTCGTTTCTTGCGCTGGGACATGACCGGATCATCCGGGGTGGGCCCGGTTTGTGTGAGGGCGACATCTCTTACCGGGGTGTGCTCGGTTGAAACCCTGGCCCGGATTATGTATTTGGGATGACAAAGAGCCTCGGTGAACGTCTCAGTACCATCAGAAAAGTGTCCGCGATCCGACCAACCCGCGGATCGTTTTGCGAGCTGCTCCCTTTGTCTTCAGGCCCTTCGCGTCGACTGACCGGGAACCGGCTTTTTCTTCACCCCGGGACAGCCGGTGCGTTAGAATTCATCGACGGTTGTTGTGTCACCCTTGGTGAGGGCCGCCGGATGACCCCGGGTCGGATTTCGCTCGCCGTGGTGTTGGCAGCGGGAGCGTTGATGGTCGGGCTCGCGCCCGCGCAGGAGAAGAAGCCGGCCCCGGCGGCGAATCCATCGGGGTTCGAGGTCGAGAAGCACGCCGACATCGCCTACCGGACCGACGCCGCCGCCGACCCCGAGCGGCACAAACTCGACGTGTACGTCCCCAAGGGGGCGAAGGACTATCCGGTCCTGTTCTTCGTCCACGGCGGGAGCTGGAAGTCCGGAAACAAGAACCTGTACGTCGCGATCGGGCAGGCATTTGCCAAGGTCGGGATCGGGACGGTCATCACCAACTACCGGCTCTCCCCGCAGGTGAAGCACCCGGCCCACGCGGAAGACGTGGCGAGGGCGTTCGCCTGGACGCACGCGAACATCGACAAGTACGGCGGGAAGGCCGACCGGATCGTCGTCTTCGGCCACTCGGCCGGCGGCCATCTGGTATCGCTCCTCGCCACCGATCCGAACTACCTCAAGGCCGAGAAACTCTCGCCCACGGACATCCACGGGGTGATCGCGGTCAGCGGGGTGTACCAGATCTACCACGACGTCGCGTTCTTCAACCCGATGTTCGGGACGGACGCGGACGTGTGCAAGAAGGCGTCCCCGCTCGCGCATGTCGGCGGGAAGCACCCCCCGTTCCTGATCGCTTACGCCGACAGGGATTTCGACCACCTCGACCGGATGGCCTTCGACCTGAACGCCGCCCTCGAGAAGTGCAAGTGCCCGACCACCCTCTTGAAGCTCAAGGACCGCACCCACATCACGATCATCACCGGGGTGATCGACGCTGCCGACCCGCTCAACAAGGCGGTCCGGGAGTTCGTGATGGGGAAATGAGGAAAGAGTTTCGGGATCAGGGGTTAGGATTCAACGAGCAGTGAGGAGCCCGGGGCGTCATCCCGGGCTTCGATGTTTCACTCTTTCTTCTGGCCTAACCCCGCCCGCCCACCCGGGGGTAAAATACTCGGATGAAACCGACAGAATCACTGCCCTCGCCCTCTTTCCCCGAGCCGGCCCTCACGTTCTGGGGAGCAGCCGGGGGGATATCCGGCTCGATGCACCTGCTCGAAGTGGGGAATCACAAGATCCTTCTCGACTGCGGGTTACACCAGGGCCGGCGGGAAGAGGCCCGGCAACGGAACAGCCACTTCCCATTCCACCCGCACCAGATCGACGCGGTCATCGTCAGCCACGCCCACATCGACCACTGCGGGAACGTGCCGACCCTCGTCCGCCAGGGGTTCTCCGGGCCGATCTTCTGCACCCCGCCCACCCGCGACCTGCTCCGGGTCATGCTGGCCGACTCGGCCAAGATCCAGGAGGAAGACGCCGCCCACCTGAACATCGCCCGGAACTACGCCGAGCCGTGGGTCCAGCCGCTATACACCCACCCGGACGTCGAGAAGACGTTCCGGCAGGTGGTGCAGGTGCCCTACGGGCGGGAGGTGGACGTGACCAAAACGTGCCGCTTCCGGTTCGTCGAGGCCGGGCACGTCCTCGGGTCGGCGATGGTCCTGATGACCGCAGCCGGTCCCGACCGCGACCGCACCCTCGCGTTCAGCGGGGACATGGGCCGGCGGGGGATGCCGATCCTGAAGCCGACGGCGGCCATCCCCCCGGCCGACCTGCTGGTGTGCGAGAGCACCTACGGGAACCGGCTGCACCGGTCGTTCGAGGAGACGGTGGAGAAGCTGTACGCGGTCATCCGGGACACCATCGACCGGGGCGGGAAGGTGCTGATCCCGGCGTTCAGCCTCGGCCGGACCCAGCTCGTCATCCACGTGCTCCAGCTCGGGCTGCGGGACCGGAAGATCCCGCCGGTCCCCGTGTACGTGGACAGCCCGCTCGCGGCCGAGGTGGCGGAGGTGTACCGGGCACACCCGAACAGCCTGTCGGCGGACATCGCCCAGGCCCTGAAGGAGGGGCACGGGCTGTTGGGCGGGGACGGGGTGACCTACGTCCGGGACTTCGAGCAGAGCACCCTCCTGGCGACCCGCCCGGGGTCGGGCGTGATCGTCGCGTCGAGCGGGATGTGCGACGCGGGCCGGATCCAACACCACCTGAAGATGCTGGTGGACGACCCACGATGCAGCATCGTGCTGGTCAGCTTTCAGGCCCCCGGGACGACCGGGCGGAAGCTGCTGGAGCCGAAGCCGACGGTCCGGTTCCAGGGCCGGGACTGGAACAAGTGGATCGAGGTCCACCACCTGGACGGGTTCAGCGGGCACGCCGACCGGGACGACTTCCTGGCGTACCTCGGGCCGACGGCCGGGCAGGTCGGGAAGGTCCGGCTGATCCACGGCGAGCGGGAGCAGGCCGAGGCGCTGGCCGAGACGCTCCGCGACCTCGGGTACGCCGACGTGGCCGTTCCCGCCCCCGGCGACCGGGTGGTGATCGGGTAAACTGACCGAGATGCATCGGTGCTGGGAGGAGTCGACCAATGAACGCGATAGCGACGGCCGGTGAGCCCGAAATCGATTACCCCGACTCGGACGGGATGCCGATGGCGGAGAACACTCTGCAATACGAGTGGATTGTCACCATCAAGGGCAACCTCGATACCGTCTTTGCCGGCAACCCCGACGTGTTCGTCGCCGGGGACAATCTCATCTACCCGGTCCGGGGCAATAACACCATCCGACAGGCTCCGGACGTGTACGTCGCGTTCGGGCGACCGAAGGGGCACCGCGGGTCGTACAGGGTGTGGGAAGAGGGAGGGGTCTTCCCACAGGTGATCTTCGAGATCCTCTCGCCCGGCAACCGCCTCGGCGAGATGAAGAAGAAGCGTCAGTTTTACCGCCGGTACGGTGTGGAAGAGTACTATGTATACGACCCGGACGACGGCGCCTTGGAAGGATGGGTTCGTCAGAACCGGTCGCTCGAAGAGATCGAGGATACGAACGGGTTTACGAGTCCGCGGTTGGGCATCCGGTTTGACATGTCCGGCCCCGAACTGGTCATCACCGGACCGGACGGCGAGCGGTTCCTGACGTTCGAGCAGCTCGCGGACGCCCGAAAGGCCGAGCGGCAGCGGGCCGACGCCGAGCGGCAGCGGGCTGGTCAACTCGAACGAGAGCTCGAACGGGCCAAGGCGATACTCCGGGCCGCGGGGATCGACCCCGACCGTCCTGCCACCGGGTGACCGGCCGATGTCGCCCGACAACCCGTTCCTCCAGGCCCTACTCGCCCAGCCGGACGACGACACCCTCCGGCTCGCGATGGCCGATCGGGCCGGGGCGATCCGCTGAACCTCCCCCGGGTCGGGCGCCTCTACTAGAAAGAGGGCACACTGCCGGGGGAGACCCGGCCGCTCGCCGTTGTGGAGGAGATAACCGTGGCCGACCCCAACTCCTGGTTCCAGACTGCCGCGATTGACTACCCGAACAGCCGGCCCCACATCGGGACGGCGTTCGAGAAGCTCGGCGCGGATGTGCAGGCCCGGTATCGGCGGATGGAGGGGTACGACGTCTTCTTCTTGATGGGGAACGACGAGAACACGGTGAAGGTGGCCGACAAGGCCCGCGAACTCGGCCAAGATCCGCAAGCCTACTGCGACGATATGGCCCGCCAGTTCCGCGAGGTCTGGGACGCCCTCGACATTTCCTACGACACCTTCGTCCAGACCAGCAGCGCGCGTCACAAGCAGTGCTGCCGGAAGTTCATCCAGAAGGTGTACGACAACGGGTACATCTACAAGGGGAGTTACGAGGGGTGGTACTGCCCCGGGTGCGAGGAGTTCAAGTCCGACAAGATCCACGCCGAGAACGCCGGCCAGTGCCCGAACCACAAGCGGCCGCTCGTCCGCCGGTCCGAGCCCTGCTGGTACTTCAAGCTGTCCGCGTTCCAGGATCGCCTGTTGGGCTTTCTGAAGGAGAACCCGGACTTCGTCCAGCCGGAGAGCCGGCGAAACGAGATGATCGGGTTCATCGAGGCCGAGGGGTTACAGGACCTGAACATCTCCCGGCACGGAGAGGAGTGGGGCATCCGCCTGCCGTTCGACCCGGAGTTCACCATTTACGTATGGTTCGATGCCCTGCTGACGTACATCACCGGTATCGGCTACGGAGACGACGAGGCGACTTTCCGCAAGTATTGGCCGGCGGCTGTCCACTTTATCGGCAAGGACATCACGCGGTTCCATTGTCACATCTGGCCCGCGATGCTGTGGGCAGCGGGTGAAGAAGCGCCGAGGAAGGTGTTCAGCCACGGATTCGTTTACCGCAAGGATGATGAGACCGGTGAGCGGATCAAAGAGAGCAAGACACTTGGCAACGTCACCGAACCGATGGACCTGATCACCAAGTTTAGCGCGGATGGGTTCCGCTATTATTTCATGCGAGAGTGCCCGTATCCAGGCGACGGGGAATTCAGCTGGGCTCGATTCACGGAGGTCTACAACGCCGAGTTGGCAAACAACCTCGGGAACACTTTGAGTCGTTGCGTAACGTTGGTCACGAAGAACTATGGAGGAGTGTTGGAAGGAACTGCCGGGTTGCGGCTGCACCCTCGCTACGGGTGGTTAATGAAGGATGACCCGGTCGGGCCTCCTAACCCTGTTTCAGGCTGGGCTCCTGAGTCGCCGTCTTTTAACTTGATACAGGATACAGGCCCTGGCATTTATCCCGATCCTCTGGAGGTAGGCCGATCTCCGATCGTGCTACTGGTCAGACATTATCTTGAGCGATGTCAATACAACGTTGCTCTGAGCTTTATTGTTACTTCCTTCCTGACTCCAACGAATCAATATCTTGAGTATCACGCCCCTTGGAAACTAGTAAAGACAGATAAAGAGAAAGCGAAGCTCGTCCTGTTCGAGGTAGCCCAACGGCTTCGGCTCGTTAGCATCCTGCTCAAGCCGTTCATCCCGCGGAGCGCGGAGACAATTTACAACAGCTTCAACTTCCCGAAGCTGTGGGCCGAGGTAAGCTACGCCGACGCCGCCCAGCTGACAGCCCAGCCGGACGACCTCCGGGTGACGGCGGAGGTCATCGACGGGAAGGTCAAGCCGCTCTTCCCGCGAATCGGCTGACCCCGTCTCCCGGGCGGCCGACGCCCTCCAGAAGATGTTCATCTTGCTCGGACCGGCACGCGAGGTGCGACTGTACTGGATGGCGCCGGCTGACCGGACCGGGTTCAAGCCGGCAGTTCCCGGCGGCAACCGGGTCTACCCGGGCCGACCGCCGAGGAGCTGCGCATGCCCGCCGCCCCGATCCCGGAGACCGCTCGGAAGAACATCCAAACGGTCCGCGACCTGGAGGCCGAGTTCGTCCGCCGGCGGACCCGGGCCGACCGGCTGACCGACGCCGTCACCGAGTTCGTCGGGAGCTTCCGGTTCCTGGTCGCCCAGATGATCGTACTCCTCGGCTGGGTGGCGGCGAACGTCGGGCTCGTTCCCGGGTTCCGGCCGGTCGACCGGTTCCCGTTCGAGTTCCTCAACCTCGCGGTCGGGATCGAGGCGATCCTGCTCTCGACGTTCGTCCTGATGACCCAGAACCGGCAGACCAAACAGGCCGACCACTGGGGCCATCTCCAGCTCCAGGTCAGCCTGCTGGCGGAGCAGGAGGCGACCAAGATGCTCCAGATGCTCCAGATGATCTGCGACCGGCTCGGGCTGGACAAGATGGCCCACGACCCGGAGCTGAAGGAGATGATCCGGACGACCCACGTCGAGGAGCTGGCGAAAGAGCTGGAGAAGGCCCGGGACGAAGTCGCCCCCGACGGACCGACCCCGGCGGGGGACGAGGATGCGCCCGACTCCGACTCCGATGCGGGTCAATCCGTGGCCGCCCCGCACCCGTTGAGGCTCTGATAAACGGCAGGCGTGGTCGTCTGCCAGTGGCCACGGGCTCCAACCGGGCAGCACCGTCCTACTTCCCCGCCTCCGGCTCGATGTCGCCGAAGACCGCCTCGCTGTGCGTCACGGTCGCCCCGCCCTCGCGGTACGTCACCGACCCGTAGCTGCGGAACACCTTCAGCACCCCCATGACCTTGACCGCCACCCGCTCGGCCTTCTCCCGCTTGTCCTCGGGGACCACCGACCGGATCAGGTAGCCCACCCACGGCCCGGTCGCCTCCACCACCCCCGCCCAGTTCACGTAGAAGGCCGACTCCAGCGGCCGTTTCAGGTCGGCGAACGGGGCCAAGCCGGTCTGCAGCGGAGATTCCGCCAGCAACCGCTCGGTGTGCTCCCGCGACAGGGTGAGGGCCGCGACCTTCCCGGAGAGCCCGCCCGTAGGCCGGAACTGCCGGTCGATGCCCCACTCCTCCGGGATCGGGTAATAGGCGAACGTTCGGCCGCCCTTCTGCTCGACCCGCGGCTTCGGGATCTCGAACGCGGGGATCTTCCCCGACGGGTCCAGTTCCCGGGCCTTCGCGATCATCTTGTTCGCGAGCACCCGGTACCCCTCCAGGGCCTGCCCGAGTTTGGCTGGGTCGCTGACCCCGAGGACCACCCCCAGCTCCGGCAGGGGCAGCTCCCGGTCCGCCTCCGGCAGGGACGCGTGCCACCGCTTGCTGGCCCACTTCGCGTCCAGCACGACCCCTTCCTGCCCGTCCGCCAGTGCCGGGAGCCACAGTTTCTCGGTGACGTCGCCCAGCTGCTTCACGAGCGGCACGACCTCCTTGCGGACCGTCTTGATGGTCTCCTCGGCGTCGGGGACCTTCGCCAGCGCGATCGTCTCGGCGTGCCCGGCGAACACCGCCACCCACTTCGCGAACGCCCGGTAGTCTTCCACCGTCGTCCCGGACCGCCACACGGCCGCTAGCAGCGGGTCCCCGCCGAGGTGGTTCAGGAGCGTCAGCGGGCGGGGCTCGCCCGGGCCGGGGGTGGTATAGTCGTAATCGAACGTCTCCCACCCCCGCGCGGTGCGGACGCTGAAGTTCACCGCCGCCCCCGGCTTCGTGAGCCCGCGGGCGATGGCCTGGGCCAGGGCGTCGATGTCCTTTTCGAGGGCCTTCTGATCGGCGTCGGGCAGGTCGGCCTTCTGGGCCGCAGCCTTGGCCAGGTCGGCCCACCCCGTGATATCCTCGGGTGTGGTCGCGGTCGCCGCCCGCAGCGCCTGACTCGTGTACCCGACGGCGGTGAGCGGCCGGCCGGCGACTTTCTCCAGCGGCTTCAGCTCCGGCCGCCCGGCCACCTTCGGCCCGGCGCCCCCGAACTTCGCGAGTCGGTCGACAGACTCCGTTATCGCGACGAGCAGGTATCCCTGGCGGACCCCGACCGCCACGGTCAACTTCATCTCTTTCAGGTGCTTGGTGAGCGGGGCGAACTCCCCCGGTTTGTCCTCAAACATCTCCAGGGGCACCTTGTCCCACGGCACCAGAGACCCGTCGAGCTTCAGGACCAGGAACTCGTCACCGTCGACCTTGACTCGCTCGGACCTGCCCTTGAGCGGGGTGTCCTTGAGGGCGTCGGCCAGCAGCGGGTCGATCCGCTTCAGCTGGGCGGAGACCTTCGCCGGGTCGCTCACCTTGAACCCGATGACCAGGTCGGGAACCTTGAGCCGTTCGGGCTTCTCGGCGAGCGACTGGAGGACGATCCGTACGCGGGTCCGGGTGGGGTCGTCCGGATTATCCCCGAGCAGCTTTTGAAAGGCCGGCCCGTAGCGAGCGCCGCCGGCCAACTCCTGGAAAAGTGCAATCAGGTCACCCGTGCCGGACCCGGCGTAGACGAAGACCTCGTGGGACAGGGCGTCCGCGGCGAGCCCGGGGAGGTCCTTGTTCGCGGGGTCCGCGAAGAACTGCCGGACCGCGGCCAGGCCACCGTCGCCCGTCTCGTAGGCGGCCCGGGCTTTCTTCCAGAGCTCTTGTACTTCCGGCTCGTTCCACAGCTGCTTCCACACCCGGCTCTGGCCGATCGTCTCGACCGTCTCTCCTAGACGGAGGGCCGAACGGAAGAACTCGGCGTCAGCCGGGACCTTGCCCAGCGCCGTCTCGGCGGGCTTCGGGTCGGCGGCCCGGGCGAGGCCCGGGGCGAGGGCCAGGAGCAAGACTGCCGGGACTCGAACGATCAGGAGCGAGAGACGTCGCCGGGGGGCAAGGGCGGACATGGTGGAAGCCTCGGGACTCGGGGTCGGGGAAGCACACCACAGGCCCGCATATTGTATGGTCTAGGCCCCGGGCTTCGCCCTCGGTCTGGTATTCTGCCTTCCTCGGGACCGCCGACTTCGCGACTTGCGGCTTGAGGCCCCTTCGCCGCCGGCATACACTACGCGGAATCCCACCCGGACCGCGGGCCCGGCCGGGGCGTCGGCCCCGGCCCACCCCGCTCCCACACCCACACCGTTTCTGCCCACGGAGGTTCCTTTCCCATGAGTCGTCGTCTCACCCGCCGGCAGGCGCTGGCGGCCAGCGCGGCCTCGCTCGGGTATCTGTACACCGCCCCCGCGTTCTCCGCCGAGAAGGTCGCCGGGTCGAACGCCAAGCTCCACGTCGCCGGGATCGGGATCGGCGGCAAGGGGTCGAGCGACATCGACCACGCCGGCGGCCTGATGGAGGTCGTCGCCCTCTGCGACGTGGACGCCGGGTTCGTCGCCGACAAGGCGAAGAAGTGGCCGAAGGCGAAAACGTTCTCCGACTTCCGGAAGCTGTTCGACGACAAGGAGGTGCTCAAGACGGCCGACGCATTCACCGTCAGCACCCCGGACCACAACCACGCCCTCGCCAGCCTCCTCGCCATCCGGAACAAGAAGCACGTCTACTGCCAGAAGCCGCTCACCCACGACGTGTACGAAGCCCACCTGATGCGGACCGAGGCGAAGAAGTACGGGGTCTGCACCCAGATGGGCAACCAGGGGACGGCCGCGACCGGGCTGCGGCGGTCGGTCGAGCTGGTCCGCGGCGGGGCGCTCGGGGACGTGAAGGAGGTCCACGTCTGGACGAACCGGCCGATCTGGCCGCAGGCCCCCGGGGTGACCCAGCGGCCGAAGGAAGACCCGGTCCCCGACTGGCTGAACTGGGACGCCTGGCTCGGGACCGCCCCGGCGCGGCCGTACCCCGGGCCGGCCGACCAGAACAAGCGGCGGGGCCCGTACCACGACTTCACCTGGCGGGGGGGGTGGGATTTCGGGACCGGGGCGATCGGGGACATGGCCTGTCACACCGCGAACATGGCGTTCATGGCGCTGAAGCTCGCCCATCCGACCCGGGTGTCGGCCGAGGCCGGGGATGTGAACCCGGAGACCTGCCCGAGCTCCGCCCACGTCACCCTGGAGTTCCCCGCCCGCGGCGAGCTGGCCCCGGTCACTCTCCACTGGTACGAGGGCCGCAAGGACGGGAAGAAACTGCTCCCGCCGACCGAACTGATCGAGAAGGCGATCGCCCTGGACACCAACCAGAAGCGGAAGGGCAAGCTGGTGGACAGCGGGTCGATCCTGGTCGGGTCGAAGGGGATCGCTTACTCCCCCGATGACTACGGGGCGGAGGTGTTCTTCAGCACCGGCGAGACCGCGAACAACGGCAGCAAGCTGGAGACGTTCCCGGCCAACAACGGCCAAGACTTCGGCCAGAAGAAGGAGTGGGTGGACGCGATCAAGGCCGGGAAGCCGGAGCTCGCCCTGTCCAATTTCGACTACGCCGGGCTCTTGACCGCGGCGTTCCTGCTCGGGAATGTCGCCATCCGGACCGGTAAGCCGTTCGCCTGGGACGGGGAGGCGTGCAAGACCAAGGACCTGCCCGAGGCCGAGAAGTTCATCCGCCGCGAGTACCGCAAGGGCTGGGACCTGCTCGGGGCGACCGCGTGACCGAGGGGTCTTCCCTGGGGGCGCGGCCGAAACGGCCGCCCCCAGGGTACCCGGGCGCGGCCAGCCGCTCTTGACACCCCGGGACGGATTCCCGAACCTTCATCTCCTTCACCATCCCCATCCCCGGCGAAGGAGTGCCGGCCGTGCCCCTCGTGATCGTTTCCGAGCCTTCTCCCCCGAGCGATCCGTCCCCGCGGCGGTGGGCTCGGGTCCGGCTCGTCGGCCGCGCGGTGCGGCACAAGCTTCGGGCGGTGAGTGCCCTCGGGACGTTCTGGCCGGCGGTGGCGCGGGGCGGAAAGCTACTCGTCCGCGGCCAGCTCCGCGCGTTCGCCGCCAAGCTCCTGAACGAGATGTCCACCGTGCGGGCGGCGGAGTTGGCTCCGGTCCGGGCCGGCCCGCCCCTCTTCCTCGCCGGTCACATCCTACGGCCCGGCGGGTACGATCACGTCGTTTACGCACTACTGAAGGGTTTGCTCGATGGGGGGGTGAACGTCCGGCGCGATCCGTGGTCAGTCATGCGGCCGGAGCTGATCCCGCCCGGCCTGCACCCTGGTGAAATGCCCCGCCATCCTGACCATTCCCGCCTCGCCGCCACGCCGCCACACCTCCTCGGGCGGTTCCGCCCCGACGGCCGGACCGCCGCGTTCACCATGTGGGAGACCGATACTCTCCCCGGCGACGCGATTGCCACTCTGAACCGGTGCGGGCTGGTGGTCGTTCCGAGCAGCTGGGGGGCCGACTGCTTCCGGGCGAACGGGGTAACGGTGCCGATGGAAGTGGTGCCGCTGGGATACGACCCGGAGGTGTTCCGGCCTTCCGCGTTGGGAGATGGCTGTTGCGTCTTCGGTACCGCGGGGGCACTCGACGCGGGCGGGCTGCGGAAGAACGTGCAGCGGGTGATCGACCTGTTCCGGCGCGCGTTCCCGGTCGAGACCGACGCCCGGTTGTGGGTGAAGATCACGCCGTCGTCCCCGCCCGTCCGGACCTCCGCCGACCCGCGGATCGAGGTCGTGCAGCGGTCGCTGTCGCCGGCCGAGCTGGCCGACTGGTACCGGTCGCTGACGGCATTCGTGAACGGGTCGTTCGGGGAGGGGTTCGGGCTCCACCTGCTCGAAGCGATGGCGTGCGGCCGGCCGCTCATCTCCACCACGTTCGGCGGGGTGACTGAGTTCTTCGACCGGGCGGTCGGGTACGAGGTGAAACACCAACTCGTGGAAGCCCGGAACACGATCTATTCGGGGCGCTGGGCCGACCCGGACGACGGCGAGATGATCGGCCAGATGCGCCGGGTGTACCGCGACCGCGGCGAGGCCCGCCGACTCGGGGAGCTGGCCGCCGGCCGGGCGGCTCGATTCACCTGGGCCGAGACGATCCGGGTGCTCGTGACTGTGCTGAGGCGGTATGGGTTTCTGCCCACGTCACCCCCCCAGCGCCCAGAACGCGCCGGCGAGTAGGGCCAGCACCATCAAGATCACCCAGAATCGCGACTTCGGCTCGCCCGGAGGCGCATCTTCCTTCGAGAGGTAGTTCCCGCAGTGCGGGCACCGCTCGATGTCCTCGGCGATCTCCTCGCGGCAGTACGGGCACGGGACGATCGGTGGGCCGTCGTCGTCGTACAGCCCGGCCGGGTACGTCTCGTGGTCGTCCGGGTCGTAGTCGCGGTACGCGTCGTACTCGTCCGACCCGTCCGGATCGTCGTCTTCGTCCGGCTCATCGTGGCGGGTACGGCGGGGCATCGGTCGCGTCTCCCCCGGTCTTGGTATGCTCCCCGATTCGAGCGGCTATTCGCAGTCCGCGACCCATAAGAACCCCAGTGCTCGCGCCGGCCGCCGCGGCGGCGACTATCCCGGCCACGAGAAGCCACCCATCGCTGTTGGGGAGTTCGGTGGCGAACCACGCCGCCCCCACGGCCACCCCGAGGCCCGTACCGGAGACCAGGAGCGCCACGACCTCGCGGACGCTGACCCCGACCTCCATAACGCAGACGTACTTCTGGTATTTCAATGCGAGCGTCGTCAGGAGCAGGAGGCCGAAGACCGTCAGGCCGCCCCCCACAGCCGCACACTTCAGTATGCGCATCAGTCCGTCAATCGTTCCTCCCGGACCCGCCAAAAATTCGGCCAGACCGATACCGGCGACCGCTCCGCCCACCCCGGCGCCAGCGATTCCTCGCTTCCAGGTACGCGAACCGGATCGCAACCGGGCCGCCTTCTGCCGTGCGACCACGGTCGCGTCGGGGGTGAACGACGCGAACGGGTTGTTGGGGTCGGGCGAGGTCATTGGTCCACCGGATAGCGGGCTCAATCCTTCTTCAGCGAGTTGAACACGAGTCCGGTGAGGAGCTTCGGGTAGAAGTACGTCGACTTCGGCGGCATCTTCTCGCGGTTCCCGGCGATCCGCTCGACGTGCCCCATCGTCGCCGGCGGCACTAGCACGGCCAGCTGGCACTCTTTCGCCGCCACCGCGTCCGTCACCTCTTTCAGGAGATGAATGTACTTACAAGTAGGGGTCCCACCGAGCTTGTCCCGCGCCAGGCGGTCGAGTACCAGCTTGTGCAAGATGCTCACCCCGAGTCCCTGCCAGTCCGCGCTCTGCTCCGGGGCAAGAGCGACCATGACCGCCGGGTCGCGGAGCTTCGCCGCGAACCACTGCCCGTCCGCCACGGTGCCGAACCCGAGCACCGCCTGCGACCCGTCCATCTCGATGTGCTCCCAGCACGCCTGGGGGTCCGACCCGAACCGCTCCACGATGTCGAAGTGGCCCTTGAGGGCGTCTTGCACCTGGGCGGCGGTCACGTTCGGCAGGCCGCTCACGAGCCGGTGCGTCGGGAGGATGATGAGCCCCGGGTCGCTCATCCCGACGAGCATCATCAGGGTGAAGTTCGGGGCGGCCTCGTCGTCCGGAACCTCGCCCGCGGCCTTGCGTTCCTCCAGGTACTTCAGGCCGGTCTCGTACCGGTGGTGCCCGTCGGCGATGAACACCGGCTTCGGCCCCATCAGTCCGGTGACCGCGCTGACCGCCTGCGTGTCGGTGATCACCCACAGCCGGTTGGTCACGCCCAGGTGGTCCTTCGCGACCAGCGGGGGCGACTTCAGGGTGAACGGCTCCAGCAGGCGGAAGACCTCGCCCTCCTCGTCCGGGTAGAGGCCGAACACGGGCGACAGGTTGAACCCGGTCGCCCGGTACAGCTTCAGCCGGTCTTCTTTCGGCCCGGAGAGCGTCTGCTCGTGCGGGTAGATGCGGCCGGTGCCGAACGGTTCGAGCCGGACCCGGGCGAAGAACCCGCGCCGGGTGTAGACCTTCCCCTCGGCCTCGAACTCCTGCTCGTACACGTACAGGGCCCGGGCGGTGTCCTGGCGGAGGGCGTCATCGGCGACCCAGCTCTTGAGCGTCCGGGCGGCCCGGGCGTACTTGTTCTCGGTCTCGTCGTCGCCGGGCGCGTCCTTCGTCAGCTCCAGCCGGATGGCGTTGTGCGGACTCAGGTCGTAGAGCTTCTGTTGCAGGGTCGAGTCGATCACGTCGTACGGCGGGGCGACCACCTCGGACAGCGAACCGACCCGGCCCAGGTCATAGCGGTACGCCCGGAACCCCCGGATATCGGCCATCGGCGGAACTCCTCACAATTCTGGCGACCCCCGGGACATCGGCCCGGGGATGGTTTGGGTTACTTTATGAAGCAGCCCGCCCCCGGGCCGAGACCCGGGGTCGCCCCGTCCTCATTCCCTTCTCATCCGTTTCTCGTTTGCATCGAACTCGGCGCCCGCACATCATAAGAGCCCCGGGAACGTCCCGGATCACTTCGCCCCTTTCCCACGAGGGATTCGTGATGCGCTCCAAGCTGTTCGCTGCCGCGGTTGTGCTCGTTGCGACGACCGCCGCCCGGGCCGATGATGGGCTTACCAAGGGCACCCCGGACATCAAGTCGGTCTCCGCCCTGGCGTTCGGCCCGAAGGGCCTCCTGTTCATCGGCGACCCGCAGTCGGCGACCATCTTCGCGGTCGACACCGGCGACGCCAAGCCGGCCGGGGACAAGGCGGTGAGCGTCGAGCGGATCGACGCCAAGCTGGCCGGCGTGCTCGGGACCACGGAGAAGGAGATCCGCGTCAATGACCTCAAGGTCAACCCGGCCTCCGGGAACGTATACCTCGCGGTCACCCGCGGGACCGGGGCCGGGCAGCCGGCGATCGTCCGGCTGACCCGGACGGACGCGGTCGAGGTGGTGTCGTTGAAGGAGGTCCCCTACGCCAAGGTCAAGCTCCCGAACCCGGCTGAGGGCAAGGGTGCCGCGACAGTCGTTACCAGCATGGCGTTCCTGCCGGAAGGCGTCCAGGTCGGTAACGGTCGGCTGATCGTCGCCGGGCTGTCGAACGAGCAGTTCGCGTCGACCCTCCGGGCCATCAACTACCCCTTCAAGGACGCGGACAAGGGGACTGGGATCGAGATCTTCCACGGGGCCCACGGCAAGATCGAGACCCACGCCCCGATCCGGACGTTCGTCGCGTACAAGGTGGGCAAGGATGATACCCTGATGGCCGCGTACACCTGCACCCCGCTGGTCAAGGTCCCGGTGGCCGATCTGAAGGCGGGGGAGAAGGTGAAGGGGACGACGATCGCGGAGCTGGGGAACCGGAACAACCCGCTCGACATGATCGTGTACACCAAGGACGGGAAGGATTACCTGCTGGTGGCGAACAGCGACCGCGGGGTGATGAAGATCCCGACCGACGGGTTTGCCGCGGCCGAACCGATCACCGAGCGGCCGAAGACACCCACCGCCGGGGTGAAGTACGAGACCGTCTCCGAGCTGAAGGGTGTGACCCAGCTCGACAAGCTCGACGACGCCCGGGCCGTGCTCCTGGTCAAGACCGACGCCGGGCTCGACCTGAAGACGATCCCGCTGCCGTGAGCCGCGGAGCCCGCCGCCCGAGGGCGGGGCGAACGTCCTGCGACTCATCTCGGGGGGCTCGTGCCCCCCGTTCGCTTTTCCGGAGATTCCCGTGCGAACCCTCGTCGCGCTCACTCTACCGATTGCCCTTCTCGCGGTGGCCCGGGGGGGCGACGCGCAGCTGCCGGAGGCGAAGCTCGTTCCCCTGAAGCCGGGTGAACCGGCGGTGGTCGATCTCGTCGGGCTCGACAAGGACGTCCTCGCCGCACTCCGCGCGGCGAAGCTGAGCCCGGCCGAGTGGGCGAAGTATTGCCGGGTCGTCGTGGACCGGGGGACGCCGGAGGAGGTCGCCGCCCGCCCGCCGGTCGCCGGGACGTGGTCGGTCACGGCCGACGCACTCCGGTTCGAGCCGCAGTTCCCGCTCGTGCCGGGGGTCAGCTATAAAATCACCTGCCGCTTGCACGACATCCCTCAGATGAAGCCCCGGCCCGACGGGTTCAGCATCTCGCTGCTCGTCCCGAAACCTCCGCCCGGACCGCCGACCTCGGTCACCGCGGTCTACCCGTCCGGCAATCGGCTCCCGGAAAACACCCTGCGGCTGTACTTCCACTTCTCGGGGCAAATGACCCGCGGGGACATCTACCAGCATGTGAAGCTGATCCGCGACGACGGGGTCGAAGTGGTGTCTCCGTTCCTGGAGATCGATGAGGAACTGTGGTCGGTGGACGGGCTGCGGGTGACCTTCCTGTTCCACCCCGGGCGGGTGAAGCAGGGGCTGGTCCCGCGGGAGGAGCTGGGCCCGATCCTGGAGGCGGGCCGGCGGTACTCGCTCGTGATCGGCCGCGACTGGAAGGACGCCGCCGACCGCCCGCTCGCGGCGGAGGTCCGAAAGACGTTCTCGGCCGGCCCGCCGGACGACGAGCCCGTGAACCCGGACACCTGGACGCTGATCCCCCCGCGGGCCGGGTCGGACGCGCCGGTCATCATCAGGCTGGCGAAGCCGCTCGACCGGGCGCTGCTCGGGTCGATGCTGTGGGTAACGGACTCGACTGGAGCGCGGGTTCCGGGCGAGGTCACAGTCGGCGGCGGGGAGCGGGTGGTGACGTTCGCCCCGGCGAAGCCGTGGCGGGCGGGGGAATACAAGTTGGTGGTCGATACCCGGCTGGAAGACGTGTGCGGGAACCGGGTCGGGGAGCCGTTCGAGGTGGACGCAACCAAGCTGGCCGGGCGGAAGGTCGAGGCGAAGACCGCCGAGCGGCGGTTCGGGGTGAGGTGATACCGGTGGAGGACCCGATTGCAGGATGGACGTGGCCGGGGGTATAGTAACGGCGTGTGAGCTATTACAGGAACGGAGGACGAGACGTGATCAAGGTCGCGATGGACGAGACCGCCCTGATGAAGCTTCGGGAGGTCAAGCAGCGTGTCGAGGTGTGCGACGTAGAGGGACGGATCGTGGGGTATTTCGAGCCGAGTATCTTCGCCGGCTACGTCATCCCGCCCGATCCCACCGAAGAGGAGCTTGCCGAGAGCGAAAAGGGGCCGTTTTACACGACCGCAGAGGTTCTGGCGCATCTCAAGACTCTGGGGAAGACATGAACTTCTCCGTCATCTGGACGAAGGCGGCCAAGGACCAACTTGCTGAAATCTGGATACACCACCACGATCAGAAGGGGGTGACCGCGGCGGCCCACCGGATCGACCTGCTCCTCGGCCGCGACCCGGCGAATCAGGGCGAAGACCGGCCGAACAACCGGCGGATCATGTTCGAATCCCCACTCGTTGTCGTATACCGGATTGACACCGCGAACAATCGAGTCATCGTCAGCTACGTCCGGCAATATTGAGCGTTCATGTGCCGGAAGACCAACCCGACCGGCACTCCCACCCACTGTTCGGGGAACTCCGATGAGGATGAGACAGAAGCGACCGCTCGCGGCGCGAGCGGACCACACGGATCTCACTTCTTCTCCCCGGCGTCCGGGTACCGCAACTTCCGGTCCGGGTCGGTGAACCGGGCGAACACCACGCCCCCGCCGGCCTTCGCCACGACCGCCACCTTGTGCGTCCCCTTCGGCAACACCAACTCGAACCCGGCCTGGTCCGGCTGAACCTGCTTCCCGGTTCCCTTCCCGGTCCCGATCACCTTGCCGTCGAGCCGGACCTCGTAATCCGCCGCCGACCCGACGAGCAGCGCCGTCTTCACGTCCTCCGGGGCCGTGACCTCGGCCTCGACCACCGCCGGCCCGCCCTTCGTGTCCGACAGCACGATCCGCCCCGGTCCGCCGACCGCCACCTTCTCCCTATTCACCGACACATCAATCAGGAATGGGTTCGCCATCAAATAGCGGACCAGATCGCGGAAGTCCTGCGGGGTCATGTTGTACCCCAACCCCTCCGGCATCAGCGACTTCTCGACCGTCTTGACCGGTCCTTCGAGGTCCGTCTTCGCGATCTTCCGCAGTACCCCGTTCTCTTGCTTCAGCGTGATTGATTTGTCGTCTTCGTCGGCGAGAATTCCCTGCTGCACCGTGTCGTCTTGGAGCCGGGCGATTCGAAGGAAGTACGGCGCGCCGATGACGCGGTTCGGGTCGATCACGTTCACCAGGATGTACTCGATGTCGCGGGCCGCCCCGTCGAGCGGCGGGCCGACGTCCGCCCCCTTGCCCTCGAACTTGTGGCACTTCCCGCAGGTGTTCTCGAACACAGCCCGGCCGCGGGCGAACGACGCCGGGGCGTCGTGTAGCGCGGCCCGGGTCTTGTCGATGGTCGCAGTCAGCTCGGCCGGGGTCGGGCGGGTCCGGCCCCACGCCTTCTCGATCAGGGCGTTGAGATCCTTGTCCCCGAACGCCTGGATGCGGAGGATCGTGTTATCGGTCACCGCGGCCCGGTCGATCTTGCCGGCGGCCATCGCCGCGAGCAGCGTCCGGGCCGACTCCTTGCGGGCGGCGAGGGTGTTGACCACGTCCGCCCGGAGTTCCTTCGAGTAGTCCTTCCAGCTCGCGAGCAGCTCGGCCGGGACCTTCGGGTCGTCGAACGCGGCGAGCGCCCGGGCGGCCTCGGCACGGACCGCCGGGACGGCGTCGTGCCCGACCAGCACGAGGAGCACCTTGACCCCCTCGGTCGGCTTCAGAAGGGCGATCTGCCGGACGGCCTCGGTCCGGGAGTCGGTCGTCAGCCCGGTGTTCATCGCGGCGTCGAAGGCCCGCTTGACCGCCGCCGGGTCGCGGAAGCTGACGGCGAGCTTGTTCGCGAGGGGCACGAGCCTCGGGTCGGCGTTTTTCCGCAACTCGGCCTGGAGCTCGACCCACCCCTCGGGCGCGTTCACAGTCTGGCCGGCGAGCGCGACGGCAAGCCCGTCGAGGGCCTTCTCGCGGGTGTTCACATCCTTGGTCGACGCGACGAATTTGATGCACCGCTTCAGGTCGTCGGGCTGGCCCGTGGCGACGAGCCGGCGCATCACCTTGGGGACAATTTGATCGCGGACGAAGATGTTGTCCGGCGCCTGCTCGGCGAGCCAGGCGAGTTCCTTGTCGGCGGGCGTCGCGTCGGCTTTCTTTGCCAAGACCTTCTCGTAGGCGAGCCAGACGAGCTGTGGGATGACCGGGTCTTTGGCGTCCTCCTTGCGAATCATCAGGGCGTGGAGGAGGGGGGTGACGTCGTGCTTATCGGCGAGCCGAATGGCAGCGGAAGCGAGTTCGCGGCGGATGGGGGCGGAGCGTCCTTTCGTTGCAAATATTGTGAGCGCGATAATGCAGTTCTTCGAGGCATGGCGGCTTTGTGAAGCCAAACGGATGAAGAGCGGGTCGGACATCGTAGTGACTGCTTCTGGCGAATTTGCCACGTTATAGATTCCGGCGGCCACGGCGGCGTCATCAAGTTGGTCGATGTCATACCGACCGATTGCAGCCAGGAGAGACATGAATCGGATCGGTGCATTGGGGGCGTTGTAGTCGATCCGAAGTGGGTCTTCCCCTCCCTTCTGGCCTAGAAGATCGAGACGCCGGAGATCTTCAGAGAGAAGCCGTAGCGCCGTCCGGTAGAGGTATGGATTGGGATCACAGACAAGTTTCAGAAGATCCGCTGTGGTCTTCTTTCCCAAATCCTCCGCCTTCTTCGGCTTCGTCCCCTTCAGTTGGATGCGGTACACCCGGCCGCGTTCGTAGTCCCAGCTGTCGGCGGCGGCCTGGTGGCACGGGTTCTGGTCGTGCCAGTCGATCAGGTAGATGTCGCCGTTCGGGCCCCACCTCATGTTGATCGGGCGGACGTTCTTGTCGCCGCTCACCAGGAAGTCGTCGCTGCGGCTGGCGGTGTACGTGCTCCCGTTCGGCTTGAGGATGTTCTGCTTGATCGAGCACCCGTGGATACTCCCGAAGATCACGCTGTTGCGGTACTTCTCGGGGATGTGCGGGGCGTCGAGCGAGATGAGTCCGGCGTGCGCCCAGCCGCTCTCCTTGTGGAACGTGTGGTCGCAAATCTCGTTCAGGTAGCTGTAGGCGTGGGGGTTGAAGCTCGCCCCGGCCTGCCGCCGGTAGATGCCGCCGGGGACGATGTGGTACAGGTGCGGGATCACGCAACAGGCGAGGATGAACTGCCCGTCCGTGTTCCGCCAGTCCATCCCCCACGGGTTCGACGTGCCCTCGGCGAACACCTCGAACGTCTTCTTCGTCGGGTGATACCGCCACACCCCGCCGTTGATCCGGGCCTCCGGACCGTCGAGCTGGGCCGGCTTCACGGCCGAGTTCGTGAAGATGCCGTGCAACCCGTACAGCCAGCCATCCGGCCCCCACTGAAAGGTGTTCAACGTCTCGTGCGTGTCCTGGCTGCCGAACCCCTTCAGCAGCACCTCGAACTTCCCGGGCTTGTCGTCCTTGTTCTCGATGAACCAGAGGTACGGCGGCGCCCCGACGAACACGCCGCCGTGTCCGACCTCGATGCCCGACGCCATGTCGAACGCCCCGAGGCCGGCCTTCTTCCGCTCCTCGGGCACCGGGAAGTCCTTGCCCTCGGCGAACACCGTCCGCTTGTCGCACACGCCGTCGCCGTCAGTGTCTTCGAGGATGACGATGCGGTCCCGCGGGGCCCGCTTCCCGGCCTTGCTCGGGTACTCGAAGCACTCGACCACCCACACCCGGCCCTTCTCATCAATGGTGAAGGCGATCGGGTTGACGAGCTGGGGCTCGCCGGCGAACAGCTTCACCTCGAACTCGGGGGCGACCTTGAACCGCGCGACCGTCTCTTCGGGCTTCAGGTACGGCTGACCGGACGGCTTGCGGTTGTCGAACCCGAATTCCTTCTGGGCGAGGGCGGCGGGAGCGGTGAGGAGTAGCCCGAGCAGTGCGAGGGAGAGCCGTCGCATGGAGTGCCTTTCGGGGAGGGATGGGGTCGTGGAGATGATGGTACGCGCGAGGGGCAGGGGTTGCAAACAGTAGCCTGTGTCTGGTGTCTCGGGACGGCTGCCGGCCCCGGTGGCGGGGTTTGGCAGGTCCAGAGCGACTCACCGCGGTCCTCTCCCGCCGGGTTGTTGGCCGGCATGCGATTGGGATCAGTCCGATCTCGCCAGACCGTGACAGCTTCGCGCGACGTTCTGACGCAGGGGACCGCCGGAGACGACTTTCCTCCGGTGACCCGGGCGGGGAATCCTTTACCCCCCGATGGGACTCCGGCAAGTTGAAAACTTGCCGCCACACCATCCCCATGACAGAGAATGGCAGGGTTTGGCAGTCCCCAGGGCTTTACCCACCAAGCCGTCCCGAACACGATACCCGCCGGCTGCACATGATTTTCACCGCCGGGTGGGCGACGCCCGCGCCGGGCCGGAGGACCAGATCAGGATATCCGAACGCGCTCACAATTGCAATGCCTTATTCCGGTCGGCCGGAGGACCTGCCGGGTCGCCGGCGAGCCCGGCAAGCGGGGCGGTCTCCGCCCTTGGCCTCCGCCCCCCCTTCCTATACTAGCCCGCATGATCGGGGCCCGGGTCGGGAACTGGTACGTCGAGAAGGAGATCGGCCGCGGGCCGTTCGGGAGCGTCTACGCGGCCCGGGGGTATGATGACCCGGACCGCCGGGCGGCGGTCAAGGTGATCACCGACCCGGCCGCCCGCGACCCGGCCTTCCTCCAGCGGTTCTCGGGCGAGATGCTCGCCCTCCAGCGGCTCGACCACCCGAACGTCGCCCGGTACTACGACAGCGGGACGCATTCCGGGCTCGCCTACGTCGCGGCCGAGCTCGTGGCCGGGACGGACGCCGCGAAGCTCCTGGAACAGGGCCGCCGGCCGTGGCGGGAGGTTCTCGCCCTCGCCGTCCAGGCCGCCCGGGCGCTGAAACACGGGCACAACCGGAACGTCCTGCACCGCGACCTCAAGCCCGCCCACCTGATGCTCACCCCGGACGGGACGCTCAAACTGCTCGGGTTCGGGTTCGCCCGGGTCCTCCCCCCGCCGCTCGCCCCGACCCCGGTGATCGGGTCCGCGGCGTACCTGCCGCCCGAAACCGCGAGCGGCAAGCCGCCAACCCGGCGGAGTGACTTTTACTCCCTCGGCGGCGTGCTTTATACTCTCCTCACCGGCCGGCCGCCGTTCGCCGCCGCCACCGTCGTCGAGCTGACGCACAAGCAGTGCTACGCGCTCCCGGAGCGGCCCGGGATGCTCGTCCCGGACCTCCCGCCGGAACTGGACGAGTTCGTCTGCACGCTGCTGGCGAAGGACCCGGCCCGCCGGCCGGGGACCGCCCAGGCGGTGCTCGATGAGCTGGAACGGGTCCGCGGGAAGCTGGAGCGGAAGGGCGAGCGGCTGGACTGGCCGGCGAAGCTGAAGCCCGACACGGCGGAGATGGCGGCCCTCCCCCCGGGCCTCGGCGGGGATGGGCCGGCGGCGGACGAGACGGAGGCGGTCGGCCGCCCGTGGCTGAAACGGCCGTGGGTGGTGATCCCGCTGTTCGCGGCCGTGGTGGTGGCGATCGCGGTGTCGCTCGCGTGGCCGGGCAAGAGTGCGGACGAGCTGTGGGCGGCCGCCGCCCCGCTCTTGAACTCCGACAAGCCGGCCGACTGGGACCGGGCCTGGGACGAGTACCTGGACCCGCTGAGCCGGAAGTACCCGGACCGGTACGCCGACGAGGTGGCCGCGGCGAAGACGAAGATCCGCGACCGGAAGGAACTCCGGAGGGTGCTGGACGAAGGGGCGAGGGCCGACCCGCGGTCGGACGCCGAGCGAGGATACGTCCGGGGCCTGCGGCTGGCCCAGGCCGGTGAAACGGACGCGGCCCGGCGGGTGTGGCAGGCGGTGGCGACGGCCTTCGGCCCCGTCGGGTCGGAGGACCGGTGGGTCGGGCTGTCGAAGGCCGGGTTGGCCGGCCTCGATCGGCCGCCCCGCCCGCCGCACCCGCCGACCGACCGCACGGCGGTCGACGCCGCGCTCGCCCACGCGAAGGCCCTCG
>JAQGHQ010000452.1 GCA_028288765.1 Gemmataceae bacterium | reverse complement strand
GCCAGCGCCGCCCGCCGCGCCGGCTCCTCGATCGCCCCGAGCTCCTTCGCGCCGGCCTCCAGCTCGGCCGTCAGCCTGGCGACGTCGGCCCGGACGGCGGCGTCCTGCAGGGTCCGCTCGCCGTGGCCGACGCCCGAGAGGGCGGCGGCGAGCCGGTAGTAGTCGGTCTGGGCGATCGGGTCGAACTTGTGGTCGTGGCACCGGGCACAGTTCACCGTCAGCCCGAGGAACGTCTGCCCGACCGCCCCGACCAGGTCTTCCAGCTCGTCCTGCCGGGCGACGGCCCGCATCTGGTCGTTCCCGAGAACGGTGTTGTGGACCCCGGCGACCAGGAACCCGGTCGCCTTCACCGCGTCCGGGTCGCCGGGCCGGAGGACGTCGCCGGCGAGCTGGAGCCTGACGAACTCGTCGTAGGGCAGGTCCGCGTTCAGCGAGCGGATGACCCAGTCGCGGTAGGGCCAGGCGTTCGGCCGGGGGGCGTTCCGCTCGAACCCGTCGGTCTCCCCGTACCGGACGACGTCGAGCCAGTGCCGGGCCCACCGCTCGCCGTAGTGCTTGGACGCGAGCAGCCGGTCGACCACCTTCCCGTAGGCGTCGGGGGAATCGTCCGTCAGGAACGCCGCCACCTCTTCGGGCGACGGGGGCAGACCGGTCAGGTCGAAGGTCACGCGGCGGATGAGTGTCCGCCGGTCGGCCGGAGGCGACGGGGTCAGTCCCTTTTCGCCGAGCTTCGCAAGGACGAACCGGTCGATCTCGTTCCGACCGTCGGGCTTTGCGGCGCGGGTTTCCGGAACGGCCGGCCGCTTCACCGGCTGGAGGGCCCACCAGTCGAACCCGGCCCGGGTGGCGGTGGTGAAGCGGAACGGGTCGAGCGGGTCGGTGCCCCACTTCGCCCCACCCTCGATCCACTCCTTCAACAGCTTCTTTTCGGCCTCCGGCAGCGGCTTCTTCGGCGGCATCTCCCCGGCCGCGACCCGCTCCCAGAGCGTACTCTCGCCCGGCTTCCCGGCCACGACGGCACCGGTGGTCTTGCCGTCGCCGAGGACGGCGGCCTTGCGGGACAGGTCGAGGTCGCCCTTCGGCTTCGGGCCGCGGTGGCAGTCGAGACAGTGCGCCGCCAGGAGCGGGGCGATCTGGCGGTCGAAGTCCGGCGGGGCGGCCCGGAGCGCCGCCGGAAGGACGAGCAGGACGAAGGGGACGAGCAGGCGGCGGGTCATGGTAGGGGCTCGGGGAGACCCGGGGCGGGATGTCAGGTCATTGTCCACGGCGAACGGGTGGCGGGCAAGGAATGACCGGGCCGGCCAGGGTCTTTCAGAGTAGTCCGGTCGCTCCGGAAGCGGTGGTTTCTTCGGTCCGCGAGTGTAGTCCGCTCGCGTTGTCGACATCCACGAGGAATTGGCGCCTCGAAGTTTTCAGCCTGAAAGGCTGGGAGCGCATAGCCCAGGGCAACGCCCTGGGCGGGGGACCGCGGCTGCAACCGACGTCCGACCCGATCGAGTGGCGTTCCCCCGCCCAGGGCGTTGCCCTGGGCTATGCGCTCCCACCCCGTTGGGGTGAAAACCATCCCCCACCGCGGATTTCGACAACGCAAGCAGACTACACGCTCCGCTCGGTCCGATGTCTTCACGCCCTCGGAGCGAGCAGACTACTTTCCCGACCGAACTTTGAAAGACCCTGCGGGCCGGCCCGAGGGGTTCAAAAGGGCGGTTGTCCGGGAAAGACGCCTGCCAATGCCGCGGTCGGGTTTCGAGAAGCCCGCCACGGTGTTCGGCCACACTGTTTGCGCCGGTCCGGCCGGTCGTCCTGTCAAGGTGGGGAAATCCGGCCGGCGTTCCGTTTTGCTCCGGCCGGTCCGGTCCGGTAAGCTGGTACTGAACCTCGTGAAGCACCGATGAACGAAGCGCGAAGCGCCGACACCGGTGTCCCTCCTCTCCCAGGTGTGTCCGGCCCGGCGGATCCGGGCCGCCCCACGACCTTTCCGATTTCGGACCACGAATACCGCCCGGCGCCCGCGTCATCAGTAGGACTCACACCCATGATTTCCCCCCGGACACTGTTGGCCGCGGTGGTCGTGATCCTGGTCGGGTCGGCCGCGCCGGCCCAGGAACCGATCCGGTTCGCCCGCACCCCCGACATCTCCCCGGACGGCAAGCTCGTCGCGTTCAGCTACCTCGGCGACATCTGGACGGTCGAGGCGATCGGCGGGGTCGCCCGGCCGGTCACCATGCACGAGGCCCACGACATCAACCCGGTCTTCAGCCCGGACGGGAAGCAGATCGCGTTCAGCTCGAACCGGCACGGGAGCTACGACGTGTTCGTCGTCCCGGCGGTCGGCGGCAAGCCCCGGCGGCTGACGTTCGACAGCGGGCACGACATGGTCACCGGCTGGACGCCGGACGGGAAGGGGGTGGTGTTCTCGTCCACCCGGTCCACGGCGTTCCCGCAGAACCAGGAGTGTTACGTCGTCCCGGCCGCGGGCGGGCCGGAGCGGAAGCTCCCGCTGTTCGAGGGCAAGGAGGCTCACTTCTCCCCCACCGGGGCCGCGATCGCGTTCGTCCGCGGGCCCGGGCTGTGGTACCGGCGGGGGTACCGCGGGTCGAGCAACGACGAGATCTGGGTCGCGACCCCGGACGGCAAGTCGCAGCACCGGTTCACGACGTTCGACGGCCAGGACAGCTACCCGATGTGGAGCCCGGACGGGGCGAAGCTGTACCACGTCACCGAGAACGGGAGCAAGCCCGGGTGCGCGAACATTGTGTGCCAGGATGTGCGGGAACCTAACCCCCCGGCCCCCTTCCCTGGGAAGGAAGGGGGAGCCAGGCCCGATTCTTCCTCCCCTCCCTTCTCAGGGGAGGGGTCGGGGGAGGGGTTGCGGTTCCGGCGGCTCACCACCCACGCCGACGACACCGTCCGCCGGGCCCGGATCAGCGGGAACGGGGAGTGGATCGTGTACGAGTGCGGGGCCGACCTGTGGGTCGTCGGGACCCGCCCGGGCCAGACCCCCCGCAAGCTCCCCGTCGAGGTGAACGCGGACGACAAGTCGAACACCGAGCGGGCGGTCACGTACACCCGGGACGCCACCGAGTTCGCCCTCTCGCCGGACGAGGAGCACGCCGTCGTCTGCGTCCACGGCGAGCTCTTCCTGACCAAGCTGCCCGACGGCGGGAAGGCCACCCGGCTGACCGACTCCCCGGCCTACGACCACGGGGCCAGCTTCAGCCCGGACGGGAAGAGCATCCTGTTCGCGTCCGACCGCGGCGGGGTCATGGACCTGTACCTGCTCGAACCCGACGACCCGGAACACCCGGACCTCGTCAAGGCCCACTCCTTCAAGGTGAAACGGCTGACGGACACCCCCGAAGAAGAGTCCGGGGCGAGCTTCAGCCCGAAGGGCGACCGGATCGGGTTCATCCGGGCCGGCAAGCTCTGGACGATGAAGCCGGACGGGACGGACCAGAAGGTTCTGGTCGACCAGCAGCAGGTGTTCGACTACGACTGGTCGCCGGACGGCCGGCACGTCGTGGTCGCCCGGATGGACGGGTCGTTCGCCAGCGAGCTGGTCATCGCCCCGACCGACGGCAGCTCCCCGCCGAAGAACGTCACCCGGTACGCGACGTACAACGGGGACGTGAGCTGGAGCGCGACCGGCGGGAAGATCGGGTTCATCGGCCAACGAAGAGACGTGTACGCGCCGCACGTGCTCTCCCTCCAGCGGCCGGCCGCCCCGGGGGCGGCGCGGGCGGCGGCCGGGGACATCGACTGGGACGACATCCACCTCCGGGCCGAGCGGGTCGCCGGGATCTCGGCCGAGACCGTCGCCATCTCCCCGAACGGCAGCCAGATCGCCTTCCGGTCGCGGTCGGTCGGGGACGACCTATGGGTCGCCAGCAGCACCGGCGGGAACCTGACCCGGGTGACCATCGGGAACCAGGCCCCGCGGGCCATCCGGTGGGCGAAGAAGAGCGGCGGGCTGATCTACTTCCTGAACGGGGGCGGGGAACTCCGGTACGTCCGGACCGGGCTGCCGCTGTTCGGCCCGCCCGGGGGCGGCACGGTCGACCCGCCGAAGGTGACCTTCCAGGCGAAGATGGTCGTCCGCCAGGACGAGGAGTTCGGCGAGATGTTCGCCCAGTGCTGGCAGAGCCTCTCCGACTTCTTCTACGACCCGAAGCACCACGACACGGACTGGGCCGCGGTCCGGGAGAAGTACCGGCCGCTCGTCGCCCACGTGGCGATGAAGGAGGACCTGTACGCCCTGGTCAGCCTGATGCTCGGGGAGCTGAACGCCTCCCACCTCGGGATCAGCGGCCAGCTCCCGACCCCGCAGGAGTACACCGCGGACCTGGGGCTCGTCTTCGACGACGCCTACCGCGGGCCCGGGCTGAAGGTGGCCGAGGTGCTCAAGCGCGGGCCGGCGGACAGGCGGGGGCTGGGGGTCAAGCCCGGGGACGTGATCCTGGCCGTCGACCGGGTCGAGCTGACCGACAAGGAGAACCTGAGCCGGCAGTTGAACAACAAGGCCGGGGAGGCGGTCCTGCTCGACGTGGCCGACGACCCGAAGGACCCGAAGGCGCGGCGGCGGGTCGAGGTCGTCGCGATCACCCGGGACCGGGCGGCGGAGCTGATGTACGAGCGGTGGGTGGACCGGAACGCCGCCGCGGTGGACCGGCAGTCGGGCGGGAAGGTCGGGTACATCCACATCCCGAGTATGGACGACAAGGGGCTCGACGTGTTCGTCCGGGCGCTGTACTCGGACAATTTCGACAAGGAGGCAATCGTCGTCGACGTCCGGTACAACGGCGGCGGGTTCACGCACGAACAGGTGTTGGGCTACCTGAGCGGGAAGGAGCACACGGTGTTCCGCCAGCGGGACGGGGGCGAGGGGCTGGTGCTGCGGAACGACCAGCGGAAGTGGACGAAGCCGCTGGTGGTGATGTGCAACAACCGGTCGTACTCGGACGCCGAGATCTTCCCCCACGCGTTCCGGACGCTCGGGCTCGGGAAGGTGGTCGGCCAGCCGACCGGCGGGTTCGTGATCGGGACCATCGGGACCCGCCTGATCGACGGGTCGTCGTTCCGCCTCCCGCGGACGGGGGTGTACACCGTGGGCGGGGTGAACATGGAGAAGCAGGGGGTGATCCCGGACGTGTCGGTCGAGATCACGCCCGAGGACTGGGCGAAGGGGACCGACTCGCAGTTGACGAAGGCGGTGGAGGTGGTGACGGGGGACGTGGTGGCGTGGAAGAAGAGCCGGTCTCCGGCGGCCGGCGGGTCGGCCGCGAAGGCGGGCCCGGTGATCACGGTCTCTCCCGGACCGGCGACGACCCCGACCCCGACCCCGAAGGCCCTGCCCGCGGTCCCGGCGGCTCCGGAGGTCAAGCCGGCCGGGGTGATCCCGCCGGCGGTGGACTGAGAACGTCGTCCCTGGAACGGCGACCGTCCCGGAGGTGCCGTTCGCTCCGAGCGTGGCATCCGCGCAGCGAATTGAGCCGGACGGCTCAACACGGGTTGGAGCCTCGCGACCGTAAACGAACCGCGACGGACGCTCTCCCCTCTCCCCTATCACTTCTTGGGCGGGTCCTTCGCCCGCTGGTCGAGCAGGTACGCGACGAGGTGGTAGAACTCGGCCTCCGGGATCGCCTCGCCGAAGTTCGCCGGCATCGGGGACAGGGCGGTCTCGCGGTTCGACTCGATGTCCTTCGTCGGGACGCGGTACTCCTTCCCCTCGTTATCGGCCATGACCAGCACCTGTCCCTCGACCCGGAGCATGAGCCCGGTCTTGGTGGTGCCGTCGGTCAGGTTCAACACCCGGGCGCGGAACGCGGCGTCGACGTTCCGGTTCGGGTCGAGGGTGTCTTCGAGGAGCCGTTCGAGCCCGCGGGCCCCGATCCCGTCGAGCTGAGGGCCGACCTTCCCGCCCTGCTCGGCGATCCGGTGGCAGGCCGCGCAGTGCTTGGTGTACAGCTTCGCCCCGAGCTCCTTGTCCGGCTTGATGGCGGTGAACCGCGTGGTCCGCTGCTTGATCAGCTCGGCGAGCTTCTGGTCGGCCGGCGGGAGCCCCTTGGTGAGCTCGGCGAGCTGCTTGTCGAGGTCGGGGACGGTCGCGGCCCGGAGGCGTTCCAGGACCAGTTTCTCCTGGAGCACTCGGGACGGCATGAACCCGGCCTTTACGGAGGCGAGCAGCTCCTCGCCCCCGATTCTGGTCGCGGCCATGTTGAGCGCGACCCCAACGGCCACGCGGTACGGCACACCCTTGAGGGCGACGTTCACCTCGCCCCGGGCCTCCCGCGACGGGACCGCGGCGAGAGCGATGAGTATCTTTTCCTTGAGACCCGCGGCCGTCTTCGGGTCGCTGAGCAGCGGGATCAATACGTCCACCGCCTTCTTCGGTGCAACCCGGGCGAGCGTGTCAGCGGCAATCTCCCGTATGTTCTGCGGTAGAGATGGTGCCTCTACAGCTCGGACCAGCTCCCGGGTCGACCGTTCCTCCGCCTTGGGCCGCATATCGGGTTCGCATTGGGTCGGAAGCGCTGCCAATGTCTCGATATACGCCCGCGCCGCGGCCGGGTCCGTTACGCGTTCCAGATCGACCTTGACCAGCCGGTCCAACCAACTGTGATGATCGATCTTGATCGTTTTCCCCCCAGCCTGGATCCCCCGCTGAAATTGGCGCAAGACCAGGAGCCGCCGGTTCAGCTCGGCGGGGGGTACATTAGACTCGTCGATCTTACCCACAACATTCCATAACACAGATGCATGGTCCTCGGGCCGGCCGTAACGTCCGATGTGTTCGGCGATCGCGGGGAGTGCCGCGACGTTGGAACGCCTGTCGATGTAGTCGGCAAGAAATGTGGCCGCACGCTCGGTCGGTACGGCGAGTGCGACGTCCGCAATTATGGCCTCACCGGCGGCATTCGTGCGGTACTCCCCGACCGTTTCCGACCAAACCTTGTCCTGAGCACCCAGCTGGTTCCGCAGGGCGATCCGGGCGGCGTGCCGCAGGT
Organism: Gemmataceae bacterium; assembly: GCA_028288765.1. GTDB lineage: Bacteria > Planctomycetota > Planctomycetia > Gemmatales > Gemmataceae > Urbifossiella. The sequence continues at coordinate 6,932 of JAQGHQ010000452.1, read as the reverse complement.
GTGTGTCTGCGGCCGGGGTCTTCGCGATCAACTCGAACAGGGGCTTCACGAAATCCGGGTGCGGGTGGACGGCCATCGCATCGGTGACTGCACGTTGGACCTTCGGGTTTCTGAATACCACCTGTTCTGGCTTTGCCATCCCGGCGGCCATCAACATGCCCCTCAGTATTTCACGTTCTCCATTACCCAGTTCCTTGCGAGTCGCATATCCCCGACAGATGCCGACGGCCAACTCGGCGGCCGCCGGGTCATCACCGGTCAGGGTCAGTAAGGCGAAACAGCTGTGGTAATCGGTATCGTGCTTGAGGATGCCCACTCGCTCGGCCATCATCGGGAACGGTGCGTACACACGGGCGGCGTTCTTCACACCAGCGTCGTCCCCACCCTTTTGGTGCGGGAACGCATCCCACCACTCTCCCTTACAGGCCACGATCTGATTCGCCACCGTGAGCCGCACGCAGAGGTTCGGGTGTTCCAATAGCTTCACCAACTCCGCTGGCTTCTCCTTCGTCAGGTCCGCGAACGGCGTCTTCGGCGCGGGGGCGGCGCCGTCCTTTCCCTTCCACACGATCCGCCACACCCGGCCGCGGTCCTTGTCCCGCCCGGGGTGCTTCAGGTCCACCTCGTAGTGCCCGATGATCTTGTTGTAAAAGTCCGCGACGTAGAGCGCGCCGTCCGGCCCGAGCTTGATGTCGGCCGGGCGGAACCACGGGTCCTTGCTCACCAGGAAGTCCGGCAGCTCCTTCGCCACCGGGCTCGCCCCCTTCCACTCGATCCGGTCGAAGTTGACCCGGTTCGTCACCACGTTCCCGAGGAACATGCAGCCCTTGTACTCTTTCGGGAACTGGTCCGCGTCGTACCACGTCAGCCCGCACAGGGCCGTGCTCCCATGGTCGTGCGGGGTAACGTGCGGGGCGAACCCGAGCCCGTCGTGAGGCTTCCCGAAGCTGTCGTAATAGGCTCCCGGGATCAGCTGGGTGATCGGCTTGCTGTGGCAGTCGGCGGTGTACAGGTTGAACCACGGGTCGACCGCCATCCCGAACGGGTTCACCTGCCCGCGGGTGTACACCTCGATCCGGCTCCCGTCCGGCCGGAACCGGAACGTGTGCCCGGACTGCATCTTCACCTCGTGCCCGTCCTTCCCCTTCACCGTCGAGTCGTTCGAGAACCCGTGGCAGGCGTACACCCAGCCGTCGGGCATGAGGGTGAACGAGTTGTACATCCCGTGCGTGTCCCGGGTCCCGAACCCGGCGTACAGCACCTCGGTCTTGTCCGCCTTCCCGTCGCCGTCCGTGTCGGTGAGCTTCAGGATCTCGCCGACGCTGGAGACGATGCACGAGTTGCAATCGGGCAGGGGCAGGATGCCGATCGGGATGTTCAGGGTGTCGGCGAACACCTGGACCTTGCGGGCCTTCCCGTCCGGGCCGAAGTCGGAGAGGACGAACAGCCTGTCGGTCGATTTCCCCTGCGGGCCGGCGAATGGGTAGTGGTACGAGGTGGTGACCCAGAGCCGGCCCTTCGCGTCGAAGGCCATCTGGATCGGCTTCTGGATGTCGGGATCGGCGGCGACGAGCTGGACCTCGAACCCCTCCGGGACGACGAGCGCGGTCCGCTCCTCGGCCGGCGTCAGCGGGCCGGTCGGGGCGACGAGCTGGGGCGGTTGGGCTCGGAGGGTGGGGGTGAGGATGAGGGCGAATGCGGAAACGAACAGGAAGCGCCACATCGGCGGGTCTCCGGCCGGCGAGACGGGGGAGACGGGTCCCCCGAGAAGAGGTTATGGAGTGCTGATTGTATCCGGGGCGGGCGGAGGGGGGAAACGCATCATCCGGGAATGGCCGCCAGGCCGATTCCCGGCGGCGTCTCGGAAGCCACCGCCGAGCGGTATGTCGCTCTCTTCCGCCGGGGCCGGCCGTGGAGGACTCGGCCACCTCCCTGCGGCCGGGTGGCATGTCCACAGCTTTGGGTGGACATGCGGGGGCCCCGGAGCCCGGGTGGGGTGAGGTTCCCGCGCGACGAGAAACACCCCTGTCCACCCCGAGCGGTAGACATGCCACCCGATGCGACAGGCTCAGCGAGTTCGTGTATCAGACGCGGGGGCCGTCCCGATGAACAGCGAATTCTTCGTGCAATCCCAGAACACGTTCTTCGGTCCCATGTTATCCTCGTTCGCCGGAACTCTTGCAAGACGATCTTTTCCTGACGAAGGCCGCCGGGGGGGAGCGGCCCGTCTCGTCAGATCGTGTAGTCCGGCGGGAAGATCTTCGCCGCTTTCGGGGTCACGTAGACGGCTTCGCCCGGCTTGAGTTCCAGCGTCCGATAGCGCTCCAAGGTGATGTCGACGTTGATCATCAGGCCGAAGTCCCCGGCGAGTAGCCGGACCTTCACGATCGACCCGGCCGGGTTGATGTGAACGATCTGCGCGAGCATGCAGTTGCCGCCGTCGGCGGAGCGGGAGATGTCGAGCTCGTGGGGGCGGATGTAGGCATCGGCCCGGCCGTTCTCCTTGGGGCCGAGCAGCCGCGTCGGGATCTCCACCTGCCCCTTCTCGCCGAGCAGCGCTTTCCCACCTTCCACGCGGACCGGGAGCTTGTTCACGTTCCCGAGAAAGTCCATGACGAATTCGTTCGCCGGGTGCTCGAACACCTGGATCGGGGCGCCTTGTTGTTCGACCCGGCCCTTGTTCATCACCACCACCTTGTCCGCCACCTCGAACGCCTCTTCCTGGTCGTGCGTGACGAAAATGCTGGTGACGTGGAACTCGTCGTGGAACCGCCGCAGCCAGTGTCGGAGCTCGACCCGGACCTTCGCGTCGAGGGCGCCGAACGGCTCGTCGAGGAGCAGCACTTTCGGCTCGGGGGCGAGCGCCCGGACGAGCGCGATCCGCTGCTTCTGCCCGCCGGAGAGGGCGGCCGGGTACTGCCCCGCTTTCTCCTCCAGCCGTACGAGCTGGAGCAGTTCGCCGACCCGGTTGCGGACCTTCTCTTCCGGCCACTTCCGGACCCGCAGCCCGAACGCCACGTTCTCGAACACGGTCATGTGCCGGAACAGCGCGTAGTGCTGGAACACGAACCCGACGTGCCGGTCCTTGGCCGACTGGTGGGTGACGTCGTCGTCCTCATAGTGGACGGTCCCGCCGTCGGGGACTTCGAGCCCGGCGATGATGCGGAGCAGGGTCGTCTTCCCGGACCCGGACGGCCCGAGGAGGGCGACGAGTTTCCCGGCCGGGCAGTCGACGCTCACCCCCTCAAGGGCGACGAAGTTCCCGAACCGTTTCGTGACCTTGGTGGCGGTGATGCTCATGGCTGACCGTGTCGACGAGTGGTATCCTGAGGACCAGCGGATAACCCCCGGAAGAAACCCGGTCAGGGGTCCATCCGGGACGTCCCGATCCATCGGGCGACAGGTTGGTGTGCCGACCGGTGTACCGCTCCATCGGAGTTTATTCTCCGGATCTTGAGCCAGATAGTGGACTTGATTTATCAGATTTGTCGGCAATAGGAAAGCGGAATCCCTTTTGGCGGGTTTCATGGCGAATCCACGTTCGTCCACCCCCACCCGATTCCCGTGGGTGTGGGTCATTCCCGGCCTGATCCTGATGGGGGCCGTCATCACGGTCTTCGCCATCCGGGTCACGGACGAGGAGATCGGCCCCACGCCCGCCCCCACCTCCGCTCCCGACGGGATGGTCTGGATACCGGGCGGCACATTCTGGATGGGCGACGCCACCAGCCAGGACGGGGACGCGCCGCCGCACCGGGTGGGGGTATCCGGGTTCTGGATGGACGCCACGGAAGTCACCAACGCCCGGTTCGGGAAGTTCGTGGAGGCGACGGGTTACGTCACGGTCGCCGAGCGAACCCCGACCCGGGAGCAGTGCCCCGATGCGGACCCGTCCGAGCTGGTTCCGGGCTCGGCCATTTTCGCGCCGACGAAAGCCTCCCTGGACGCCCGGACCTGGCCCGCCCCACACCCGCCGTGGTGGCAGTACATCAAAGGGGCGAATTGGCGGCACCCCGAAGGCCCCGGTAGCTCGATCGCCGGACGAGAGAACCATCCGGTCGTCCATATCGCCTGGGAGGACGCGAACGCCTACGCCAGGTGGGCCGGCAAGCGGCTCCCGACGGAGGCGGAGTGGGAATTCGCCGCCCGGGGCAGGCTGGACCGCAGGCCGTTCGTCTGGGGTGATGCCAGACCGGGCGCGGACGGGAAATATTGGGCCAACACCTGGCAGGGGGTGTTCCCGGAGCGGAACACCGGGGAGGACGGCTTCGTGACCGTAGCCCCGGTCGGGTCATTCCCGGCGAACGGGTACGGGCTGTTCGACATGAGCGGGAACGTGTGGGAGTGGTGTGCCGACTGGTACGACCGGGACTATTACCCGAGCAGTCCGAAACAGAACCCGACCGGGCCGGTCGTACCGGTATCGCTCGACAACGGCCAGCCTCAGCGGGTCCGCCGCGGCGGGTCGTTCCTGTGCGCGGACGAGTACTGCCGCCGGTATCTGCCCGGCACCCGGGACAAGAACCCGCCCGACAGCAGTGCCAACCACACCGGCTTCCGGTGTGTGAAAGACGCGAAGTAAGCAATTGATCGGGAAGTAGCAGGCCGGGTGGCATGTCCACGGCTTTGCGTGGACATGTGAGAGACCGGCGTGACCGATCCCGCCGCCGCCAGGTGCAAGCCTCTGCCGGCAGGTGGTCGGGATGGCGGCCGCCAGGAGGGTGGAGAACCGCTGGCAGGTGGGATTGAGTGCCTGAACTGGCGTATGCACTTCGGGTGGCCGTATCATGACGACCGTCCGTGGGCGACGGCCATGAGGTCTTGTTCACCCCCACGCTACCCCACGGCGGCCACCAGAATCGGCGTCGGCCGAGCTGGGCGTACGGAGATCGGCCTTTCCGACCCCGAAAGTCATTCCGGACCCGACTCGTTGGATGCCAACCGGGAGAACGGGCATGATCGACTTCTTGGCCCGTCTGTTCGACGCTTCGGGCTTCCCGCCGCGGTGGCAGTGCGGGACGTGGACGCCGGGCCTCGGGTGGCTCCACATCCTGTCCGACCTCGGGGTGTGGTCGGCGTACCTCGCCATTCCGGCGGTTCTGGTGTTCTTCGCCGTCCGCCGAAAGCAGCTCCCCTTCCGGGGGGTGTTCGTCCTGTTCGGGGCGTTCATCCTGGCCTGCGGGACCACCCACCTGATGGAGGCGATCATCTTCTGGTGGCCGGGGTATCGCCTGGCGGGGGCCATCAAACTCGCCACCGCGGTCGTCTCGTGGGCCACCGTCTTCACCCTCGTCCGGGTGACGCCCCGGGCGCTGGCGATGCGCAGCCCCACCGACCTGGAGCGAGAGATCGCCGGGCGGAAACAGATCGAGGCGACCTTGCGGGAAAGCGAGGAGCGGTTCCGCGGGGCGCTCGAACACGCCGCCATCGGGATGGCCCTCGTCGCCCCGGACGGGCGGTGGCTGCGGGTCAACCCCGCGCTGGGCCGGATCGTCGGGTATGCCGAGCCGGAACTCCTCACCCGGACGTTTCAGGACATCACCCACCCGGACGACCTGGCCGCGGACCTGGACGAGGTCCGCCGGATGCTGGCCGGGGAAATCCTCACGTACCAGATGGAAAAGCGGTACATCCACAAGGCCGGGCACACCGTCTGGACGCTGCTCAGTGTGTCGCTCGTCCGGGACGCGGCCGGGGTGCCGTTGTATTTCGTCTCCCAGGTCCAGGACATCACCGGCCGGAAGCGGTTCGAGCAGACCCTGCAGGAGAAAAACGTCGAACTGGAGAAAGCCAGCCGGGCCAAGGACCACTTCCTGGCCACGATGAGCCACGAACTGCGGACGCCCATGAACGCCATCCTCGGGTTCACCGGCACCCTGCTGATGCGCCTGCCCGGCCCGCTGACCGCCGACCAGGAGAAGCAGCTGCGCACGGTCCAGGCCAGCGCCCGTCACCTGCTCTCGCTGATCAACGACTTACTCGACCTGGCGAAGATCGAGTCCGGGAAAGTCGAACTCCGCCCCGAGCCGGTCGAATGCCAGGCCCTGATGCACGAGATTACCTCGGCCCTGCGGCCACTCGCCGAGGCCAAAGGTCTCACCTTCGAAACGCGGGCTCCGCCGGGTGAGTTCGTCGTCCACCTGGACCGGCGGGCGTTGACCCAGATCCTCCTGAACTTGACTAATAATGCGATCAAGTTCACGGAACGGGGCACGGTGTGCCTCGAATTCTTCGGGCCGGTGGAGGGCGGGCGGAAGCGGACCGAGTTCCGCGTCTCGGACACCGGGGTCGGCATCCGTGCGGAGGACCAGCAGAAGCTGTTCCAGGCCTTCACCCAGATGGACACCCCGAGCAAGCGGCACGAGGGGAGCGGGCTCGGGCTGCACCTGAGCCGCAGACTGGCCGAACTGCTCGGCGGATCGCTCTCATTCCGGAGCGAGTTCGGTCGGGGCAGCACGTTCGTCCTGGCCTTCGCCGAGGAGTCGAGACCAGCAGCATCCTGACGCGCCCCAGGAAGGCAAGCCCCGCCCCGCAACCGGGGAGGGGGTCGAATCCCCCCGGCGCCCGGGCCTGGTTTCCCCCCGGTTGCGGGGGGACTAATACATGAACCCGGTGAGACGGTCTCATTGCACTAACTCAGTGGACCGAGCCGCCCAGCTCAATTCTGGGTAGGTCCGGCGAGCCGAGCCGGACTGCCTGTGCCGCTCGGCTCGCGGCACCTACCCGGAGTGCTGTGCCGCCGGGGTACCCGTTCACGCGGTGCGCGGCGCCGACCAAACCGAAAGGGACAACTTCACCGGGTCCATGTATAAGGGGGGTGGCCGCCGACCCCGTTTCCCCACCGGCCAGCCGCCTTTACACCGGCCGCCCTTTCCGGTATCCTATTAATGGCATACTAGCATGCAATGCATTCGCCCGGGCGCTCCCGCCCG
>JAQGHQ010000420.1 GCA_028288765.1 Gemmataceae bacterium | reverse complement strand
TTACTCGGGGGGCTCACGCCCCCCGCTCGCCGGGCTTATCGGAGTGACCTCAACGTCTCGGTAGCGTCTGACTTTACTCGGGGGGCTCACGCCCCCCGCTCGCCAAGAGTTCGACAAAGCACTATGCTTTCCCAAGGCTCCCCAGGGCGGTGCCCTGGGCTATGTTGTCCCGGCCCGTCGGGCTGAAGACCACGAGCCGCAACCCCTGCCGAGTTCGACACGTTTCCTGTCCCAGCCCGTCGGGCTGAAGACCACAACCCACACCGTCCCCGCCGAGTTCGACACGGCATCTATTCCCATGGAGAGTCCTCGATGAACCTCTCAGTCGCGTTGCTGGTTGCGCTGGCCGTCGGGGCCGATCCCAAGCCCGAGCAGCTGGCCAAGGCCCGCGACGGTCTGACGAGCGGCACGGTCGAAGTGCGGCGGAAGGCCATGCAAGACCTCATCCATTCCGACCTGTCCGCCCACCTGTTCCCGGAGATGCAGGCCGGCCTGAAGGACCCGGACGGCGAGGTGCGAGCCACCGCGGCCACCGCCGTCGGCAACCTGGGCGCGAAGGCCGAGCCGGCCATCCCCGCCCTGGTCGAGCAGCTGGGCAAGGACGGCACCAAGGAGGCACGCGAGACGGCCGCGCGGGCGCTGGGTCGGATCGGCAAGGCGGCGCCGCGGAACCGCAGCGCGGTGAAGCCGCTCCGGCAGGCCGGGGCCGAAGACGCCGACCCGGTGACGCGGACCGTCGCCCTCGGCGCGCTGGCCATGATGGAGGAAGACGTGCCCGGCCAGGTCGCCGCCCTCCGCAAGTACCTTCACCACGACGAGGCGCTGGTCCGGATGAAGGCGGCCCACGCGCTGGGCATGATCGGCGCGCCCGCGCGGACCGCGGCGCCGGAGATCGTGGACGTCCTGGAGAAAGAGACGGACGGCCACCGCCGCGGCTACATCGCCCGGGCGCTCGGCAACACCGGCGACCCGAACTCGCTCCCGGTTCTGGAAAAGGCCCTGAAGAAAGAAACCGACCCCGCGGCGCAGGGGGAGATGCGCGGTGCCATTCAGAAGCTCGGAGGCAAACCGTAGCGGACGACCAGGCGGGCGGTGACGCCCGGGTTGCCCGGGTTCGGGTCTTGATCGTCGGCCGCCCCGGGGCGGCAGGCCGCCCCGTCACCTCAATCCCGGTACAGCCCGAGGTCGAGGGCGTTGGAGAGCGTCTGGCCGACCCACCAGGCCCCGCTCCGCCATTTCGCGTGGACCTTCACGACGGCCAGCTGCCCCGGCTTGATCGCCGCGTCCGGGTCGGTCAGCTCGACCTCGATCAGGTACGTCTGGGCGAGCGGGATGAGCTGGTTCGGGTCTTCCGACGGCTTCACCGCCAGCGGGCCGCCGCCCCGCTGGGTCAGCTGGAGGGGGACGTTCGCGGCGTTCTGGGCGGGGAGCCGGCGGAGCTTCCCGGTGAACTCCCGGTCGCTCCGGCCCTTGATGTACACCGACACGGGCAGCTCCCCTCCGTCCGGCAGGTCGCTCTTGAGCACCTGGAACTTCTGCGGGTTGACCGGCACCCGGATCACGAGCTTGGTCGGGTCGCCGACGACGAACACCGGCTGGCCTTCGGTGTACCCCTTGTCGAACAGCTTCCCGATCTCGTCCCGCTTCGGGGCGGTCGCGATCAGCCCGGCCCGCGGGGCCTTCAGCTTCTCCAGCCGGGCCCGGCGGGCGAGGATCAGCTCCACCTGATCCCGCGCCGTCCGGGCCTTGTCCTCGGCCTCCCGGGCCTGCCGGGAGAGGTCGTCGATCCGCTCGTCGTCCGCCCGCCCGCGGAACAGGACCACTTGCCGGTGCAGCGCCGTGGCCGTCCCCCGGTGCTGCTCCAGCTCGGCCTGGGCCTTGGACAGCTCGAGCTCCAGGGCTTCGCTCCGGAACTGCGCCAGGACTTCCCCCGCGCGGACCTCCCGGCCCGGCCGCCCGTCCAGGTCGGTCATCCGGGCCGGCTCCGGGAGCAGGACCGCCTCCGCGTCGACCGGGTCGAGGGCCACCAGCCCGGTCTCGTGCACCCGGCTGACCGGGAGCGGGAGGAAGAAAAAGCCCGCCACCACGCCCCCGACCACCGCGGCCGTGACGTACACCCGCGCCGCTTTCATGTCTGGCAACCGTCCCCGCTGGCGAATGTTTTTGACGACCCGGTACCCCGGCCAGATGAACAGCGACGCCAGCGACGCGACCGCCAGCATCTGGCTCAGGATTTTCAGCTTCGGGCCGAGGAAGTCGGACAGGAACCACAGGATGCCGAACATCACCACCCACCGGTACACCCAGCTGGCGATGGCGTAGACGACGAACAGGAACTTCCGCCCCGGGGCCATGTACGCCTCGGGCGGGATCTCGATCCCCAGGCACCGGTCCAGGAACAGGTTGTTCAGGTACCGGTTGGCCTTCTCCCGGAGGTTCGGGACCTCCAGCCAGTCCGACGCGATGTAGTACCCGTCGAACCGCATCAGCGGGTTGGCGTTGAACACCACCGTGCTGACCGAGCACAGGACCATCACCGCCAGGGCGATGTTGTTCACCACCGGGTACGCCGGGGTGTACCACCAGACGAACGTGGCCGTCGCCGCGATCACCAGCTCGACGTAGATCCCGGCGAAGCTGATGATGATCCGCTTCCACTTGTCGGCCAGGGTCCACGCGTCGGTCACGTTACAGTACAGGGCCGGGCTGAGGCACATGAGCAGGACGCCCATCTCGTGGCACTCGCCCTTGAACGCCTTGCACGAGAGCCCGTGCCCGAACTCGTGGATGACCTTCACGATCCCGAGCGAGATCCACATGTACAGCACGGAGTTCCAGGTGAAGAACTCCTGGTACGCGGGGAGCTTGGCGTAGAACGTGTCGAAGTGCAGCGTCACGTGGACGGCCGCGGCCAGCATGAACAGGACGCTGCCCACCAGGAATGTGGTGGTGAAGATCCACCACAGGTACTGGTACATCCAGGTGAGGATCCGGTCCGGGTCGAAGACCGGGATCTTCATGTACAGGATGTTGGTGAGCGCGGCGAACCGCTTCAGCCGCCGCTGCTTCGCCCGCCGGGCGAAGATGTGCTTCCCGGCCCCGGGCTGCTCGTGCTGGACGAGCCCGGCGGTCACTAGCTGGCGGGCGAACGACTCCAGATCCTGGTGCTCCAGCCGGTGCGGCTTGAACTCGTCCTCAAACCGCTCCCGCACCTCCTCCATCGTGTGCTTGCCGTCGAACAGGCTGAAGACGAAGTGTTCCTGCTTGTTGAACCGGTAGTACCGCAGGCACACCGGGTCCTTGACGACGTGGAACGTCTTCCCCTCGTACTTCTGCTCGTACGTCTGGAGGTCCGGGCGGACCTTCAGCCGGACCTGTTTCCGCCGCTCGGCGGGGTTGTTCAGATTGGTCGTGAGGTCCATGTGCCGTTCGACTCGTGTCCGGGATTCGGGCTCGTGAAGGCCGCCCAGGGCTCCCGCCCTGGGCTAATGACGAACGCCCCTCCGGGGCTCAGAGGTTTTTAGCCGCGGAGCGGCGGCCGTTCTTAGCCCAGGGCGGGAGCCCTGGGCGGCACCCCGTGACGATTGGCCTACTGCCCGGGGTTGATGATAACGGTGGAGGCCGACCGGTCGAGGAGGTTGAGCTCCTTGTTGTCCATCTCCACCCGGACGTTGACGTGGCGGGCGTCGGCCGAGTCGACGTTCACCACCCGCCCGGTGTACGCCTTGCGGCCGGCCGGCGGCTTCCACAGGTGGACGCTCCC
>JAQGHQ010000357.1 GCA_028288765.1 Gemmataceae bacterium | reverse complement strand
TACAAGCAGTACACCGGGTTCTGCATGGAACCGCAGAAGTTCCCTGACTCGGTGAACAAGCCGGAGTGGACGGAGAAGTCGAACCCGGTCCTGCGGCCGGGCGAGACGTACAAGCAGACGACGATCTACAAGTTCTCCTCGGGGAGGTGACGGGTCTGGGCGGGGGCGTGAGCCCCCCGCGTAGCGCAAACCCCGTCAGCGCGTCCGGCGTTCACGCGGGGGGCTCACGCCCCCCGCTCGCCCGGAGTGATCTCCTCCCACCCCAGATCCCGCCCGGCGGCGTACACCTCGGACGCGCGGAAGTCGTGGACCTGCGGCCGTTCGCCGGGCTCCAGGGCCCAGGCGTCGAAGGTGATGTAAAACAGGCCGTTCAGGTACGCGACCCGGGCGTCGGTGATCTTCACCTTCGGCAGGTTCGGCCGCATCTGGAACCGGAACTCTTCGACCCCGCCGAGCCGGAGCTTCAGCCGCACCCGCTTCGACTCGGTGCCGAGGTCCTTGATCGCCTCACGGACGGCGAGCCGGAATTCGACCGCCGTGCCCTTTTCCCCGGCGTGCGACACCCGCACGCCCCGGAGCCGGCCGCCCGGAAAGCGGTACCGGCGGAGGAACTGCTGGAGGTCTTGCGGCTGGACGCGGTTCATGGCAGACATGGCGAGCAGCCGGGGTTGCTCCGGCCGTCCGAATAGGGACCGGGAGACAGCCCGGCGTCACACGTACGAATCGAACACCCGGACCCCGGCCCAGGTCGGCTTGTTCTCCTCGACGAACCGGACGTGCATCGGGTCGTCCTGGTAGGTGTCGTGCGCGGCCTTCGAGTCGAACACGAGGTGCAGACCGACGTCCCAATTCTGGTCGTTCACCTCGCGGGCCAGCTCCCGGCACAGCCGGCCGGCGGCGAAGAAAACGATCCCGGGCTGGACGTTCAGGTACTTCTTGCACGCCGCGACCAGGGCCTCGACGTTCGCGTCGGAGCTGTCCTTCAACTTGAAGAACACGTTGTGGGCGAGCCGGGCAGAGGACATTTCGGACACCCTCGGGGTTCGGCCCGCGTCGGGGCGGGCACTCCATTCTAAGACAACCGGTGCCCTCTGGGATACGCCCCGCTCCCGCCTCGGTCAACGCGCGAATGACCCTCCTCGACCTCACCCTGCCCGACCCGGCTGCGAATCTCGCCCTCGACGAGGCCCTCCTACTCGCCGCCGAGGAGGGCGCCGCCGGCGAGGTATTGCGCCTTTGGGAGAGCCCGACTTACGCCGTGGTCGTCGGGGCCGGCGGGTCGGTCGCGATCGACGTGAACGGTGCGGCGTGCGCCGCGGACGGTGTACCCGTCCTGCGACGGGCGAGCGGCGGCGGGACGGTGGTGATCGGCCCGGGGTGTCTGTGCTTCGCCGTCGTCCTCCGGGCCGACCGGGAGCCGGGGATGAACCTGATTCAGCCGTCGGCCCGGTACGTCATGGGCCGGGTGCTGGCCGCCGTCCGCCCGCTCGCCCCGGACGCGGCGGTCGAGGCGGTCAGCGATCTCGCGACCGGCGGGCGGAAGTTCTCGGGGAGTGCCCAGCAGCGGAAGCGGCGGTTCTTCCTCCATCACGGTACGCTTTTTGGCGGGTTCGACCTCGACCGGGTGTCCCGCTACCTGAACCCGCCGGAGCGACAGCCGGCGTACCGGCTGAACCGCCCGCACCGTGAGTTCGTGACCAGCCTGCCGGCCGATCCGACGACGCTCAAGCAACTGATCGTCGCGGCGTGGGAGCCGGAGGGCGCGTACGGCCCGCTCCCGATGGATACGGTGCGGGAGTTGGTGGCCGAGAAGTACGGGCGGGACGAGTGGAACCGGCGGCGGTGATTCACTCGCGGACGGCGTCGGCGTTCACCTCATGATAAATCCTCCAAGGTCGAGAGGCGGACTCCATAGAGACGCCCTATGGATCCTCTTAGCCCGAATGAGTATATCAATCGCCCGATCGGTGGTACTACTCGTGAGCACCTCGCAGAATGCCGAACTCGATGTCCGGCGCACGACGAGGCTCTCCCGACCGCTGATGAGTCGTATCCGCAGTGTGTTGAGCCTCGCGTGGCCTGGATTCGCCGTAATCGTGGTCATCGCGCTGGCGGGATGGCAGCTGGTCCCCGCCCAGCAGAAACCCACCCCGGAGTCGGTCCAGCCCCCCGTCGCCGCGGCCGACGACTTCGCCACAGTGATGGCCCGGATGAAGGCCGCCAAGCCCGAGATCCAGAAGAAACACGCCGTCCTGCTGGAAGCCCGGTACGACCTGGCCGACCGCCCGGCCCCGGCCGGGGCGATGTCCGGCGGCAAGCTGATCCAGCAAGGCCCGCGGACCAGACTGGCCGACGGGATGACCTGGGCGAAACTCGCCGCCTTCACCCCGGACGAGGTCCGCGACAGGGGCCTGTTCCCGGCCGGGTTCCTCCCCCTCCCGCACCCGAACCACCCGGAAGGCGGGATGCTGTTCCCGAAGTTCCACATTGATGAGATCAAGAAGCAGGAAGGCCGCGACCTGACCCGGTTCGACCTCGACTTCGACCTCCGGACCACCTCCTGCCCGAGTTCCCGCCGCCGATGTGCCTGACCACCCGACCGGACCTCGGGGACGTGTCGAAGGGCAAGCTGGTCACCGTCGACAACTTCCACGATCTGTTCAAGGACGTACTGAATCCGAAGCAGCTGGAAGGGCTGCGGCTACTCCTCACCCCGTTCGCCCAGCAGCAGTTCAACGCCACCGCCGACCGCCGGAGTGAAAAGCCGCACCGGGGCGTGACCTGCTTCGACTGCCATGTCAACGGGCACACCAACGCCGCCACCCACCTGGTCGGTGACATCCGGCCGCAGGAGTTCCGCCATCGGATCGACGTCCCGTCGCTCCGGGGGGTGAACGTCCAGCGGATCTTCGGGTCGCAACGGTCCCTGCGGAGTATCGAGGACTTCACCGAGTTCGAGCAGCGGGCCGCGTACTTCGACGGCGACCAGGTGGCCGCGAGCCGGAAAGGCGTGAATATCCTGGAGCGGGGCAGCCAGGTCCACTTTATGGGCGAGTTCCAGTCGCTCCTCGACTTCCCCCCGGCCCCAAAGTTGGACGTGTTCGGGAAGCTGGACCCGGGGAAGGCCAGCGAGGCGGAACTGCGCGGGGAGGTGTTGTTCGGCGGCAAGGCCCGGTGCGCCACCTGCCACCCGGCCCCGTATTACACCGACAACACGATGCACAACCTGAAGACGGAACGGTTCTTCAAGCCGGTAACGGTAAGCGGCCGGACGGCCAGCGCGGACGGGCCGATCAAAACGTTCCCGCTCCGCGGCATCAAGGACAGTCCGCAGTACCTGCACGACGGCCGGCTGCTCACCCTGGAGGACACGATCGAGTTCTTCAACCTGGTGCTGGAGCTGAAGCTGACCGAGGACGAGAAGAAGGACCTGGTCGCGTTCCTGAAGTGCCTGTAATCGCTCACCGAGCGTGGGGGCCGGGCGGAGCTCGCCCCGCCCCCACGGTCTCGCCGCCGGCCGGGGGGTCACATCTCGGGGATGTCGATCTGGTCGATCGGGTCCGCCGGCCCGGGCTCCCGTTCGGGCCCGGTCGGCCGGGCCCGTGCGAGTGCGATCACCTCGTCCCAGTTCAGCGTGGCGAAGATCTCCTCCATCTGTCGCACCAGTCCGAGGAGCGACAGGGCGGCCATTTCGAAGTTGGTGTGCGGGGAGAACGCGCGGAAGTGGGCATTGAAGTACTCGGCCGCCCGGCGGAGTTTCGGCAACTTGCCCTTCAGCCGGCGGAGGTAGTCGGCCGGGTCGCCCCGCTGGAGCGCCGGCTCGACGGCCCGGATGCTGTCGTAGAGCGTCCGGGGGACGTCGAGCATGCCCTCGTCCTCCTGGATCTCGTCCGCGTGTTTCAGGAACGTGCGGACCATCCAGGCGTGGGCGAGGACTGTGTTCAGCCGGTCCACGGCGTCCTGCGGGGTCATGTCACGACCCGCCCGGGGTTAGGGTCTCGGCGGGTGCGGGGGTCGCGGCCGGCGCCGGCTTCGGCCCGCCCTTCGACGTCTCCGCCTCTTCCTTGGACATCAGCACCAGGAATGTCCCGGCGGCGACGAGCACGATCCCGGCCCACAGCTTCCACCCGGGCAGGTCGAAGTGGAACACTGCCCAGTCGCCGGTCTTGGCGTTCGGGTGCCAGATCAGGCTGAGCAGGGTGTTGATCAGCGGGGCGAGACAGAAGATGAGCGGGGCGATGTAGATCCGGTACGTGGCCGGGTTCACCCCGTCGGCCCGGGCCTGGTCCACCGCCGCCTTGCTGGCGAAGATCACGCAGATCGCGCCGACCGCCCCGGCGACCCCGGCGAGCCCGCTGAACACCAGCCCGACCCCCTTCCAGTCCGGCCTGGCGTCGTCCCGGGTGGCCATCAGGGCGATCGGGACAAGGACCGCCAGCACGAAGTACGCGACCCCGACGCACAGGATGGAGGCCAGCCGTCCGCCGACTCCGATCGGGCTTCCCTGTGGGCTCAGCGGGCTCAACAGCTGCCCGCCGAAGAAGATGATCGGGACGTACGTGCCCCAGGCCAGTCCGGCCAGGATGACGTAGCCCCACCACGGGATGTTCATCAGCATCTTCTCCGGTTCGACGGGGAGCGGGCGGCGGGACGTACAAGAGCCCACGGACACTCATCCGTGGGCTCTCGGAGTTCGGAGTGACCCCGCGGGGACAAGAACTACCCTCAGAAAAGCCCACGTTCGAAGGCAGTATAGGGACTTCGGCCAGTAGTGGCGGTGCAGATTCCGGTGCAGTTGCCCTACAGACCCCTCTCATCCCCCAACCCGTAGCCCCTACCTGCCCGGCGGAAGTAGCTGACGTACAACCCCCTTCGGTTCTCGTCTCCGCCCTCCTCCCGCTACTGAACCAGTTATGCGGCCGACCGTGCTCCCCTCGGCCGGGTACGCAGTAAGCCTCGGCCGAGTGATCCAGGATGTTGGCCACGATCGCGTTCTCGGGCATCGGCGACCTGTTTGACCCCCGCGGCCGGCTCGTCCCACTTAACCGGCTTTTCTCCAAAGCGTATGGGTAACTTTCTCGCGGTTTCAGCCCCCGGGGGAGCATGAAAGTGAGGCTCTTGAACTGATATGCGTCCATCAGACGCTGTCGGTTTTTCATTCGCGGATAATGGCAAGTTTTGTTGCACCGTGAAACGAAAAATACCGTGGAAAATAGGCTCCGAAAGGGTGTCATGGGCAAGTTTTCACCTGGACGCTTTTGAGCAGAGCCATTAAACCGAGAAGGAGTAAGACTTACATTTTGGAATCGCCCGCAAGGAGATCTCGGCCGGTCGGCAGTCCCCGACCGGCGGTTTTTCATCTGTCTGCGGCGCGCGACCTGCAAAGGGTGAGGGACCCGGAATCCGGGCTCTCCCCCCCTCTCGCCCTTCTCCCGACCGGTCACTCTCCTCTCGCCCTTCTCCCAACCGGTCACTCTCCCACTTCTCTCTTGTTCGTTATTTGCGATCCACAACACCGCGACTTGATTCAAGGAAGGACCCTGGTATGAATTCCACGCCTCGATCGCGAGATGACGGCGCGACCGCGCGCGAACCGGCCGGCGACCCCGAGATGGTTCTGGTCGGCACCCTGCCCCCCGGGTGCGCCTGGTCCGACTTTCCCACTGTGGTCGCCCCGGTCCATGACACGGTAATCCACCCGGTCAACGTCGCCCCGCCCCATGTCTCGCGCCCCGAGGCTCTGAATACCACTCCCGCCCGGTCTGTCGGGCGGTGGTCGGCCGGGTGGCTGGGCCGGATGACCCGGCGGACCGCCGCACTCGTCCTCCTCCTGGTCGTGCTCTGGTTCTGGGCAGTCCCGTTCCTCTTTCCGGTCACCAGCCGGTCCGTCGTCAACGCCCGCACGGTTCAGATCCGGGCTCCGATCGGCGGCGACGTCACCGAACTGACCCGGGGGATCGGCGACCCGGTCACCGCCGGCCAGCCCCTGATGCGGGTTGCCGGCCGGCGGTTCGACCCCACCCACCTGTCCACCCTCCGAACCCGCCGGGCCGAACTGATCGCCCGCCGGGAGCGGCTGGACCGCGACCTCAAGGACACACTGGCCGGCGAGGCCGCCTGCCTCGCGGAGCTGGAGCGGTACAAGCGGGCGATGGTCGCCACCCTCCGGGCCACGAACCGCGAGGTCGAGGCCCGGGTCCGGATCGCGGAGATCGAACACGATGGCGCCCAGCGGCAATTCGGCCGGGTCCAGGAGTTGTCTGTCCGGCACGCGGTCGGGGTCCAGGAACATGACGCCAACCGGGACGGGGTTACCCTGGCGAAAGCCAAGATCGACCTGGAGCAGGCGGCCCTGAGCCGCACGGCCGAGGATCTGGGCGCGGCCGAGGCCGGGTTGTTCCTGAACCGTGACACCTCGCACCCCCAGATCCAGGTCCGGGACCTGGCCCTGAAGATCCCCCGCCTCCGGGCGGAACTGCGGGAGACGGAGCAGTTATTGGAGCCGATGGCCGAGGCCGTCCGCGCGGAGGAGCGGCGGGTCGACCAGCTGACGGACGCCCCCGTATCGGCCCCGGTGTCCGGAGTGGTCTGGAAGCGGCCGGGGAACCTGAAGCAGACGGTCGCCGAGAACGAGGCGGTCTACGAGGTCGCCGACGGGACGACCGTGTTCGTCGAGGCCCTCCTCCACCAGCGGTACCTGCACTCGGTCGCCCGCGGCAGCCGGGCGACGGTCATCCTGACCGGCGGGACGACCCTGACCGGGCGGGTCCGGGCGGTCCGCACCCCGAACCCGGACGAGGTCGAAGCGGGGTTCGCCCTCTCCCTCTCCGACCGGGATGTGAAGCAGGTGAAAGTGGTCATCGGGTTCGACCCGCCGGTCGCCGACGCCGCCCTGATCGGCCGGCACGCCCGGGTGTTGATCACCGGGGCGGACCCCACCCTGGTCGAGCGGGGCGTCGAGTGGCTCTTCACCCGGATGAGGTTCTGACCCGTGCCGCACGACGCCATCGCCGTCACCGCCGCCCTGGCCGCCGGGCTGGTATTGCTCGTGGCCGATGCCCCGGCCCGCCGCGCCCCGGCCCGGCTGGCCGCCGTCCTCTTCCTCCACGGGCTCACCGCCGGGTACCTCGCCTGGCGGTGGGCCGACACCCTGCCGGGGTTCGACTGGGGCCCGGCCGTCCTGTGGGTGTGGGCGTTCTTTGCGGCCGAGGCGGTCGCCATCGGGCACGAGGTGTGGAGCCTGTCCGTGCTGGTCCGCCTGACCGACCACTCGGCCGAGGCGGACCGGCACGAGCGGGCCCTCCGCCTGCGGGGCCGGGACCTCCCGCCCGTCGACGTGCTCGTCCCGACGTACAGCGAGAACGCCGAGATCCTGGAACGGACGATCCGGGCGGCCATCGCCCTGGATTACCCGCGGGACCGGGTCCGGGTGTGGCTGCTCGACGACGGGAAGCGGCCGTGGCTGGCGGACCTGTGCGCCCGGTACGGGGTCGGGTACGTGGCCCGCCCGACCAACGAGCACGGGAAGGCGGGGAACCTGAACTACGCCCTCCCGCGGACCGGCGGCGAGTACCTGCTGGTGATCGACGCGGACTTCGAGCTGCGCCCGACCTTCCTGTACCGGACCCTCGGGTTCCTGCTGTTCCGGCCGGACGTGGCCCTGGTCCAGACCCCGCAGCACTTCCGCAACCCGGACCCGGTGCAGTACAACCTGCTCGGGTCGCGGGCGTGGACCGAGGAGCAGTACTTCTTCATGACGATGGTCCAGTCGGCCCGGGACGCGTACGGGAATGCGTTCTGCGTCGGCAGCGGGTGGGTCGTCCCGCGGGCCCGGCTGGCCGAGCTCGGCGGGTTCCCGCAGGCGTCGATCTGCGAGGACCTGGAGATCTCGTACGTGCTGAAGGGGCGGGGGTGGCGAACCCTGTACCTGAACGAGCCGCTGGCCGTCGGGTTGGCGCCGGAGAGCGTCCCGGAGTACATCAAGCAGCGGGCGCGGTGGTGCTCCGGGACGATCCAGCATGTGTACCTGAAGACCGGCCCGGTCCGCGGCCGCGGGCTGTCCGCCTGGGACCGCCTGTTCTACCTCGAGCCGATCCTGTACTGGTTGACCTACCCGTTTACCATCCTCATGCTCCTGGCCCCGGCGGTGTTCTGGCTGACCGGGGTGTCGGCCATCCCGGGGGCCGGGGAGGGGATGTACCTGGTCCTCCTCCCCCGGGTCGTTGCCACCTGGATCCTGATGTACTGGCTGTCGGAGGGGCGGGTGATGCCGCCGATCAGTGCCGTCCAGCGGGCGCTCGGGGCGTTCCACTTCACCGCCGCCCTGGCGAAGGCGGTGGTTCGCCCGTTCGGGAGGCCGTTCCAGGTGACGGCCAAGGGTCAGTCCCGTGACCGGGTGGTCGTGCAGTGGCCGATCGCCCGCCCGTTCGCGGCCCTGGCCGCGGTCATCGTGGGCGGGGTCACCGTCAACCTGACCGGGTACCACGAAGTGGTGACGGTGACCACCCTGACCGCCCTGGATGTAGCCTGGAGCGGGTACGCCCTCGCCCTGTTGGTCCTGTGCCTGCTGGCGTGTGTGGAGCGGCCGAAGGCCAGCCAGACGGACGCCCCGGAGGTCCGGCGGGCGAGCGTCCGAGGCACCGTCGCCGCCCTCGCCCGCAGGGTGTTCGGGTGACACCCATCCCCTCCGAGCCGATCCGGACAGACGGGGCGGGAAAACCACCCGCCCGAGAGCATTTGCGCACTTCCTACAAACGCTTCCGAGCCCCTGATTCACACACGTCTTCCGACAAGACGATCGAGGTAATTGGTTAAGATTGGGACACGTCTCGCCGGATGCGACACCGGCTCTGCTTCCCTCATTTCCACGCGGGGCGTGGGAACGTGGGGGGAGGGGAGCACCGGGGAGAAGGTGGGGTGGCGACCGAGACGGGTCGGTCTTCTCCTCGCGCGCCGCGGGGGCCGGACCACCCGGCCGGGACCCGGTCGCCCGGTCCTTCCGACGGTCGGTCGGGGTGCCCGCGGCACCCGCCCGGTCCGGCCGCTCTCCGACGGACCCCGCCCCGGGGAGCGGGTCGTGGCAGCGTTTGTCAGGGTTTGGCAGCCCCGGGGCCGGTTTTTCCTCCTCCGGTGCCCGCATCCCCGGCCCGGGCACGCCCGACGGCGGAGACGGCACTCCCACCGCGGGCTCCGGGTTCGGCGAGGGGTCGGGCGGCCGCCCCGCCTCCGGCCCGCCGCCGGGCGGGGCACCCCCCGGTCCGTCCGGCCCCGGGTCGTCCTCGTCCGGGTCGTCCTCCGGGGGTGGCGGGTACTCCCCGAACCGGGCCTTGTGCTTGGTGATCCGCTCCAGGGCGGTCACCCGGTCCTCG